>JAFGJD010000004.1 GCA_016929235.1 Candidatus Babeliales bacterium | reverse complement strand
GACGAGATAGTAACATCGCAATACACCTCATTATATTGAGCAGATAATGACAGCGCGTGCGATAAAAAATTAACTAACAATGAACTCACCTCGGAACCATCAACATCAAATTCATGACGACCCATATAGTCCTTACAGCTCAATCGATTTCCAGTGTACACACAGAGATCTGACTGCGGCCTCATACCCTGAAACATACCCACGAGAGCATTGCGAAAAACATCATGCAAAGTCGCACCAAAAACACGCAACTTAAAATCAGCGGTGTCTGAAAGTACCTGAAAATCTTTCTTCATACTTTGTTCTCCTTCAGTAAGTTCGCTATAGTTAGGCGACATAAATCCGGGCAATGGTACAAAACTATGACACTCCATATCAAGCAAACATTACAAAAGTTCTTACACACTACTCCCTCATGGAAAAGCAAACTCATAACCGAGTGGGATACCATTATGGGAAAATTAAGCGAGCACGTATGTCTTGTACACGTCAACAATAATACTGTTACGATCGGCGCCTACGAACCGAGCTGGCTGCAAGAACTCTATCTACTTACGCCTGTTCTCCTTGCGACCATCAATGAACATTTGGATGCGCCGCGCATCACACACCTTCGGTTCAAAGCCGTTGCTAGAAAACAAACAATACAACCAAACATTGTTCCTCAGATACATAAGGAGGACAAAACCATTACACTCTCACCCAAGGAATTGGCAGCTCTTGAAACTATTACTGACGAACAGCTACGCTCAGTATTGAAAGCATTTCGGATTAAATGTTGTAACCAGGAGCACCCATGAAATCTGTCTTATTAAGCTTTGCATGTAGCTGTCTTATACTTTCCCTTCATGCGTATGTACCGTCATACCATTCTGCACTTTGGGCACAGTACAATAATCAACTTGGCAATGACAACACGGCATTTAACGCATTTCAAGAATCACTTCAAAATGCGCAATCTCCGGATGTATATAAGGGATTTATTGATTACCTCTTTACTACGCATCGTTTTCAAGCTGTTGTTATGCTTATGTCACAACTTGACCACCACTTCCAACATGATGACGCATTACAACTACAATATGCGCAGGCGCTCGAATTTGTTGGCAATTCAGATGCCGCATATGAAAAGACACTTGCCCTTTTAAATAAAAATCCTCATCATTTTGAAACAGTATTCTATGCTGCAACCGAACATGCACAACACAACAATCCCAAGGAAGCATTGCAGCTCATTGATGACTACCTAACGGTTTCGCGCGAAGAAGCCCGTCATTGCCTATTATACTTTCTGAGAGCACAAATCCAGATGACCCTCAAAAACCACAGGCAGGCATTAGAGGATGCACAAAAAAGTGTAGCTCTTCATCCACTCTTTGATAAAGGATGGTTATTATTAGGATTGCTTCACGAACAACAAGGCCGCATCAAAGAAGCGTTGAGTGGCTATACCGCATTCCTTGAATTAACTGGACCAGACCCATCTGTAGAACATCAGATTGCACAACTACTATTGCACAAAGATTCACCACCACCCAATAACAAAATGGTCCTTATTAAGGTCAATGCATTAGCAACAAATAATCAATTAACAGATGCATTTTCTTTACTAGAAAGCTGGATGAACAAGGAGCCTGAGAACCCACTCTGGTTTAAAGCGGGACACCTAATAGTCCGCGGAGCAGAAGCACCAGCAAACTTGAACCATATTTTCATGACTACGCTACAACGAGTTTCAAAAAAACACCCGAACGCTGTTGTGCCAAAACTGTATCTTGTTGACCTTTATCTACGAACACATGCTCCGAAAAAAGCGCTTACACTCCTTGAGTCGATGATTACCGCAGCCAAAGATCCCCATCTCAAAGCATCACTTTTGTACCAAGCATCAGCAATTCATTATCAAACTGGAAACTTCACTCACATGAAAACATTACTTGACCAAACGCTCACGATTATTCCAGCACATAAGGCAACGCATAATCTTTTAGCATATTATTACGCAACCGATGGCAAAAATATCAAACAAGCACAACAGCACCTCGATGCTGCCTTGCGAGATGAAACTCACAATCCTCATTTTCTTGATACACAGGCCATCATCTGGATGAGAGAGAAGAAATATAAACAAGCTCATGCTCTTTTGGAAGAGCTTGCGATCAGTACTCCCAATGATTTTCACATTAATCATCATCTTGCATTAACACACAAAAAGTTAAAACATAAAAAAGAAAGCCGTGAGTACGCCAATAAGGCGCTCTCACTTGCACACAACGAACATGAAAGAGCATTATGCAAGAAGCTCCTCAAGCGCCATTAACAACCTGCTTTGTCGCGGGCCATTCCGGTGGTCATATTATTCCATGCATCACACTTGCAGATAATCTTCGTGAACACGAACCTCGTCAAACGATTATCTTTTTTACAACAGACGCGTCTCTTGACCGCTCTATCATGCAACAACATGGTGCAATACATCATGTCCCATTACCAACCGCACGAAGAATTCCTTACCGTAACCCTTTCAAATGGCCATGGTTTTTCTTGGGCATGATCCGATCATGGTGGATCAGCTTCACACAACTTCGCAAACATAAACCACAGCGTCTACACACAACGGGGGGCCTGGTCGCACTACCAGTTTGCATGGCGGCATGGTTGCTACGAATTCCAATCGAACTACATGAAGTCAATGTACAACCTGGAGCAACTATCAAGCTACTCGCACGTTTTGCAGATAAAATCAACATCACGTATCACGAAACTGAAACCATCTTGCAACGGTCGTGCACCATAGCGCCCTACCCTGTTAAGTACCACCTCCACCACACGCAACAAGACCCTCGTACCGCGCGCGCATCGTTAGGGCTAGATCAGAATCGATTCACAATAACCATTCTAGGAGGGTCACAAGGATCGCTACAACTTAACCAATTGATACATGCATGGATCCATCAACATCCTTATGTGCATGCATCGGTACAGATCATTCACCAAGTTGGAAGCTCGCAGGACGTCAACACATGGAACACATTTTACAGTAACTACAACATCCCATCCTACTGCTTCACATTCCGAAAGCATCTTGATTATATTTATTGTGCATCGGATTATGTGCTTTCACGCGCTGGAGCAGGAACACTTGCCGAGTTAGCATTCTTTCAAAAAAAATGTTGTATTATTCCGCTTGAGCTAAAAAATAATGACCATCAACTTCACAATGCACGAGCCTACACTAAGCAACGAGCAAACCATGCCTTACTGATTCGTGGTCACGAGATAATGAAGCTACATCAACATCTCACGAAGCTTGTTGTTAAGCCGTAACGTGTTCAACGACATCTATGCCTTCTATTGGTGTCGCAAAAAAGTTCATACCTGCAAAGCGCAATGCTGGGTAGTTTTTGACACTGAGAGGCCCAGTTAAGATCGAAGTAGGAATCGCGCTATTAATCAATTTCCCCTGGAGATAGTCCTGAATAGGTTGCGTTGACTGAGATTGTGCATATGCCATAATCCAGGATGGAATTGCAGCTTTAATCTCATCAACAATTGCCTGTGTTCTGAATTCATCAGTAAGATATTCTGTTATCTTAAGTGCAAGATCATCCGGCTGCAAAATAGTAGGTTCAATCATATAATACATGCGAGAAGAACCAATTCCCATCGGCAAATAAACATCGGTCATGAGAAGGGCAGCCTTTACTCCTCCGTCTTCAATCAATCCAGCATCACTCGGAAAGAGCGAAAGCGTTATATCACCTCTAGGGATACGGGTTGCATCAACATATGGGGAATCAAACCCCACATCGCCACGGGCTAGCCGATCAAGAAACGATTGTGTTTGGCTTGAAGAACCGAAAACACGAACAACGTAAAGGATGCCTGTTTTTTGTTCAATGCTTGGACGTATCAGATTAAAATCAGTTGATTTCCCTGTTTCAAGTTTCACACGGACTGAGTAGTCACTGGTCTTGTAGATAGCCCAGGTTTCGTATGGCTCATCAAAATACAATGGTGCTGTTTCTCCTTCAGCAGGCGGGATACCCTGAACAGCAGATTTGAGCCAGATACTGCATGGTACCGGATTCACATCACGAAACCGGGAAGGATCTTGTTGCCCAGAAGCATTGAGTGGCATTTGGTCAAAGTTACCTAGTGTAAATCCCTGGAGATGTACATTAAGCTGTCCATCCTTTTTATAAATCTCATATATATAAGGAACACCTGAGATACCCTCTGCAGAGATAGGTTTAGTGACAGTAACACCATTACTATTAAACTGCAGACTTCTTTGTTCCCCATCGGATGGACGAATAGGAGCTTCTTCATCTGAATTAATTAAATTGAATGAATGAGGGTCTAACGAAATATTGCTATAAGTCCTTACACCTTTTTGAAATGTTACCTTCACCTGGTCATCGGTATTGTTATAAAACGTACCTACAAAGTTTGTATCCTGAATCATTGGTCCTAGATACTCAACACGAATATCACCGCCATGCACGTAACCACGGATATAGTTTGTATCATAGTATCCTTCTGCTTCCGTATCACCTAGTTCTGTTTCACGACGCATGAGCAACTCACGACCCGATGTACTATTTTCACGAACCTTGATGGTAAATTTTAATTGTTGATCCTTAAAAAAATCACCAGAATCTGAACCAGCAACAACGGTTGTTTCATTCAACAGATCATTAGTATAGACATCTGCACCAAGAGCTGGAGTGATTCTGTAGGTTGCTACATTAAGCGGTATTGGCGACTCATTCAGCAGCTTAAGGCTATATTTGTACTTCTCCGCAACAACACCAACCATGGTTCCCATCCCCTCACCCATACCCCCAAGACCTGAAACACTGCTGCCAATTGATGAGATGAACCCATTTAACTTATTTTCATCTTCCTCTGTGGCCATCAGTACGCCACATGCCATAACGATTACTATAAGGATCTTTTTCATTTACCTACTCCTTTATCGACAACGCAGTCCGTGCTCCAGACTATCAGAGTTTTGTTTACAAACTCAATTGTTCGTCACACAAGAATTGTGTACGCCTCTGGGTTATCTGGATCTATAGTTGTTGATCCTGTTTTTGAATGAATGCATAGTTCTTGTAACGATGGATCAAAATCGAATGTTTTTTTAGATGAATCAATGTCACGGTTCAAGCGCAACCAAATTGGGAAGATTGTTGCTGTTGGATACACGCGATCCCCCATTGACCGGTTATCATCACACCCCACATAAAGCGCAGTCGTCAACGTTGGTGTGGATCCAACAAACCAACTAGTACGACAATCATTGGTTGTTCCTGTCTTACCAATTCCTTCACATGATATCCAACTACGAGGATAGATCCTACGCTTCCGCTCCATGCCTATACTGAGGACTTTTGCAACCTGATCACTCACGCGAGTACTGAAGATACGTTCTTCGACCGGTTGATGCCGGTAAATTTTTTTACCCCACCTATCTTTGACCCAGCTAATATAATGTGGCTCAACATAAACACCGTGATTCGCGAAGATATTAAATACTGCAACATTCTCAAACGGAGTTGCATCAATACATCCCAGCGCAATTGATGGGTAGACTGGAACATTTTTCAAACGGCACTTCCTTCCCAACTCTGCAATACGCTCGCAACCAACATCAAGCAACGTCTTAATCGTGACAATATTATTGGAATGTGAAAGCGCGTATGCAAGCGTCATTTGACCATCAAACCGTCTTGTCACATTCTTTGGTTGCCATAGTTTATTGTGATCTTCACGTGTAAATGCTTCGTCCATCTCGGTATCGGCAAAGGTTTTGCCTTGTTCAATCGCTGCAGCATATACAATTGGTTTAAATGTTGATCCCATCTGCCTCCGTGCCTGAAGCACACGATTCCACTTAGAACGACCAAAATCAACCCCCCCTACTAATGCTTTTACGCCACCAGATTGCGGATCAATCGAAACCAATGCGCCATCAACATCTTTTTGAACTTTCTTTCGAAGCTCTTCAAACTGTTTGGTAAAATACCGCTGCGCCAACGCCTGTGTTTTTTTGTTCATGGTCGTTTGTACAGTAAGTCCCCCCTCATATAATGCAGTCCGCCCAAATCTCTCTTCAAGAAACTGCCGTATCTCTTCCTTTAAATGTGGAGCAATGGTTTGCGCATCTTGATCACGAGCGCTTACTGATTTCGCAATAGCTTGCGCATACTGAATATCAGTAATAAGAGATAACCTATACATGGAACGCAAAACCGTATTTCGACGTTGTTGCGCCGAGAGAGGATGATTAATCGGACTTCTCCTGACTGGATTTTGGATAATACCAGCCAGTGTTGCTGCCTGGTCAATCGAGATATCGGTTACTGATTTATCCCAGAAACGCTGGCATGCGGCTTCAACCCCATAAATTCCGTGCCCAAAGCAGATATGGTTCAGATATACTTCAAGAATTTGGTGCTTTGTAAATTGTCGTTCGATCAGCACTGTATAAAATTGTTCAAGCAATTTTCGTTTAAACGTTTTTTTCAGATCAAAAAAAAGATGCCGCACCAGCTGCTGTGTAATGGTGGAGGCACCCTGTACATAGCGACGATGGTAAAGGTTCACTAAGATAGAGCGCACAATACCCTTGTATGATATACCCGAGTGCGTGAAAAACTTGTGATCTTCAGCTGCTATAAATGCATGGATAACGTGCTCTGGCATCTTATCAATACCGATAAACTCACGTTTATCATATTGAAACCGAGCCCATTCATTGCCTTCATCATCCAGAAGAATAGTTGGCCGTCCTGGGTCATAGTGTGTTAAACGGGAAAAATCGACTGTTTTTGAATGAAGCAAAAAGACAAACATGCCCCACGCACATGCAACGCTCAACGCAGCTATAACAAAAAAGTAACGTATAATGCGCATGATTAAGAAACCCACTCATGAAAAAAGGCCGCTGTAATTCGCGGCCTTTTTTCAAATTTCTTGATGAACAGTCGGTGTTAGCTCACCACTTCTGCTGTTTCTACTGCCTCATCACATTCTTCAACTTCTACTGGGCATCCGCACCACCAGCTGTTGACGCTCTTAGCAAGAGCAAGAACACCTTTTGGCCCATACATGTAAAGCAATACAGCCAAGGTTGCAATGGAAGCTGATTTAATCTTATTTCCCTTAATCCAACGGGTATTGGAAATAAGAGCGTGCTCAAAAGATCCTTGGGTTCTCAATGTGGGAATTTCTTCTCTCGGTTCTACAGTACGTTCGTCTTCGCTAGGTCCGGCATACATCGCGCCACCGAGCAAAGCTAATCCCAATACTGATAAAAGTAACTTTCTCATGGTATCTCGTCTCCCTTACCATTTGAATGTTATGTGATTAACAACGAGATTAAACTACTTGAATAACTTGAATTGTCAATATAGATTCACTGGGTCATATGCTTCATAAATTAAGGTGCTGCGCACTATGATTGTTACGTGCATAACAGGTTTTTTTTTAGGCTTTTTCTTATTTATATGCGATACCACCATTGCACATATCTACGCATATCCATACAGCGCGATGCTTTCGTGTTGGTACATGTTATGCGTTTTTTTTCGTCGCTCTCCCTACCTGATAATTCCGTTACTCATACTCATTGGATGTGAATCATTTTTGTACTATGAGCGTTTTGGAGTGACCTGGATATACCTTATTCCGATTACGCTACTTATCCTTCATTTAAAACAAACCGTCAATTACGCACAGCTCATCCCCTATGGTGCCCTAATCTGCAGCCTGACACTACGCGAACTTGTGCTCGGACCATGGCTCACTCATAGTCCTGTTTTAGGCCGGTATACGGGTTATATGATTTGTGGTAACGTTATAGTGATGGTGTTAATGCACCGTTTTATTATTCCTTTGACAGTACCAAGGACCCGGTAGACTGGACAATCGCGTATCAGCCCTTTAGGGCTGGTAGGAGGAAAGTCCGGACTCCTAACGAGCGCAGTGCCTTGAGAGGCTTGACCAATCAAGGGAGGGGAAACCCTATGGAAAGTGCCACAGAAAAGAACCGCCATTCTCTGAATGGTAAGGGTGAAAACGTGCGGTAAGAGCGCACGACGTTCCGATGTGAATCTGAACGGGGGCAAACCCCACTGGGAGCAAGACAAAGCAGCATGATGGTTGTTCGTTCCGTTACTCATGCGGGTATGTCGCATAGATAAATGGTTGTCGATGTAGCTTGCGCTACAGCACAGAATCCGGCTTATAGGTCTACCAAGTCCTTGTTGTAACCTTCCAGTAGTAGCAAAAACTGACTCTCTGTGTATCATTACACTCCTGTAAGGAGCTGTTACATGACCCTATCTCATTATCTGTGGTTATTACCATTTTTATGTTTTGCCCTGGGATACCAGCTACTCAATAGCATGCTTTCAGTCCCAGAATATGATGCCCCAAAAGTGATTGGGCTTTCATTGGTACAAGCAGCCCAGGTTGCCGAAGAACATAACCTGATGTTCAGAATTACAGGATACAGAGAAGAGGTAGACCTCGAAGAAGGAACCGTTCTTGAGCAAACCCCCGCAGCACACCACGGAATCAAACAAAACCAACCAATCTTTCTAACTCTATCGCGTAAACCTCCAAAAAAAATAACCCCAAACTTTCAAACAAAACAAAAAAAGATCATAGACGACTACTGTAAGCGACATGGCTTACGACCTAAATATTACCCACTCAAAGGCCACCACCCACAAAACACGTGCATCGGACAATCACCAGAACCAGGAATGTTGCTGGATGCGCATACGGTTGATGTGTACATCAGCGACGGCTCACATGCTCTATGTCTGTTTCCCGATTTCAAAAATATTCCACTGTCTGAGGTCAAAGAGTTGCTGGGAAATTACCAAGCACAACTTACCATTGTGCATCGCAAAGAACCACGAGCTAATCACGTGTGTCGGTCTTGTCTTGTACTAGACCAAAAACCACTTCCCGGATCCCTAGTTGATCTGACACAACCGCTTTCGGTACAGCTCCAAGTTGATTCCTAAACCGATTGTGCTACACTCGCCGCATCTAATCTAGACGCCACTATTATAAGGAGCGGACTGTGAAGAAACTACTAGCAATTGCCCTAATTGGATCATACGCATGCGCTGGAATACCACAAGAGTTACGCGATAAGGGAGATGAAATCAATACTCTCGAAATATCATTCAGTATTCATCGTGACGCAACCGAAAAGAACGCGGAAGAATGGGCGCAACTTTTAGATCAAGCAGCAAACCTGTTAGAAGCACTAGAGGCTGAAAGCTTTGATGAAACAACATGGATGCAACTCGGAACAACAGTTAAAGCTATGCGTGAACTTGTACAAAATTCAGAAATACTCCACGGCAATCTCTCTTTATCAGCACACGACTAAATTAAGTACATACAAAGCATAAAAAGAGTCCCTCCGGGGACTCTTTTTTAACATTCTGGCTCTAAAGACCGCGCCATAAGTGATGCAACCAGCTCATGGATCGTTGAACCGTGAAATACTATGTTGTACACACCATGACAAATCGGCAACTCAAGACCATGACGCTCCATCATCTGGTACATAGAACGCACCGTATTGATTCCCTCAGGAAGAACCGGTCGTTCCTGTTGTATGGTTGCCAAGCTCTTACCCTGCCCCAAAAGCAAACCAACCTGACGATTGCGACTTAATTTACTCATTGCTGTCATAATCGTATCGCCTATACCTGATAACCCATATACAGTCTGTATACGACCACCTCGTCGCTTTACTAGTTGAGCAATTTCTGAAATACCTCGTGTTAACAGAAATGCCGTCGTATTGTCAGTCATACCTGCACCATCAGCAATACCAACAGCAAGCGCCATAACATTTTTCAATGCAGCACCAAGCTGTACGCCTACTATGTCATCAGTGGTATAAGGTCGAAAATATTCATTAGCCATAAGTCCTTGGATTTGACTGGCTAAATCACAATCATCAGCAGCAATAGTCACTGCCGTCACTCGCTTGGCAGCTAGATCATATGCAAAACTAGGACCGGCCAAAACAGCAGTTCGCACCGAGCAATCACACACATCGTTTATGATTTGAGAAGGGAACAAGAGCGTCTCATTTTCAATTCCCTTGTTCAAGCAGATCCATATTTGATCTTCATAGATTGAATCGCCTGCTTGTTCTAACACTGATCGAAAATACTTAACCGGCGTTGATACAAATACATACGTTACACCAGAAAGTGCCTGTTTGATATCAGTAACGGGTTCTATCAGTGAATTCAATGCAAAGTATGGGAAATAACGCTCATTACGATGTTGAGTTTTGATGCAGTTGGCAACTGATGGATCCTGGCACCATAGCTTTACCTTGATGCCGTTGTGCGCAAGTACAGTTGCCACCGCTGTCCCCCATGCCCCCTCACCTAGCATGCAGACGGTTTTCATTTACCAAAATTCCTTTTTACCTGTTCATACCATTCCAACACAGCGTCAAGATCCCGCGCCTGAATATCTGGCCAGAACATGTCCGTAAAATACAACTCACTGTAGGTGCTTTGATATGGCAAAAAATTACTCAATCTATGTTGGCCTCCCGTTCGTATAATGAGATCTGCATCAGGTATCCCATGCGTCCATAGACACGACACAAATGTATCCTCGGTCACATGTTCTGGTGCGAGCTCACCACGCTGAACCTTATCGGCAAGACAACGCCCTGCCGCTATCAATTCTTGACGTCCGCCATAACAGAATAAAAAATGAACCGATAATCGATCGAAATTTTTTGTTTGTTCTTCTAATTCTTCCAGTGCAGGAAGAACATGTTTTGGGAATAAGGAACGATCACCTACAAATCGAACTCGAATCTTTTCTTTAATAAATTCCTGTAATGTTTCTTTTGCAAACTCTAATACAAGATCAAAAAGGTAACCAACCTCCTCTTTGGATCGCTTAAAATTTTCCAAAGAAAACGCATATAAAGAAAGATGCTTGATATTGCGGTTGGCACTATACTCCACTACTCGACGCACCGCTTCAACACCCTCCCGATGGCCACGCCATGGAACGAAAGCTCGTTTCTTCGCCCAGCGACGATTACCATCCATAATTAATGCGATGTGATTCACCATCCTCTCAACCTCTAGATCGTGTGTGTAGACCGAATGCGATGCCCACTATACCGTAATGTTCTGTTCATGCGAAGTTTCAATTGAATAAACGCACTTATCTTAACCAGCCCTGCCATGCAACTAGCGATTACGCAACGCTCAACTGCAACTACTGGAATCAAAAACCACCAATATTCCGCTGCCATGGGCATGGTATATAACCACACCACAGAGCCAACGGCATGGGATACAAACGTATTAGCAAGTGATAATCCAAACACAGAGGTCGAACGAATTCCATATACGATAATAGGAATAAACCAATACCAGGTGTACGGTGAAACCATACGCCCAATTGGATGCAGATGAAAAAGAATCATACACCCCACCGGAATACCAACACGCACAATACGATTCGTAGTTCCCCAACAAAGCGCACCACACAAACCCGGCAACCGCCGGAGAAGAAATGCCATGATTGAAAGACCTGAAAGAAGATAGCGCCCTAGAAATAGTCCTCCAACACACCATAATCCTCCAAACCAACCGGCAAGAGGGCTGACAATCTCTGTTCCTGATAGAAAAGCATTTTTTGACCCAACAAGGTAACTTACTTTAAAATACCCCGCTAAAGCCAGTACACTAAGGAAAGCGCCAGACGATATCAGGTATTGGAATCGTTTTAGTTGTATCATAATCTATACTCAAGTAACCGTGAAAAATGGGGTTCATTGTGATATAGGACGAGTATAGCAAAGAGATGAAAATATGGAACTTAGGGGGTAGATCATGAAATATGAAGGAATCATTTTTGATATGGATGGCACCATTGTGCAAACCGAGCACATCTGGGAGGATGCCATTAAGCAAATGCTTAAAAAAAAGGATCCCTCAATTCCTGATACAACCATCCACATCATCCTAGACGCAACCTGTGGTTCTGGTCTCGAGCCATGTTGCCACGTCATCAAAGATCAACTCAAACGCCCAGAGAGCGTACAATCACTAGTACGTGAGCTCGTGGATATCGCTAATGTCTTGTATGAGCAGCAAATTTCATTTGTTGAAGGGTTTGTAGATTTTCATCAAACAATTACTCAAAAATACAAACTCAAATCAGGTATTGCCACCAATGCATCTGATGAAACAGTGGAAGTTACTAACAAAAAACTTAAGCTCGACACCTTCTTTGGAAAACATATTTATAATATCTCCCGCGTCAATAATGCATGTAAACCAGATCCAGCTGTTTACTTGTACACTGCAAAACAACTACGCTTAACTCCGAAGCACTGCATCGCTATTGAAGATTCTGCTGCAGGAGTTGGTGCCGCAAAAGCAGCCGGCATGTTTTGTATTGGTATGAACTCCGCAAACAAACCAGAACAAGTAAAATACGCCGATTTTGTGGTGACATCATATTATGAAATCGATTTGAAACGATTACTTAAAAAGTAATCTTGCTCGAGGAGAGGAGTATGAAGCGTATCGTTATTCTCACCGCAATGACGTTTTTCATTCACACCAGCACACACGCATATAATACTCTAGGCGCAATGCTATATCTATGTGGAACAAATCCAATAACCATTATGACTGGCCTTACCACATTCGGAACTGATACCGCATACTCCTGGTACAAACGAGATCAAGCATCAAATCTCACTGCGCTTCGTCCCGCACGGCCACATAAAACAGTTTTTGCGTTTGATCTCCATCATGTTCTCTTTAAACCAGATTATCCTACTATGCTTGCCAATGCTCTCTTACTTTTTTTTACGACTCCACGGCTCTGGAACATCATTTTAAACCCAAAAGTCACCTTTAGAATTATATGTGCGCTAACAAGCGGTAAAGTTGGTGAAAAAGTGCTCAATGATCTCGGAACAATTCATCCCGGACTTAAAGAGTTCCAAGATAAAGGCAATCGCATTGCCAACTGTCAAATTCCGATCAAACGCACATTTGAACTAATCAAAGAACTTAAAAAGCGCGGGTTTGAAATTTATCTTCTCTCCAACATTGGCTCAACAACATTCAAAGAATTTCAAGAATTGTACCCAGATTACTTTGACGATTTCGATGGCTTTTTTATGCCAATGCCTGAATATACCTATCTTCATAAGCCGGATCTGCGCATGTACCTTCTCTTTTTAGACACGTTTGATCTTAAAGCAGAACAAACAATCTTTGTTGATGACAAGGCCGACAATGTTCTTGCCGCACGTTCAGTCGGTATGAACAGTGTTCTGTTTTCCGAGCCACACCATTTCGAATGCGTTCTCCATGCAATCAGAGCATTGCCCTCACTGCCAGGGCCCGTCCCAGCATCACCGCAAGCATGCAACCAAGATTCATGAGTACCATATAGAGTAATGCCGCTGCTGCAGACTGGTACACCCACAGCTCAACAACCTCATGAATAAAACGCCAAATAACTGTAAATGAGGCAAAAAAACCAACACATGCAAAAAGTGTGACAGGGTTATCATGTCCATAAAACGCAAACATGAAGCTCGTCAACATACAGCCAACCATATTAATAACAAGCACTTTCGCCAAAATATTCATGGGAACATACTCCCAGAATGTATAGCGAGTAAGTGCTCCGAATAAGCCACCAACCCCTACAAGCAAGAATGAATTCATACATCCTCCTATATCGCATCCCACAGCAACTTTATGTGCTCATTTTTACAACATCGCATCGTGCTTTTAAAATACGCAGAGCCTCATCAAGATCATCAGTCACAACAAGCACGCCTCTATCTTTCTCTTTTAAGAGTCCTTCCGATACGGCCTTGTTTGCCCATTCGAGCAAAGGTTTCCAATACTCTACACCAATCAAAATCACTGGAACACTATATGCCAATTGATGGGTTTGAATGAGTGTTGCCACCTCTGATAGCTCATCGAGTGTACCAAATCCGCCAGGGAAAAATACGTGGCCAACCGAGTAGTTAATCAATAACCACTTTCTTGAAAAGAAATGATTCATCAACACATAATCTTGAACACATTGGTTAATGTCATCGCCAAAACTTTTCAATCCAATGCCCATACTTCGTATTTCTTTGGTGCCGTCGCTAATAGCTCCACAATTCGCTGCTTGCATAACTCCGGCCCCACCACCCGTCAACACGGAAATACCATGATCAACAAGTTTTTGTGCCAGCTCCATTGCTTTACGCGAGTACACATGTCCCTGACCAACTTTACTTCCACCGAAAATAGTAACCCGTGGCTCTTTGAGCCGCGACAGCTTCCACATACCATATGTCATATTAATAAGGACTTTTGTAAATTGACCAATAAGCTTAAGACACGCTCTCATGCGTTTTAGTATCATATGACCCCTCCTTATTCCATTGATGAATCTTCATCATGTATCCTATAGAAACACCCCCATATCATTCAATAAAACAGTAAAACCCTTGCACGAGTCGCTCCTGGCATGCTTATATTAAAATGAGGGGGCATGATACGCTTCTTTCCGTCCGCATCATATAAAGGAGCATTATGAATAAGGGCCGTCCATCATGCATATGGATGCTCTACACCATGGTAGGGATCACCACATCAATCTACGCTAACCCAGCACCGAGGGAATGCCCCGTATGGATGACAATCTTTATTCACGGAGCTGTAATGCCTAGGTTTTGTACAAGTGACTTGCTCAATGTGATGCGTGATCATGTAGAAGATTCCGCATATGATCGAGCTGTCGCTGCAGTACGCAACGACCCATTCTTTAGACACAATCAAGCAATGCAAGGGTTAGGGCTCAAACCAGTTCAAGCACATCCCGGTGGAGCTCCGTCTGGAGCATGTGCCGTCGCATCCCTCTATGATTACGTAACTAAAACCGTTAACGACACACCAACTACCAATCTTTACTATACGTTCGGCTGGTCAGGATTATTAAGCGCAAGCACTCGCTATGCAGAGGCACAACTATTATACGATAGCCTTGCACGGGAAATAAAAAAATTAACAAATCGATACGGCACACAACCAAAACTCAGGATCGTGGCGTATAGCCATGGTGGAAATATTATGCTCAACCTCGGAAAAGTTCGACAAGAACAACAATCACATGATCTATATGTCGATGAAGCCGTTATGTTAGGTGTCCCTATTTGTTGTGAAACTGATAAGTATGTTGCAGATACTCTCTTTAAAAAAGTATACGTGTTTTATTCTACATTCGATCGAATTCAAACCAAAGATTTCTTCTCATTTAAGCGGTTTTTTGCAAAACGAAGCTTCCATTCACGGTCAAACTTCACCGTGCCCGACTATGTAACACAAGTACAGATTAAGGCATACTTTTATAAACCACGTTCAAAATATAAAGATAATCAACAAGCGGCTAAAGACCTTGCCTATAATCCCCACGGTCATAAAAAATTCAAAAAAAGGAATTACAGCCCAGGCCATACCGAACTCTGGTTTTTAGGCGGGGGGGCATCACATTACCGAGAAAACTTTCCTCTCTATCCGGCACCCCTTGCAGCTGTGACTCCTGCCATCATCAAACAACTAGAGACACAAAAAACAGGGCAAAAACTTGTTGTTGAACTTCATCCACAAAGAAACATTATGCGCATAAGAACAAAACCATCCCTGAAGCACACGGAAACATCATTCATAGAGCTCAAAGCATTTGGACAACTACAAACAATCGCTGCTTTGTGTAAACCTGGAGAATCTCTTAAAAAAGAAGGACATAGAAGAAGGAATCTTGCCCGAGTCCAATCACGTCCTGCGGTCTATCATCCTAAACAACAAAGCGGCGCAAGAAAACGACAGGCGCAGGGCCTTTGCTTTACAGAGGATGAAATCAGTATACCGATCATACCGTAATCAATCGTTTCCAAATCGTAATCAGATCATCCTTACTCATCTGTTGCGCACGTAAAGAAAGTTCTTTATCCGACAGCATACCTACATCATAGTGTGTTTGTTGAAGATTATTCCGCAACGTCCGCCGCGGTTGCCTAAAGCAATGCTTGATAAAGTTCCAAAACTCTTCTTCTCGTGGAATCTGTCCTGGATCTGGCTTTGGCTTAAAATACAACAACCGCGAATCGACTTTTGGTGGTGGATAAAATGCCGACGGCAGAACTTTATCTAATTTTTTCCATATAAAATAGTGTTGGAAAAAAATTGAAGGATATCCATACCCTCGTCCTGATGTTTTCAGAATCTTTTGCGCAACCTCTTCCTGAATCATAATCACACCTTCTTTGAGCAAAGAACGATGCGCTTGAAGCTTATGCAAAATCGGAAACGTAACTTGATATGGAAGATTGGCAAGCAATACCCAGGGTTGGTGTTCAGATAACCGCCCAAACAAATCAACATCGAGAAAGTTTTCATTAAAGATCGTTATGCGATCATCTGTAACTGACGTACGTACATACTCAGCCCATTCTTGATCAATCTCAAATACCCACAATCGTTTGACAGGTGTCTGTAAGATTGCACGCGTTAAAATACCTTCACCACACCCTATCTCAAATACAGATGTATCATCTGTTAGCTCAACAGCAGAAATAATACTACGTATCACCGACTGATCTTTAAGGAAGTGCTGACCGTATTTTTTTTTGACGGTAATACCACCCAACTGAGGCTTGCGCATAAGCTATTTCATTAACGCTTCGCGATACTTGTCTAGATTTTCTAGAACACGCGCTGCGCCCTTAACGACACACAAGAGTGGATCTTCTGCAATACGAACAGGTAATCCTGTTTCTTTTGTAAGGAGCACATCAAGTCCTTTGAGGAGTGATCCTCCACCTGCCATAACAATACCACGGTCGACCAAGTCAGATGAAAGCTCTGGTGGAGTATTTTCAAGAGCAACACGCGCAGCTTCAACTATACTACTAACCGTTTCAAGTAACGCTTCATTTACTTCGAGACTGGTCAAGGTGATAGTTTTTGGAACACCTGTAACTAAGTCACGTCCCTTGACTTGCATGCTCTTTTTTTCACCTTCAAGCCCAACTGATCCAATTTCGATTTTGACTTGTTCTGCAGTGCGCTCACCGATGAGCAGGTTGTATTTGCGTTTGACATAGTTCACAATTGAGCGATCCATTTCATCTCCACCAACGCGAATAGAACGCCAGAACACAACTGAACCTAAAGATATAATAGCAACTTCTGTTGTTCCGCCGCCAATATCAATAACCAAATTGCCTGAAGGTTCTTGGACATCTAGGCCTGCCCCAATTGCAGCTGCCATTGGTTCGCGAATGGTAAAGACTTCGCGGGCTCCAGCTTGCCGTGCAGAATCTTTAACAGCACGGAGTTCTACTTCAGTTATACCTGAAGGAACACCTATCACCATACGAGGGCGGACAAGAGAGCGTCGATGGTCCTGTACAGCGCGAATAAAGTAACTAAGCATGCTTTCTGCCAGTTCAAAATTAGAGATGACGCCATCGCGCATTGGACGGCATGCAACAATTGTCTCTGGTGTTTTCCCGAGCATTTCTTTCGCCGCTTTTCCTGCTGCAAGAACTTGTCGCGTTGCATCTGCGCGAACGGCGACAACAGATGGTTCGTTTAATGCAATACCCTTTTTAGGGACATATACAACGGTATTCGCTGTACCCAAATCAATGGCTAAATCATTTGAGAAAAACCCAAATAATCTTCGCGCTGGGAAAAAAGAGGTTTTCATTGATTTACGCTCTTTCTTAGGGGGTTCTTTGCTTATTTTTTCTTGTTCCATGACCTATCTCTCTCTGTTTAAAAATCCCATTCTACACCAACTGTTACTCGATTAATGGCAGCAACGCCCTCACCCCCAAGCTGTGTTGTGGGAATGTCCCATGTTAGGGAGATCAGCGGACCTGTATCATCAACCGTTACTCGTTTGCTGAAATCGTAAAATGCACCAATCGTTACATACTCAGACGTAAACCGAGAAAAAGATTCCATACTGTTCTTGGCAAATGCAACAGTTTGATCACTTCGTTTGTCAGTCCAAGTATCACACCACTTTTTAGTCCAGATATAACGAACCGACGCTCCAAAGCCTCTATTTATATCCTCAAGTGCAACCTTGGCACCAAACGTCAAAGCAACGCCAGGATCCACTTTAAATTTGCCAACAATTGCTCCGTAATTAATTGCTTCTCGCCACTGCTGCGTAGGAACACGATGCATCAATTCACGGCCTACCCGCTTAGTAAGACGCGCAAAAGTACTGAATTTGATGTCTTCCTTAAGCTCAAACTCTCCGTCACCCTCAAAATAGACTCCATAGTGCCCATCACTTCCAAATGCAAGCGAGGCTGCATTGTTATAATGCCTACGAACACCGGTTGGGAAAATAATTCCAAACCGCCCACCTGCGTCAATGCTTTTAAATTTCCTTGGATAATCCCACTTTTTACCATATCGAACACTAGCATCCAAATCACCAAAACCTGCTTCACTTGCAACTTCTGATGTGATACCCAAAAAATCATTCGCCTGACGACGCGTTCGATCCAACTCTCCAATATTACCAGAACCCTCTTTTACGTGTGTTGGAGTCACTGAACCTGTCAGCAACGTAAAATCAATACGAGATCTCATATGCAGAAACATCGTATTGGCAGTAAACGAAAGTGTATCCGTTAGCGGCTGATTATACGCAATAGCAAGACCACCGCCCTGGACCTTTCCATCCATACGCCATGGAATAGTCGCCGTACGCCATTCACTACGCAGTGGATTTGGTGATCCAACATCTCCTAATGCATTACTCACTGCAGCGAGATTATAACTTCCATAAAGACCAAATAGCGCGACATCTTCATGAGTAACACTATGAGACTCATGGCCAGTAATAGCGAATGCTTGAGGAACAGCAATAGTTGAATCGGTGTACTTACGAGAAAAGCGATATGGACCGAGAGGCAAAAACTTATTGTCATAGATCATTGCACGACATGGCGCAACGCTCAGTACGATAAAAAACAAAGTTCTTAAGTGAGCCCTCATATACTATCCCGAATAGATCGCGAAAATCACGTGATAAACTGAGGCTTTAAGATTATGCAAATACAATGGATAGTCAAGAAGAGTGTACTACAGGTCGCATACAAAAAAATGCGCCAAAACAATCAAACATTTCAGCGCATTACCGTGCATAAGCCATACAAACTTATAAGCGATACCACTTACCCATAATCGCACCATTTACCATATTAAGAATTAATCCCTGGAGAACCCAATAGATAACAACCGTCGGTGCAATGGTCATATAAAAGGGCATGGTCAACATACCAAATGAACTGACAAGTGTTACTCCTAATCCATACAGTAACCCGCCAGTAACGCCTTTAAATGGCATATATTTATTGACAAAGGCATATACTACAACAAACATCAATGCGTGAAGCCACGAAATAAGATTCATTCCTACCAAAGATGGTAGCTGCATCATAGCTTGAGGATCAACCCAGATATGTGGCGGAATCATATAAACCCAAGTAAAAAGCCAGCCACAGGTCAATATGCGAAATACGTAGCCGACAAACCAGACTGCTACACTCAGTCCAAAAACTCGTGGGGTATTCATAGAAAGGCCTCCTTTGGCGAACCGTGGGGAAATATACCGGCACTCAGTGTAGTAAGATGGGTAATTTTTTCAAAAGCACTGGAGGAGAGAGGGGGATTCGAACCCCCGATCCCGGTTTTATCCGGAATAACCGCTTTCGAGGCGGCCGCTTTCGACCACTCAGCCATCTCTCCAAAATCTGAAAGGCATATCCCTAGTATACCCTGTCTTTTCAGCTTTTAAATACCATGTTTAGAACTACCCTTCACTAATATCCTATGCTAGACTGTGGCGATTTTTGACACGTATTATGTCCTACAATGGAGACATCTGATGAATAATGTTCAAGCAATCGTTCTGGCGGCAGGGAAATCGACACGATTTAAAACAGGAACAAGCAAACTCCTCCACAAGATATGCGGCCAAGAAATGATTCTTTACGGCACTCGCCTCCTCGAAGCCCTGAACATACCAACGACCGCTGTTGTTGGTTTCCAAAAAGATGTGTTGATTCACACTCTCAATAACAATCTCAAGATTCCTATATCTATCGTAGAGCAAACTGAACAGTTGGGAACCGGACACGCCGTTGCATGCACGCAACGGCTATGGAATAAAGATCTCATCTTAATTATGAATGGAGATATGCCACTCATTACAAGTGACATCATTGAAACACTCTACAACAAACACATAATCAACGATGCGGTTATGAGCTTTGTGACATCACACCATACCGAGCCATCAGGTTATGGTCGCGTTGTACAAAACAATTCACACATCAGCATTGTAGAAGCACGTGATTACACAGGAAGCATTAATGAAGCCCCGTACATTAATGCAGGTATCTATCTATTTAATCGTGCGTTCCTTGAAACATATATTCAAGAGATTGATCAAAATAATAGCAAACAAGAATTCTATCTGACAGACCTTGCTAAACTCGCCAGTGATGCCGGTCAAAACGTTACAACAACCGTTGTGCCCTACGATTTCATTCGCGGTATAAATACGTTTAAGGAATTATGGGAAGTGGAACACATTAAACGCTCTGAGCTGATTCAGCACTGGATGCAAAATGGTGTACGATTCATGATGCCACTGACAACACACATTGATCTCTCTGTAACTATCGAACCTGGAACCATCATTGGCGCTGGTGCTTACATCACAGGAACCACTTCCATCGGAGCTCATTGTTCACTTGGTGCGCATGCAGTCATTACCAATAGTATACTCGGAGATTATGTAACCACGGAACCACATTGCATTATCGATGACTCGAAAATTCAATCGCATGGTCATATTGGTTCGCACACTCATATTTCAAAATACTCTATCGTCGAAGAACATATGCACGTAGAATCATTCCAAAAAGTAACTCAACGCATTATCTCAAAGAATTCATCAGAAGAAAAAATATCTTCACAAAAGCACCGTCAATCATTGACTTCAGGAGCTTCATGATTCGCTTTGTACATACTGCTGATATCCATTTTGGAGTGGAGAATTATGGCAAGATAGATCCCGAAACTGGAATCCATACGCGTTTGCTTGATTTCAACAAGGCACTCAATGCATGTATTGATGTTGCGATAGAACAAGAAGTTGATTTTTTCCTATTTGCAGGTGATGCCTATAAAACAGCGCATCCAAGCCCAACACAGCAACAATTGCTCATGAAATGTTTTTTACGACTCCACGAGGCCAATATTCCAACAATCAGTATCATTGGAAACCACGATAATCCTCTCAGCTTTGGTAAGGCAAGCGCACTCGACGTATTTGGTGATGTGCCACTTCCGACTATGTATGTTGTTTCCAAGCCTCGTATCATTCAACTCAAAACAAAGAACGGTCCCGTAAACATCGTTGGTATTCCATGGCCAACTCGTAATACTATCAGTATCTCGAAAGAGCACCTCTCAAAATCAGCTGAAGAGATCACTTCATATATTACCCGCTCAGTCATAGCCATTATTCAAAATCTTGCGCAACAACTAGATCCATCTATTCCGGCAGTCATGGCTGGGCATCTGACCGTAAGTGAAGGGATATTTTCAGGCTCGGAAAAGCGCGCCCTCCTTGGCACCGACCCAACCTTTTTACCATCGCATCTTGCCATATCACCCTTTGATTACGTTGCCTTAGGTCACCTACACCGCCACCAAAATTTAAATAAAAACGGCCATCCCCCATTGGTTTATTCTGGATCAGTAGAGCGGATAGATTTCGGAGAGCGCAAGGAAGAAAAGGGATTCTGCCTTGTCACGATTGAGGCCAAAGGAAAGACATCCTACAAGTTCATACCAACCCCCACAAGGCGGTTTGTACAAGTTGAATGCACCCTATCGGCAAATCGAGATCAGACAGAACAGCTCCTTGAATCGTTGGCAGACCATGATCTGAGAGATACCATCGTTAAGATCATCTATACCCTGCCACCCGGCCAACGAGACACTATTGATCTGTATGAGATTCAAAAGGCCTGCTCTCAAGCCCATTACATAACGGGTATTATCCCTATCCAACAGGCTGAAAAACGCGAGAGGCGAACTTCGGCTATGAACGTCTCGATGAACACACAAGAATTATTGGAAACATATCTAGAGTCTCAGGAAACACTCAAAAAGCGCAAGCAGGATCTTCTCAAACAAGCCCTTGAACTGGAATCGTCTATGCATGATGATTCAAAAACCCCGTAGTCGCTGGGAGTGCTTCATTCCCTATATTTAATTCACGACGACGAGCGATCCGGTATCTGCGTACAATGTCATCCACATTATTAGGGCTAAGACGCTTAATAGCATCTGTCTCCGTTTTCCAAGCCAGACCGCAGGCGGTTAGGATGATCAACACCATACCTAAAGCAACGTGCGATCCATAGCTCTTTGCTTCATTTGGACCCATCAAATTCTCCCTTTCCACCTCAGACGACAATGGAGAGACCTCCGGAACAGAAGGGCTGGACTCAACAGTATAAACTGTCGATTCAATTCCAATGACCAATAAGCCCACCCCGATTATCCCGCGCATACAGTGATTAAAATTCACAACGAAAACCCCCTTCTGGACTGAATCATCCTTGTCATAATCATGATATACGCAGTAAAACACGAGAATAAGGGGTGTGTCAAAAAGTATAGATCTACACACCAAATCTGTTCGCACCTGGCTTTACCACAGGACAATGCACTAGGCAGATCTTTACGGAATTCAAAAAACATGCAACTCAGCAAATTATCTTGTAAACCATTATACCCAAACACCAAGTTAAAAAACACGAACAACAAACCCTACCTTAAATGCATCCATAAACACGCAAGAGCTTTTTGCTACTATTCAAGAATACATAAACTCTACCAGTAGAGAACAACTGGTGTTCTTCAAAAAGCAAAAAATTCGCTACATTTTTAGCATAACACGAACAATTTCAGAACAAAAACCAACACCCCTCAGGCAGCAATTTTCTAATTTTATGTATCTCTTTTTGATTTCGAGCCAGTGGGGTATTCATCAAATTAAGATAGCTTAATTGGGTTAAGCGACCAATCTCTGCGGGCAACTGTGTTATTCTTGTGTCTCCTAAATCAAGAGTTTGCAGATTGGCTAAGCGACCAATCTCTGCGGGCAACTGTGTTATTCTTGTGTTTCCTAAATCAAGAGTTTGCAGATTGGCTAAGCGACCAATCTCTACGGGCAACTGTGTTATTCTTGTGTCTTCTAAATTAAGAGTTTGCAAATTGGCTAAGCGACCAATCTCTGCGGGCAACTGTGTTATTCTTGTACCTCGTAAATTGAGCTCTCGTAATTGTACCAAATCACCTATTTCAGAAGGAATCTCATAAATAGTTGCACCTTGTATTACCAACTCGCGAACCTTGCTAATTCCTTTAATCTGGGTAAGGCCCACTAAGCTCACAAGCCACGGATGGTTGATAACTAGTCGCGGCTCATTACCACTTCCCTCTTCAATTAAATCATTTAAATCATGTATGGCATAATCATACTCAGGTAAGCTATGCTCATAACGTTCAAGATATTTTTTTTCAATTAATTGTTTAAATGCCACTGGCAAATATGGTTCTTTATCTCGTATCTGACGCCATATCTCTTGATCAACGGATATCAAATCAACTATGCGATTAATTATTTGATCCTGTAAACTGGGGACATCTCCCCGTGTCGGTCTTTCGGGTACTGGAAGACGTTCCTGTGCAGCTCTTAATAAGCGAACTATCTCAGGTTCTGCCTCTCCTGAAGGACCCGCCTCTCCGGCCGCCAGCTGCTCTATCATCTCTTCCTTGCTTTCTTCCACTTCTTCTCTCGCGTGAGCAACTTCAGCTGGACCTGGCTGTGCACCCGTATATATAAAATATTCTATTGACCTTGGATCATTTGGATTTGCTAATGCCCATTCCCTCAACTCATCATCTGCTGCAGTTGACCTTCCCCTTACCACAGGGAATAAGGCGCTTCCCGCTTCCCACAATGCTCCAACCAACCATTCCCACAGCGATGCCTCTGCTTGGATCACTTCCTCAATCTCTTCTCTTTCTTTGCCCTTCCCCGCACGAGCGGGTCCACCTTGTTCCATGGACCAAAATACTATCGGAACCATAAGGAGACATCCTAGCACTCCCACCACTACCACGCTCTTCTTCATATACTTCTCCTTTTACACACATTATCTAAAAAACAAAGAAGTATTTGCAAGGCTTTACGCCTAGCGCAATTTTAAACAACCCCTCTGCCCAAGCTTGGCTGTATCATCTTATTCTAGGGCATTGAATGCAGTCAACCACAGCTGTTGCAACTTTTCTAGCAAGGCTAGCTCAGCTGCTTGCTGTTCCTGTGCCCGCAGCA
Source organism: Candidatus Babeliales bacterium (assembly GCA_016929235.1). Classification (NCBI taxonomy): domain Bacteria; class Candidatus Babeliae; order Candidatus Babeliales; species Candidatus Babeliales bacterium. The sequence continues at coordinate 297,110 of JAFGJD010000004.1, read as the reverse complement.
TCAGGCGAAAGCATTCAATAAGCTCATTCCGCTTTGCACGGGGCAAATTCATACATTGCTCAACATTAGTATCGCCAGAGTCGTACTCCAACAATGTAAGGCCTTCTTTTATTAATACCCTGAGAGCTCTTTCTTGCCTTAAACAAGCCCAAGGAAAGCCAACGTAAAACCTGTCACTATAAGCAAAGCCTGCATCTCATAAGTCTCAGGACGGACTTTTTCTTCTTTTGTATCCATCGGAGATGCATGCTCTATACTCTCTTCAGGACTACGAGCTTCTACGCTGGAGACAGTATTGGCACTTGACACAAATAACAGCGTAACCACGCCGATGAGTAAAGTTGTTAATATACAACGGCTTAAGACCATAACAATACCCTTATGTACTCATTCACCCTTCTCATAATGATGATATACACAGAAGAACATGAGGGCAATGACGATGTGGATCTACGGACCAAACAGGTTCGCAACTGGACATAGAACTAGAGATATATGATCGAAGCGTTGTCCCATAGCTCTTTTTTATAAGCCGAGAGTAATTCTTCATATTGAGGTTTACGTAGAATTTCTGAGATTTCTCGATACCGTTCATCGAACGGTATAATCTCTGATTCCTTTTTCCAACGCAAGCGAAACACATCAAACCCACCATCTTTTAATGCACGAGGCTTTGATAACTCGTCCTGTTTGAGTTTTTTCAAAAAATGTAAATTTTCATCAAGCTCCGACTCGGCAACATCTGGCAGCGTACGCCATACGAGGACAATGCCTTTGTGCGTTTTTGCATATTTGTCGAGCTTCTTTTGTATCTCTTTTTCATCACCCTCTTTTGCAGGAATCATTGCCCGCTCAAAGCGATATACAGCAGGATAATACTTTGGATGTTCGTCATAATACTCTTTGACTTGCTGCTCAGTTACCAAGATTTTTGAGCGCACTTTGTAATCCGAGATTTGAGCACTTGCTTGCATGATGCCAAGATGCCTACGCCCTTCCTCGTAGGTATACCCGGCATCATGAAACATTTGTTTGATGTCATCTTGTGTTGCGTTATTTTGTTTTTTTATTTTTTCGATGTACTCGTCAATCGATTTTTCATCGACCATGACACGATATTTAAGTGCATCCTGAAACATAAGCCGTTCGAGTAAAACCTCGTCCTTAGAACGAGGAGCTCCACTTAAACTTGGACGTTCAATATCCGCCTTCGTTACAAGCTCAGTTGCCTCAGTCCCATGAACAACCGCCTCGATCCGATCGATAAGGATCTTTTGTTCAGCATGCGCCAAAAACCCAATACTAAGCAGAAGAAGTATTCGGTTGTTCATTCCTTGACCTTACGCTTTTTGTACAGGAAGCTCATCAGAAAATGATTTATCATCATGACTCAATAAACTAGGATCTATTTCGTCTGACAAGATAGAACTCATATCAGGCATTGGTTGCTGTTCTTGAGCCTGTGTTTCAAAATACGTTTTGTTTTCAATAACATTGTATTTTGATTTAAGGTTTTCAATTTCCTTCATAAGCATATCATTAGAACGTTCTGCCATAATACGAGTACGAGCATCATCTTCAGCTTGTTCAAATGAATAATATTTCGCTTCATCTTTTGATTTTACTTGGACAACCCAATGAGTATCACCAACGACAAATAATTGTACTGATGGGAATGAACTCACGCCCAAAATATTCTGCTTGAGCCCTTCGTCCAAGTTATTACTTTGTTCGTTGACACGACCAAAGTTGCGGACGGTTACATCGTCATCTTTTGCAAGTGCAATAAAATCGTCAGCTTTTTTTGCTTTTGAAAAAAAGGCTTGTGCGTCTTTTTCTGAACCAAATGATGCACCCAATGCGGCTATGCCAGAAGGTGCCATAAGATAGATCGTCTCTTTGTTATCTTCGTAATATTTTTTTACATCTGCATCACGAACATCTACAGGAAACTGAAGCTGGAAATATTTTAACGCAAGACTTCGCTCAATATTTTCAATTAACATATCACGATCAGATACGTACTCTGGCTTTTGATTAATCTTGTTATCACGAATCCAGTATTCTAATAACTTGTAACTTGCAAATGTATTGTAAAGATTTTCTTTGAGGTCAGGCATAAATGCAGCAAATTGTGCAAGTTGCGGCTGTTGTTCAAGTGTTTGATTATAAAAGGTTTCAAACTCTTTTACCGTAATAACAGGCTTACCATCCAACGAAAGAAGGATAGTTTCATTTGCAACAGAGGAGCTAACTCCCGTTGCTGCATCCTTACTTCCCCACCAGTTACATGCAGAAAGAAGTAACAATGTACTCATGAGAAACGTCAAACGTGCTGTAGGAAGATATTTCATAAAGCATCCTTATAGAGTGTAAGAAAAACGTTATTCAACACAATGGCGAAAGGGTATCACGATACGTATGATCCTGCAATCCAGAGCAAAAGGTGGAGAACGAGCATACTTACCATCCCTGCAGCAGCATCATCCAAAACAACCCCCCATCCTCCAGAGAATCGCTCTAACCGCTTAATACCAAGGGGTTTTATAATATCAAAAAATCGAAACAGTACACATCCCATAATCAACACAAACCACGTTTTTGGCAGCGCCCAAAAGGTAATCCATGTCCCCATCACTTCATCAATAATAACCTGTTGCGGATCGTTACTTAAGAATAGGCGGCATGCATAGCGACTTAAGAGTAATGAGAGAATAATCAAACATACGCCAATCAAACTATACATAAAAAACGATAATGGAGCAGATAACCAGATGAGGGGTAATGTAACAACTGTGGCCAAAGTTCCCGGAGAAGGCAGGTATCCTATAGGACCAAGCGTAGCCAGATAAAGAAGAATATTATTTTTTTGTTTCACGATCAGAATACACACTTATAAGCATGAGCATAACACCAAAAAATATCGCGATGTCGGCAACATTGAATGATGGCCAAACATACTTGCCGGTCGTTACTTCAATAAAATCAATAACGCCACGATACATAAATCTATCAAATAGGTTGGATAGCGCTCCCGCCAAAACCATTATTTCACCATAAATCGCAAAACTATCACTCCAGCGCGTATATGCATGTGAGATCAAAAAAACAATCACTCCCATCACCAATGTCGTCACCAACATGAACATTGCTTGATTGGTCGAATGGAACATCCCCCACGAGATACCACGATTAACGACAAGATCAAATGATAAAAATGATGTGCATATATATTCATTTTCTAAATAATGCAAAACAATCCACTTAGTGATACGATCTAAAAGCAAAATCGCACCACCGATCCATGCATAGTTCTGTAACTCTCGAGCTCGCTTCATCGAACTTCAACTCCCTGTTTGGCAACCGCGTGTTCCACAGAGGATACAATCGTATCAATAGCACCCTTATCCAATGTTGCGTGATGATCTTGCACAACATATCTGAACGTAAGCGATCGTTTATCCTTCCACTCTTTCTTTTCAAAAAAGTCTATCAACTGCACGCGTACAATACGACCATCAACACCATGAATCACGGCCTGCAGCTTATCAACCGTCACCTGAAGCGGCACCAACATACTAATATCAAGTGTCACATCTTGGTACTTAGATAGCGGATGCATACGCACAGGTTCATGTCTATATGAGGCTATATAATCACCATCAATCTCCGCAATAAATCCTTTACCTTCGCATACGCGGTTCAAGAATGACTCATCCATCATCCCTGCATACCCAACAACATGCCTACCATGTAGAAGCTGTGCCGTTTGTGTGCTGCTGTACCATGGAGCTGGTGACTCAACTTTCTTCCAAGTGACATGCATGCCAAGTAAGGAAAAGAGCGATTGCAGTGCAGCCTTCTCTTCGTAAAAATCAACTTCTCCTCTGCGCTTGTATACAACAGAAGCAAGCGAAAGATTCTCTACAATCGGCTCCTGTGTACCGTGTGGCCAGATGGGATTAAGTTCGAAGAATCTAAGCTCATCTTCCTTGAGCGCATTCTGTTGTACCGCCTTTAAGACATTGGGGATCAATGATGTTGCTAACCGCTTGTTAGTATCAGCAACTGGATTGATCAACGAAATATAGACGGCCGGCTCCCAACAAAGTTCTTTCAAAAATTCTTCGTCGTACAACGCGTAGCTTTGCAACTCATGCATGCGGTTGGCATATGCCATATGTTTCTTGATGCCACGTATCTGGTACAAGCGTGACATATCAGATGGTTGCATCTGCATGGATGGAAGTACGGGCTCAATGTTGGTGTACCCGTAAAAGCGACCTACTTCTTCAACAATGTCTTCCTTAATCGTAACATCTTTTGTCGCACGGAACGTTGGTACCGTGATGGTATATAGAACGCTTCCAGGATTGCGTGACTGCTCAACTTTGAATGCCAGTTTTTCAAGAATTTTCACAACCGTCTGTGATGGAACCGAACAGCCAAGTAGTGTCTCTATGGTTGCATGCTCGATCGTAATGATCGTTGGCTGAGGCAGGCGTCCCACTGCCTTGATCGAAGTAGTTAGGTTCAGTGTTCCACCAATCTCTTCATACAGTTTAATGAACCTCTGTATCGCAGGAACGGTTTGTGCTGGATCAAGACTTTTTTCAAAACGTGCCGATGCTTCGGTACGCGTTTTGCATCGTACTGCCGAACGACGGATCACACCCGCATCAAAACACGCTGCCTCTAAAAATACAGATGTCGTTGATGTATCGATACCAGATCGTTTGCCACCCATGACCCCTGCAAGAGCAAGTGCGGTATCACCGTTCGAGATCACAAGATCCTGATCAGTAAGTTCAAGCTGTGTATCGTCAAGAAGCTCAAGTTTTTCACCAGGCCGTGCCATGCGAGGCACGATCTTTGTTGAACCAATCTTGTTCACATCAAATGCGTGCATTGGTTGTCCCAGGTCGAGCATGACATAGTTAGTAACATCAACAATCCCATTAATCGGACGATTGTCAGTTCGCGCAAGGCGATGTGCCATCCACAACGCGGATGGTTGTGATGAGATAGTCTTTACGTACAAACCAGAAAAGTATGGACACGCATCTGGCGCCTTCACTTCAATAGAAATAGGACACGCATCTGTGGCTGCCGCACATGCATCATATTTCCGCACTTCGTGTCGTGCTGTAAATTCTGAAAGTGGTTTAAGTGGAAGATCAAAGAGTGCTGCAATCTCGCGAGCAAATCCTCTATGACTCCACATATCTGGACGGTTAGTAATCGATTTATTATCAACTTCTATAATATAATCTTCTGTCTCTATAGAGCTTTTCCATACCCCACCAGCATCTTCATCAGTCATAGTTAGTGCTGGAAGTAGTCCATCTTTACCACATCCAAAATCACGAACGGTTGCATACCGATCCTTACACACAAGAAAATATGACCCAACAGATGCATCAGAACGACCAGGCAGAGTGATCTCTTTAGACCATTCATCGCTCTGCAGTATTACACTAGTATCAGTAATCGCGATCACACGGCCGCAGGTAAAGGGCACCAGATCAATCGTGCAATGCTCAACATCTTCGATCTCAGCAGTTGTTTTGTTAAATCGGTCAACCAACTGATCAAGGGGAATATCGTGCCATCGAGCATTGATGTGGTCAAAGATCCACGCGATTGACAGTTTCATGGTGAAGCTACCTTTTGACTAGTGCAGTAAGGGAAAAACGACATACCGCACCAGCATACGAAAAAAGGCTTAAAGCTTCAAATTAAACACCGGCCGATGCCCTCGGTTCACGTGAAGCCTCGACACGCTCCCGCTCCTGCCGTCGCTGTTCTTCAAGACGTCGTTCTCGTTCCTGTGATAACTCAGCTCGCTCACGAGCTTGTCGTTCATTCACTTCGCGCATTTGTCCTTCATACCGCTGTTCAATTTCCTGTTGACGAGCTTCTTCTGTAACATCACGCAGCTCCTGCTCTTTAGCCTCACGTAACGCTACACGTTCTATTTCTTGAGTCCTATTAAGCTCTCGCATGCTAACATCGTAATCATTCCAAATACCTTCCATTGCAGGAACCTGATATGCCGATTCAAAACTGGCTTCAGAGGTAGCAGCTTCGCTACCACCATCTCCCTCTGGAACCGGTTCAATTATTGGGAGCTCTGCAATAGCCGCTGTGTCAAGCGTTGCTGCGTCGAGTTGTTCAGCAAGATCTCTACGTTCTTCCTCGGTAAGTTTCGCAGCCCCTGCCAGAGTATCAATCTCGCGCTCAATGCCATCAATATCACCAGCCGTCATTGCATCGTAGACTGCTTGTCCCTGTGCTAGGAGAGCATCAGCTTCACTTGGGTTAGCCAAAGCTTCCTGCTCTGTAGCTATTGCAGTTCTACTAACCACATCTTGTGTCTTAGTTCGCTTCCACAGCGTCTTAGCACCTTCGGTAATACGTGTCATAAGATTCCTCAGAGCAAATAAAATACTTTCAAAACGCCCCCTATTTTGAGCGCCATCTAAAGCATTCGCCTTCAGCTCAATCATACCACGCTCAGGACTCGCCTTGCGCACAGCTTCCCACACCTTTACAATACGCTCCACCTCAAAAGAAGGAAGATTATTGCCGTTCAGATCAATAGATTTCAATTGAGGGCATCGCGCCAAGATGCCCTCAATATCAATATAAGTAAGGCGGTTACCCATTAAATCAAGTCGTGTCAAACTAGCAGGAAGATCCTCTGGATTAACAGATGCTAGAGAATTACGCGAACAAAGAATCTCTGAAATACCTTGTAATTCTCCTAAGCCTTCAAGACTAACCAGTGCGTTTTCTTCCAGAGTCAATTTTACAACATTTGTGATTCCCTCAACTCCTTCTATGCCACGCAGACTACCAATCATTTGCCAACTTAAATCAAGAACCCTACCCCCCTGGTGCGCGGCAAGGGGGCGCATCCATACCCAATCCAACCGCTCTCCAACAGACATAGAATAGTTTATTCCAAACTCAAGAGGCTTGATTCCCTTGTCAGCAATTTCAGTACCTCCTTCTTCAGCCCTTTTCGCTATAAAGTATTGGCGCACTGCATCAAAATTATTGAAAAAGTAATAACGACCTATATCAACCAAGATGCCCTCGCTAAATCCAACCTCATTAAAATAGCGCTGCAACCTAGAAAGCCCAATCTCATTCAATTCTGCTAAGGTCTTACCACCTCTTTGTCGCTGAGCAAATCGATCAACATATTCTGGAATCAATGCCTGACGCACAAATGCAAGCTCATAACCCCAAGCATCATGACTTTTTAAAGCAGCCTCTGCATTCTTTGGAGCTACTGGGTCAGCAAAATACTTTTTCCAAAAACGTCGCAATCCAGTATAGCTAGCCGTCGCAGTTCCCACTCCAGCAGCAGCAAGCGGATTAGCATTCGTTGTCGCCGTTCTGTACGTTGCATAGGCTCCAGCAAGGGGCATAACATAGTCCACAAAGACATTGTATCCTGTACGAAGCAACCAATCAGACATGCCCTCACCCTGCTCAGTCATAACAAATTTTCTCAAATCACTATATGATGTGCCTTCTCGTGCACATGCCTGTGCCGTCATAAGCCCTGTGGCAAGCTGAAGATCACTTGTAGTAAAATCCGCTTCTCTGAAAAGATACTCTTGCCGGCCTTCTTGCCCCGAAGACTGCTCGGCTGTACGCATTCTCTCTCTGAGATATCTAGATTTGCTAGCAACTTGGTCATCCATGAGAATGTATTCATTATTCGAACTAATGAGACGAACATTTGGCTGTTCAAGATATAATTTCTTGCTAAATGTTCCTTCATAGTTCGTAATTAGTGCCTCTCTTACATCCGGCTCAAATGACTTTAGAAGCTCTATCACCCATCGATCCTCGCCATTCAAACCTCCTTCAACCTGCTCTGCCAATCGCATATATCTGTCAATCAAGCGTAGATACGCTTGGTTATGAGCAACATCTAACTGGCGCTGTTTCATATCATCGAGGAATGTCGAAGCTACTGGTCGTTGATCAAGCGGAGTCACTAGGTTTAGGTTGCGAAAAAAGCGCGAAATAGTACCAACATCTGAAATTGATTCAATAAATCCAGGGCTCTCTATGAGCAGGCGCTGCACATCTGTAGGGATATACAGTTGCGACAAAATGAAACTGAATCCTCTCACTTGCGTCCAACTACCACTTATTTTTCCTTGAGACCTAAAATTGGGAACCTTTCTCAAGAAATCAACAACATTCCCAATTGATGCAGTTGTACCATCAAGCTGACCCTCGGGACTGGAAACGTAAATTCTTCTATCGGCCGCAATACCCCTTACCCAGAGAGCTGAATATTCAACCTGCTCGTACGTCATCTCTACGGGAGTACCAGTCTGCCCTAGCGGATCAATGGCAACCACATTGACCTTGATAAGTGTTTTAAGATCCTTTGGAGATAATCTCATATGCGTTGTAGCATATTCCTGATATGCATCAAAAAATTCCGCCCGTGTGGCCCATGGAATTGATACTACTTCAGACTGAACTGCATCTGGAGCATATGTTCTGGTCCAACCTTCAACTCTCCTGAATACTCGATCTTTATAAGCATCACCCAACGCAATTATTCTCGTAATAGGCTCATATCCCAATTGAATGGCTTCATTCAAAAGGACCTCAGCGTTCTCTTTAAATCTCTGAAAATTGGCACTTAAATACGCTTGAGCGCTTTCTGTCCTATTTTCTGTATAATCCCTGAAAAGAGTAAATAGGTCGGTGGAAACCTCTATCCTTGCATCTGGTTGCTGACTTAAATAGGGTGACGCTGCAACTATTTCTGCTGGGAGTTCAATAGTATTATCAGGATGAGCCCTCTCCATAAACGTAATTCCGTACATCATGCCGAATGAGGTTGCAAACAACACACCACAAACAAAACTCCCGCTATATTTCACGCTATTCTCCTCGATACAAGCACTTTTTTCCTAGTTGAATGTATAGTATACTCGTCTCGTCGAATGCAATAATTGAAAGCGCAACACAGAAGAAAGTGGGTCATGCCTAAAAATGCAGCTCTTCTTATTCCCCTATTAGTTTTACACTTCGGATGCTCCCTCAAAGCAATGGAGCAGCGGCCATTTCCAAAAGAAAGGTTTGAAGCTGCTCTGAATGCTTTAGCTCACCAAACTATACCACTAGAAGATTTTGCCGAACGTGTAGCAATCTTGCTGCATGACAATCTACGCGATCAAATTTCAGGGCAATCACGCTTTGTCGATCAAGACTACTTCAGAAGTCAGATGGAACAGTTTTTCATAAGAGTTAACGAAACGTATGAGCAACGGATAGAAGCAGGAGACCACAACAACGCACGCTCCTATTTGCTTCGAGTGATTCAAGCTGTTTCTAGCATGAAAGCACGCTTTGCAATACTTGCATCTAATCTGCACGAACAAGCTCAACACGATCCAGAATGGGATGCGTGCATGTGTGCAGTATGTGATGCCACCAAGGAAAGACCATACTCACACATGGATGCAGTGGGCAAGGTGTATACAAAAACAGCATTACGTCTTCTTGCAGACCGTCCCACTGGCACTTTAGCGATGTTTAGTTATCGACGCCGAATGAATAAACTTGAAAGTCGTATCGGTTCGGAACCTTATGCAGAGGCACACATAAGACGTCTTTTGCAACTGTACACTTCTGAACAAGAAATCTCGCGTCGCTTAACGGAAACTGAAACTGAGCTCCGCACAGTTGGAAGTCAACAAATTGCAGCATTGGGTGCAGTCCTGAAAGCAAAAGCCTTCACCTTTAGCCCCCCCCCTTCTGATGCCGAATTTGATGCTCATTTCGAACAACTAAGACCACGACTTGAACAACAAGCAGAAATACTTTCTGCATTCTTCATATCACAAGCACGAGAGGCTGCGACTCGCTCTAGACTATCAGAGCCAGTAATGAACTTTGAAACTCAAGCCTCTCTCTTTGTTGAAGCACAAACATGGCTTAGAATATGGGAGCATTGTGTAAAATCTCGCGATCGAGGAGCATTACCTCTACTTGAAGGACAAGGTCGTCAATTTGTTACAACTCTTGCCCATACTCAAGGAGATGAAGAAACTACATCTAGAGCTCAAGAATTACTTATAAAAATCGCAGATCGACTTTTTGCGGGAATTCCTAATGGAGTTTTAGATGGTTTCGTCGCGAGGATTGCTCTTCATGAACCGTATGAGCAAAGAGAGTCGCCTGAAGCTCTAGCTCCTAAGGCTCACTACCTTGCGGCCTCTCTTGAAATTGCAGATCGCATAACTGAACTTGAAAGACAACGCAGACAACAGCAAGAATTACGCCGTATCCAGCTGGACATGTTAGAGTAACATTTTCAAGTAACTGCCATTACAAAAGTATCGGTGATTCATAGCTTCTTTTTTCTTACTTTTATGACATCCCAAAAGATCGTATACTGTGACAAATATTGTCCGTCATAAACGATCGAACTGTGATGAAATTACAAATCAATCACCCTACACCGCTACCACAATCGCTACGCACCAACATACCGCTTCACGACAAAACATTCTTCCGAACAGGCGGACCTGCAGCTTATTTTAGTGAACCAACAACCGTTGATGAACTCCAGTATGCACGCACCTTTGCACACGATAATTCACTTCCTATTTTCATCCTCGGATCAGGTGCAAATATACTTATTAGTGATGAAGGTTGTGATGGCCTTGTTATCAAACCACACATGACCAACATCACCATTACTGATGATCTTGTAACTGCTGAAGCAGGCACCACACTAAATGCGCTCATCATAACTAGCCTTGAACACCAGCTTGGTGGCCTTGAAGTCTTTAGCGGCATTCCAGGTACTGTCGGAGGTTCAACCTACATTAACGTGCACTACTTTGAGCATGGGCTCAGTGACTTCATTGTTTCAGGACAGGTTATGAATGTAAAAACGGGCGAGATTACCACAGTCGATGCTGAGTGGTTTCAATTTGGATACGATCAATCCAAACTATTTGACAAGCAACACATACTTGTCAGCACCACATTCAAACTTGCACCACTGTCTCAAACAGACGCAGCCTTTGCTCTTGGTCGACGACATGAGATCATACGACACAGAGAACGCCGATACCCAAAGACACATACATGCGGTAGTTTCTTTAGAAATTTTACACCCGATGAAGTCACGCTTGAGATTAACGGCCGCAAGATGATCTTCATTGCCTACTATTTAGACAAACTTGGCATGAAAGGGGAGCTTACCGCTGGTGATGCAATCATTTCGTACCAACATGCCAACATGATCATCAATCGTGGCACAGCGACATCACACGATATCATCACGCTAGCACGTACTATGCAGCAGAAAGTATTTGACGCATACGGAATCATTCCACAACCGGAATGTCAACTTGTTGGTTTTAGCAAATATCCATTGCTATAAATCAAATGAGCTACTCTCATTTTTTCAAATAAAAATATAACGATAAGGAAAAGTATGACGCTCAAACAATCCAAAAAGGGACCGCTTTCCAATCAAAGAAAGTCTAATTATTCAAGCTGGAGCAACCCTTGCTTATATGGATCAATATTTATAATCATTTTGCTATCTATCAAACCCTCATTTTGTATGGATAGGCCTCCCCAGGCGGCAGACAATCCTCCATCACGAGAGATCATATTAGAAACGGCAGCACGAGTCCTAAAAAGAAATACTCAATATAGAGAAGCTAGTCTTAAAAAAGATCTTGATGAAGAACAAGCTGGTTGCTGGGCAAATATCTGCATATGTTCTCCACTTGGAGCTCTGGCTCTTTTTATGGGAGGTGATAATTTATTACATCTACTTAGTTGTGCTGGATCCTCTTGCCTTAATATCACTGCAATTGATATCGGTCTCCCTCTCGCAGGAGTGGCAATGTTGGGTTTATCATATGCCGCAGCCAGAAATTACTTTGCTACTCGAAATCGTCGCACTAGAGAAGCTCGTCAAGAAGAATTAGAAGAAGCATTGATTCATACAATTCTCGCTCAGAAATTACATACATAAGAAAAGAGGTATAACGATGCTGTTTTATATTAAGGTGCAAATAATAATCTCCCTAAAAGAATCTACACTATCCTAAAAATGAATTGATCTCTTATGAATGAATTAATTTTTCTATTACATATCACGATGATCAGCGCCACATTGATCGTCGCAAACCGCATCGGCCTACAGGCGCTGATAGGACTCATGTGTATCTTCGCAGTACTCATGAATCTCTTTGTAACTAAGCAAATCACCCTCTTTGGTCTAACCGTGACACCAACTGATGCTTTTGTTGTCGGTATCACACTCGGCATTAACCTGATCCAAGAGTTTTACGATCGTGCCACGGCACAACGGACCATTTGGGTAACCTTCTTCACCTCACTTGTAACCATGCTGCTAAGCATGATCCACCTCGCCTATACGCCTGCTTCAGTTGATACGCAGCATCCTCATTTTACTGCCATACTTGGTGTCATGCCACGGATTGTAATCGCATCATTGGTCACCTACCTGATCGTCCTTTATCTCGACACTCGCTTATATGCGATTCTCAAGTATAAACTTCCTTTTGCATCCCTAGTCACACGCAACTATCTGAGCATCTCAGCAACCCAGCTAGTTGACACAATCTTATTCAGCATATTGGGGCTTTATGGCGTCGTGCACTCGCTTGCGCACATCATGATCGTCAGTTACGCTATCAAATTGAGTGTGATTGCTATAGCAACACCATTTGTAGGACTGACCAAATATTTCCAACCTCGTTAAGGCATCATGTCACAGCAGTTCAAATTCGAGATCATTCATCAATCAAGAAAGTCACGTGCACGTGTTGGGCGCATCTACACACCACATGGAGTCATTGAGACCCCTTCGTTTGTCGCGGTTGGCACGAACGCCACCCTCAAAGCACTTGATAGCAAAACAGTCGAGGATATTGGGCTCCAACTCATGTTCTGCAACACATACCACCTCATGCTCCAACCAGGAACCAAAGTCATCAAACAAGCCGGCGGATTGCACTCGTTCATGAACCGAAATATGCCGCTCATAACTGATTCTGGTGGTTTCCAAGTGTTCAGCTTGGCATATGGAACCGTTAAGGACGAACTCAAGAGCAAGGGTAAAAAGAAGCATGACGGTTCGGTCCTCAAGATCACCGATGACGGTGTTCTTTTTAGATCGTATCGAGACGGAACGAGGGTTCTTCTCACGCCCGAATCATCAGTACGTGCACAAAAAGATCTAGGGGCTGATATCATTATCCCGCTCGACGAGCTACCACCATATCATATCGATCCCAAAAAGTTAGAATCATCAGTAGAACGCACACATCGCTGGGAAAAACGCTCACTAGACGAACATATGAAAAATCCAAACAATCAAGCAATGTACGCTGTTGTCCACGGAGGGATTGATCAAAATCTCCGCAAAAAAAGTATCGACTATCTCAAAACATTGCCGTTTGATGGCTACGCTATCGGAGGAAGCATTGGGAAAAATCGTGAAGAAATGGTTGAGCTTCTCACATTTTTGATGCCACATATGCCGCAAAATAAACCCAATCATCTTCTCGGAATTGGTGACCTAGAATCCATTCATCCGATTGTCAAACTCGGCATCGATACATTCGACAGCTCACATCCAACGCGTTGTGCACGACACGGACTATTGTTTACCAAACGCGGTAACATAAAAATTCTCAACACAACAAATAAAACTGCTTTTGAACCCGTTGATCCAGCATGCGCATGTCACACATGTACTCATTACACACGTGCATATCTGCATCACTTATTCAAGGCAAAGGAAATGACCGGGTATATTCTGGCAACCATTCATAACCTTCACTTTATGGTCACACTTATGTCAGAGTATCGTCAAAATATTCTAAACGACGAGATCTAAATGAACGAGATAACCTCAGTCCACAATGAGAATATAAAAACCGTTACCAGGCTTACCTCAGTAAAAGAAAGGTATAACCAAAACCTCTTTCTTGCTGAAGGCACGCGCACCATCAAAACGATCCTCACGGCAGGAACAGAACTTCACACCCTGTACAGCACACATGCAATGTTAATTCATGCACAAAAAATGACTGGGGATTCCAAGATCATTCTTGTAAGTGATCATGTTATGGAAAAAATCTCATCGGCAACAACACCAAGCGGCCTTCTTGCCACGTTTGTTATTCCCCCACACCCCAAGCCAGATGTTTTATCTTCAGGCCTCATCTTGGCCAATATTTCTGATCCTGGAAACATGGGAACACTTATACGCACCAGTGTTGCTTTGAACCGTTCATCAATTGTACTGATAGGTGGTGTTGATCCATATAATCCAAAAGTAGTTCAGGCAAGTGCCGGCACTATTACCTCCCTTCGTATCTTCCGGTGGTCATGGCACGATGTACTTACACACAAAGGCTCGCTACAACTTGCCGCAACCGTCATCTCTGGTGGCGCGGAGCCGAAAGTCATCAATGCTGACGAGGCGCTTCTTGTCATTGGCAGTGAAGCACATGGACTCACATCTGAAATCAAGGAGAGCTCTGATGTGCACATAACACTCCCTATGCCTGGTCCTGCAGAAAGCTTGAATGCAGCGATTGCAGGTTCCATTATTGCGTACCTAATCTGGTCACATTAAAACCATTGCCACACGTGCCATCACACCTGTACAGTACTCAACAAAGGAGTCCTCACATGAAAATAAAATTGGCACTACTATTCATTCCATTCTCATGTTACAGCATCGATGTTTACCTATCTCGCATCACCAATAATACTGACGTTCCCTGTGAACTAACCTGCCACCGCGCCCTCAATGCACTTGTTACAACGCCAGAAGGCAAAGTGCCAGTTATTGAACCTGGAAAAACGTTAGACCGCCTTCTCGAGCCGCTTCCTCAAGATATTGAGCCGCTTGGGGATGATCCAAATAGAGACCCCGATTCTCTCCCATGCCTAATACGTGGCACCAACGATATACCACCTAATCCACCTGCAGGATGGAAGCTGCCTGAGACCTGTATTACCCAAAAAGTAATCTTCTCTGACAAAACAGTAACCCGTAAGATATGCTGTTATAACACCTACCAAAAAAGAAATTGTGGCTATAATAACAGTGTTATATTGGTCAGAGAACGACTAACTATCAAACCAACTACGGGCAAGATAACTAAAAAAGTGTTGCCTGCCGTCTCCATCTGTATTAATGATCTCAAGGGTAAAATTCATATTACCATTAACTCGCTACCCCAGAGCCTGAAGAATGGTCCATGGTTTGAGATGAAGGCAATAGAACTTAAACCAGATATTCAGACTACCGAGTAAAACCATCCATACTGCAAGCAGATCTGGGATTCCTGGCCAAAAAGTCGATTTTTTGATACAGTATGGGGACCCCGCAATAATGAAATGTGAGACAGGCCTCAGAAGAGGGATTTGTCTCGTCGTAGTAAAACAATAAGAAAGTTCAGTTGATATGCCAAAACACAACAATCTATCTCTTCTTTCCGTGATTTTTGTCAACATCAACATCATGTTGGGTTCTGGCATCTTCATCAACACCGTCCTGCTTCCCAAGCTTGCTGGTTTTCTTGGCTTTACATCCTATATTATCGTAGCGCTTTTAATCCTTCCCCTTATCTTGTGCATCGCGGCCCTTTTGGAGAAATACCCATTCGGAGGCTTTTATACCTACGGCAAAAGCAACCTAAATCGGTTTACAGGATTTTTCAGTTCTTGGATCTACTTCTCAACCAAGCTGGCATCGGCTGGCCTCAAGATCCATGTATTCAGCCTCTTGATGCAAAATGCCGTGGCTTGGTTACGGCCATTTTCAACCCTCTTTCTTGATCTAGTTGTGGTAGGATTTTTCACACTCCTCAACACGCTCAATCTCAAGATCAGTAACCGTGTGGGTTACTTTTTTATTCTCACAAAACTAACGCCTATCATGTTTGTGTTTCTTGGTGGTCTGTATCTAACCGGACATGCACAATTTAGACCCGACATGTTCTTATGTGCAGGAATCCCCGCGACAATTCCGTATGTTCTCTACTCATACATTGGATTTGAAGCAAGCTGTTCACTGAGTCAAACGCTCAAAAATCCAGAACGAGATGGGCCACGAGCAGTCTTGTACTCATACATCGTTGTTGCTGTAATCAGTGCGCTATATCAACTTCTGTTTTATAGCAGTACTGGCGGAGACGCACTGCTTGCACAAGAAAATTATATGGGTGCAATACCCACGTTTGTCAAAACATTGCTTCCGTATTACCAGGTATTTGCACGCAAGCTCATATCGATTCTGCATATTGCCATTGCAGCATCAGCGCTCGGTGGTTCGTATGGCATCTTTTTTAGTAATCACTGGAACCTACATACACTTGCTAACCATAAACACATCTTCTTTAGCCACCGCCTGCTCAAGTTCAACAAGCACCATATTCCAGCACTCTGCGTACTCGTTGAAGGCCTAATCGTCTTTGGCTACTTACTAGTTACCAATGGCAATCAAATGATACTCCAACAACTTGGAGCTCTTGGCCCAACGACAGCATACACATTAAGCGTTCTTGGACTTGCCTATGCACACTATAAAGGAGAATCATTTTCGATCAGACGATGGGTTCCCTGGCTTGGATTGGCAAGCTGCGCAATCTTACTTGGCGCATGTCTACGTAATCTGGTTTTGTATGGTGCAGGTTCACTGTATCTATATCTGACTATGGCGCTCTTTGGAACAAGCATGTACGCTATCACTAGCCTCTACAGGTATTACAAATATCCTGTGTGTAAGGTGGAACAAAAATAATCCAAGGCAGTTTATCATGTCATCTCACAAGCTTTCATTATTTGAGGCAACGCTTCTGAACGTCAATATCATGCTCGGAACCGGAGCCTTCATTAACACGGTATTACTGGCACATCTTTCCGGCATGGCCGGCAGTGTAAGTTACATAGTCGTAGCAGCACTATTACTCCCCCTCTTATATGTCATAGGTTCACTCGTAAACACCTATCCCGATGGAGGATTTTATGCATATAGCAAAAATACTCTAGGAATATTCTGGGGATTCATAAGCGGCTGGATTTATTTCGTCGGCAAGCTTGCGTCAGGCACACTCATGATCCATGTCTCTTCATCACTATTACAAACATTCTTTGTGCCACTACAATGGGTACCAACATTTACGTTAGATCTCGTCACACTCGCATTGTTCATCTACCTCAACATGCATAATCTTAAAGTTGGCACTATGATTACCAAAATGTTTATAGTACTCAAAGCCTTGCCAATTATCGGAACATTCCTGGCAACAATTACGTATTTTAAGCCAGAGTTCATCGCCGCTGGACCATATTATTGGGGCGGCATTACAACATCATTGCCCTATGTTTTATACGCATTTATTAGCTTTGAGATGAGTTGTTCACTCAGCCGTTCAATCGAGAATCCAGAACGCAATGCGTCTAGGTCATTGTACTTTTCATATCTCACCGTACTGATCATTACTGTTCTGTTTCAAACAAGTATGTACCTACTTATTGGACCACGACTTGGGTCATTCTCATCGTTTCTTGACGCATTCCCGGCACTATTCGCGTCACTCTTCCCTCAAAGTCAGCAGCTTGTACTCTGGTTAAGCACGACAGCACATACAGCCATTGCATTTTCAGCATTGGGCGGTGCATATGGACTATTATTCAGTAATCACTGGAACCTATACACTCTTGCACGCAATGGTCATATTCCATTTGCACATCTCATGACACAGCTAAATAAGCATGGAACACCATACGCTGGTGTGATTGTAGAAGGAATTATTTGTGTGGCCTATCTTATGGCGAGCGGCGGAGCACAGACAATACTCCAGCAGATTGGAGCACTTGGGCCAACACTTACCTTTGGCATCAGTGTTATCGGATTTCTCGTCGGAACATCGCGTGGAAAAATCAAGGCGCAACGATGGACCGGATGGCTTGCGCTCATCAGTTGTTTAGTTTTGATGGGGGTTGGTATCCAAACTATGCTGGCATCACAGTTAACTGCAGGTATCGTTATTATTACGATTCTCGCAGTTGGATTTGCGCTTTATGTTGTAACCAAGAGACCCTAAATATGAAAGCATGCTCCCTGTACTAGCTCTCCGCTGAATGTCTGGCTCAGGACGATACGCCGCTTTGCACTCAGGATTCGTCTCTCAACACAGCATGGTTGATTCATCAAAGAGTAACGACCGCCTTTAAGCTAGACCCGGCCAGCTCCAAAATGCAGCAGAACTACCAACCAACAGATTCATGCTTACCTCATTAGAGCTAAAAAGACCTTCTAATCACCATAAATAAGGCCCTTACAGAAGACACGGCTGACTTCGTATGCTATATTATCCGTGAGGGTTGCCCTGGCAGTCGAACATGTGATGACAAAACACAAACCGATTCAACCGAGAAATTATCATGGGATACGCAAGACCTGCAATTACGTTTTTTATACTTGGCTTCTCGTTTATGGTAAGGAGCAATGAGGCTCATAAAGCAATAAGGACAGGAGACATAAAATCTTTAGAGCAGTGGCTCAGCAGTGGTGATCGGTCGTTACAGATTAATGAACAGGATGAGCGCGGAGATACTCCTTTTGCTATTGCGGTTAGCAACAGAGACCTTCGAGCGGTCACACTTCTTCTGTATTATGGAGCTGATCCCCAGCTTACCACCACAGCATCGGTACTGCTTCTCTCCTGTCTGGCTGCATATGGCTTGAATCGATCAATGGATAGACCTGCCTCTTCCGAAAAAACAGCAAAAGAAACCGCAATACCAGAAATGTACCGTACCGCGTTTAAGGGGCTCATATTCGCCTGGATAACCTCTTTACTTGTGGAGATACCACAATTATTCAGGTCTAGTGCAACCTCAAAAAGTCTCTTCCTGCTAGCTGCCTCAGGATTCTCTTTCCCTAGCATCTACTACACTGCAAAAACATTTTATCACCTTGGGAAAGATTTCCTACAAAAATCTAACGCATCTTCAGAGTCATCAGCGACATCAGACACAGCAATAGTGTAATAATTGCACACGAACAGTGATCTTAGTTACTGCCAGCAATTATATCCGGAAGTTACCCGAAAATAATTGCGTCTTTTTTCTGATTTTGGAAATAACAATTATCTACGTGGCTGATAGCTCCTACAGTAAACTATAATCCACCCCCGAGGCCATCCCACAAGACACGGCATACTCCGTGTGATACCCTGTCCCGCGAAAATGTATGCTTGTAATCAAGGGAGTCGTTATAATGTATAAAAGAAGTGTACTTGTCCTGTGGACAATGTTTTCCTCACATCTAGGTTTGGCTACGGATATTCATGACTTTGTGAGGCGGGGAGAATCGGAAGTGCTAGCATCATATATTTCCTCCGTCTCCACTCGCAACCCTAAGGAGCTTAATGAACAGAATGAAGACGGCGAAACACCACTTCATATAGCGGTTATACATCAACCCGTTGAAATTACGAGGCTGTTGATAGCAAACGGTGCGAACGTTAATGCGAGAGACAAGCATGGGAAAACCCCCCTGCATAATGCTCAAGCAAAACACATGGTCCCTCTTCTCGAGAATGGTGCTGATATTGAAGCTCGCGACAATTACGGAAACACTCCCCTTCAATCTATGTCAATATGGCTCCGTACTCCTGAGTGCCTGTTATTGATGCACCGTGGTGCCTCTGTGGCCACAAAAGATAACCATGGCTGCACGCTATTGCATTCCATCACCATGCACCATGTCAAACAAGAGGAAGGACAGTGCGCTCTAGCAAAAGAATTTTTGGCTCGTGGTGCCGATGTTAATGCGGGGGCCATGGTTCAAGACACGCCACTTCACGAAGCGGCAAAATATGGAAACACATCCTATGCAAGATTCCTACTGGAAAACGGTGCGCTCGTAGATGCACCAGGTTTTTTTCAAAAAACGTCTCTTCATAACGCTGCAGAGGCAGGGCATGTATTAACAGCCGCGCTTCTACTAGAGTACCACGCCGACATGCAACAGCGGAATAGAGATGGTCAGACCCCACTTCATCTTGCAGTAATAAAGGGACATGAGCCATTAACTGAATATTTATTAGAAAGAGCTGATCCGGCAGATACTCAACTACTTCTTCATGACATCATTGTGGATGGAAAAAATAAAATAAATATCCTTCGAATGCTGCTAAGAAAAGGCGCAAACCCTAACGTGAAAAGAGACGAAGGAAAGTTTCGTGCTTTGAATTCTCGCTTTGGAGGAGCAACGCCTTTACACGTTGTAGCCTTTCAAAATCTGTACAACGGAAACTGTTTTGCTACACCCGAAGAATGCCAGACCATGGGGACACTTCTATTAGAGCATGACGCGGATCCAAATATCCCAGACTTTGAGGGCCACCCACCTTTACATTATGCAGTAGAGACAAATCAAGTATCCTTAGCACAAGCTCTCTTAGAACACGGAGCACGGGTAGATGAAGGAACGTTAATGGGACAAACCGCCTTACATCTTGCCGTTTGGTCCCATAACCGTAGCCGCTCCGTAGGATTTACAGAGGAAGAAAGGCTACCCCTCGTTCAGCTTCTTCTTGAACGCGGTGCGAACCCTAACGCACAAATAATTCAAGGAGGATATTGTGGAAGGACTCCTCTACTCGGCGCGGTTTTGAGTAATTTTGCAAAAATTTCGGCTCTTCTCATACGATATGGGGCCAACGCCACCCTACCGGACTTTTCAGGATCTACTCCACTTCAAACAGCAGAAGCAAGAAAATGCGAGCCTCTCATCCAATTGTTACGAGAAAATGGTGGGGATCAAGCATAAACAACCTGACCAAGAGGAGTACACTATCGTGAAGCATATGGATATTACAGCTATTCTTGTTACGCTTGGATTCTCGTTCACTATCCTGAGTAGGCCTATTCACGAAGCGGTTGAACAGCAAGATCGAGCTGAAGTAGAACGGATTCTTGCCACCTCACCTTCGAGTGTCAATGAACAAAATGAAGGAGGTGAAACAGCTCTGTATATCGCAGCTCGTCGTGGAGACCATAAGACGGCTCGACTTCTTTTGAGGAATGAAGCAGATCCTAAGAAAAAATGTTCTCTCGGAAGAACACCTCTGCATAGCGCCACAGATAGCTCGTTCGGCACGCTCTGGGTTTCTACAGAGGCAAGAGAGCAAGCTCAGGTAGCCCGCTTATTGCTAGAACATGATGCAACATTAGTAAACGAAGTAGATGGAAGAAGAAGAACAGCGCTCAGTATGATTATGAAACAAGATGACGGGCCCATAAAAGCTGATGGACCACAGACCCAAGATCATCATGATTTTATGCAAATTTTATTACAAGCCGGCGTCAGTCCCAACGCTCCAATTAACCGGGAAGGGGATTCTGCCTTAGGTCTTGCAGCAGAAATGGGATCAGAAAAATGGTATCATTACTGCTTCGACACGGTGCTAGAACCGATATTGGCTATCACCACAGACCCCCGATGCTTGGAGCAATATGGCAAGGAGTCACCCCACTACATCGCGCTATTAAATCGGCTCGATTCTCAACACCTAGCATGGAAGCTGTTGTTAGAACTCTACTCGAACGTGGAGCAAGCCCAAATGCAAGAGATATATACGCAGAGACACCTCTCATCGCTGCAATTCGTAGAGAAAACTGACCTTTAAGGCTTATCAAGCTTCTTTTACAACATGGCGCCTCTGTTTGTGAAGGAGATGTAAGAGATGGGACCCCATTAGATATTGCAAGGACTTTAAGACGTTCTACCAAGCTTATCCAACTGTTACAGGATTACAGCGAAAGACAATCTAAATGAGTATAAACAGCCTACCGCATCTTCAGAGTCATCAACGACACCAAACACAGTAACAACGTAATAATTGCAAAACGCACAGTAATCTTGGATTCCTGCCACCCCTTCAATTCGAAGTGATGGTGGATTGGCGCCATGCGGAAAATACGTCTCCCCAAATATTTAAACGAAACAACTTGTACAATCACTGAAAGTGTTTCAACAACAAACACTCCTCCAGCAATTGGCAAAAGAAGTTCTTGCTTTGCCATGAGCGCTATTAAACCTAATCCAGCACCTAGCGCAAGTGAGCCAACATCGCCCATAAAGATTTGTGCGGGATACGCGTTGTACCACAAAAACCCAATTGATGATCCAACCAAGATCGCACCAATCACTGCCATCTCAGATGTATCAGCAAAGGGTATATTGAGGTACATTGCCATGCCACTATGACCAGCCAAGTAACCCACAATAGAAAACGTCGCAAACGTTGAGATCAATGATCCAATCGCAAGTCCGTCAAGACCATCTGTGAGATTAACGGCATTACTCATGGCGACCATAACAAACACTGCCCACGGCACATACCCCCATCCAAGATCCGGATTCAACCACTTCAAAAATGGAAAGCTTATCGTTGTAGATAGTCGCGCAAACAAAATCAATCCAATGATCAACACAACTGCAAGTAGCACTTGTAGCACAAATTTATTACGCGCGGACATGCCATTTCTTTGTTTTATTTTTGACCAGTCATCATAGAAACCAATCACACCGTAGCCAACTAAACAAGCCAAGAATAACCAGACCCTTGCCTGTCCCAAATTCGCCCACAACAAAACATTGATTATAACTGTAGTCAGGATAAAAAGACCGCCCATAGTTGGCATGTCATCCTTAGATCGATGACGCTCTGGAGTCCATGCCCGAGCCTTGCTTCTGTAAACTTTTTGCGAAAACCTGATAAATCGATTGCCTAGAAGAAATGAGAAAAGCACCGACGAAAGAAGCCCCGCCATAGCCCGAAAACTGACATAATGAAGAACATTTAAAAAGTGGATTTTCTCCTTAAAAAACACTGATATATGATACATATTGATGTCACCTCATGGGAGCAAAAGCCCCTTCACTTTCTATTTAATCTCCCCTGCCCACTGGGCATAGCAACTAGCGCCCTTTTGACAGGAATCTTGCGTCCGCTAGACTGATTTTGCTACCGTAGATTCCGTTGGGATGGCTACGGACACAAATTAGATAGTAAAGTTTTTTTGTAGTGATAGGAAGAAATAAATGGTGAAAATAAATGGAAAAACTCATCTGACCTACCACACGCACCACCTCACCGACTACTCGCATATCAAGAACCTCTCCTGAGGTTTTTCTGGTTATTGTAATACAACGAACACAATAAAAACTTCTGTTTCAAGACGGAGGATATTATATGAAACGTGTACATATTTTTACTATGTCATTACTCAGTACCCTGACATTGACAGCTGCTACTGACAATCCACAAGAGGTTTTTGCTGACATTGAACAGCACGAAGATGCACTTCGAGCATACCTCTTCAACCAAATGCTCGTCACTGCACAAAAAATTGCACATGCTCCTAAGGGACAAGGTAACCTTGAATTCCAAGCGCTTACGAACATCAAAATCCAAGAGCTTTCACAAGAGGAAAAAGAAGCTACCGTATTTGAATTGTCATATCAAACAAAGCTCATACTTGTAGAAGCAATTGTGTACCAATTTCTTAACCAAAACAATACAACTCCACTTCGCATTCCAAGATCATGCAAACTCGTCTCACAATGGGATATGTTCTGTCTGATGCTTCAAACGCTCCTGGATGGACCAGACCTTCCTGAAATGAGTGAGGTCAAAACCGAAGCTCGTGAAATTCTTAATTCGTGCATCGGTGAAAGAGATATTTTGAGAATTAACAAAAAATTTGGCAGACTAGACGAACCTCGCTTTCAGCAGCTGCTCCCGACGGCTGTTCAAGAAAGATTCTGTAGGCCATCGATGGCTCGTCAGCTAGAATTGGGTCGTCTCTTGAAATCACGCGTTAAGTCATTCTCGTAAAAGGGAAATGGAGGGCTACGTCAGACTCTGTCTGGCGCATGCAGATCTTTGCGAGAATGTTAACAATCGCATAAACTGGTCCTTATTGGGGGCCAGTTTTTTGCTTTATATAGAATGACGATCATGAACCACAGCACTAATCATTTTGATGTCATCATTGTTGGAGGAGGCCATGCTGGCATAGAAGCCGCATACGCTTCAGCGCGTCTTGGATCCAAGACGCTCCTTGTCTCCATGGACCATAACGCCATTGGTCGAATGTCTTGTAACCCTGCTATTGGGGGTGTCGGCAAGGGACATATTGTGTTCGAAATCAGTGCGCTTGGTGGCCTGATGCCAGAACTCTGCACGAAAACCTATCTCCAAGCCCGCATGCTCAATACAAGCAAAGGACCCGCTGTCCATGGCCTCCGGCTCCAAATTGATAAACATGCATACAGCAAACTCAGCCAAGAACGTCTTGCCCTCACTCCAAACCTCAGCATCGTCAATGGCCTCGTTGATCGATTATTAGTTAGCGATGGAAAAGTTGCTGGTGTCACAACAGAAGACAGTAAAACATATAAAGGCCATGCAGTAGTACTCACCACAGGAACATTCTTGAAGGGCATTACCCACATTGGTAATGAACAACAAGAATCTGGCCGTCACGGAGAACCAGCAGCATATGGCTTATCTGGGTCGCTCGCAGCCCATGGACTTAAACTTGGTCGTTTAAAAACAGGAACACCGCCACGGTTGCTACGCTCTAGTCTCAACTTCGATATCATGGAACAACAAGATGCACATGACCTTGATTATCTGTTTGAATTTACACCACACAAAACAACAACAACATTAGATTGTTTCATAACGCATACCAACGAAACAACTCACAAAATTATCTATGAGAACCTTAATCGATCGGCATTGTTTTCTGGAAATATCACCGGTATTGGTCCTCGGTACTGTCCATCAATTGAAGATAAAATTTTCCGTTTTCCCGATAAAATATCACATCATGTATTTGTTGAACCCGAAAGTACAAGCTCTGATGAAATATATCCAAACGGCCTTTCAACATCACTTCCATATGATGTACAAGAGAAGTACATTCGATCGATTAAAGGCTTTGAGAACGCTATTATTACTAAACCCGGATATGCAGTTGAATACGATTTCGTATTTCCAGAACAACTATCTCATAGTCTAGAAACAAACGTCATTAGCAATCTCTTTTGTGCAGGACAAATCAATGGTACGACCGGCTATGAAGAGGCGGCAGCACAAGGTTTAGTCGCAGGTGTAAATGCAGCACGCAAAACACAAGGGCATACAGAGCCATTCATACTTGAACGAGAAGAAAGTTATATTGGCGTCATGATCAATGACCTGGTTACGCTTGGTGTTGATGAACCATATCGGATGTTTACATCACGCGCCGAACGGCGGCTTCTTTTGCGCCAAGACAATACCTTTGCACGACTAGGAGAGAAAGCTCATCGGTTTGGATTGATCTCAGATAAACAGCACCAAGCAATCAAAAATGAACAACAACAAATTGATGCAACATTGATACAACTGAAGCAGCAGTACACATTTGTTGAACTAATTAGTCTATTTGATACACATACTCCCTCAGAATTAAAAGCATTGATTGGACAGGATTTATCAGATCGTGCTGTGCAAACTATTCACGCAACAGTTCGATATGAGCCATACTTACATCGCGAACAAAAAGAGATTGAAAAAACACATAAGTATAAAACACTTGAAATTCCTACATCATTATCATACGAAACTATGTCAGGACTTTCGACGGAACTACGTCAGAAACTTCGCCGGCATATGCCAAAGACCATTGCTGATGCATCGTTGATTCCTGGTATGACACCAGCAGCGTTGTCATTGCTCATTTTGAAATCTCAGTACAAGCGATAGAAGATCGTATCAAAAGGAGATTATATGTATCCGCGCATCGCAGATATTTACGGCCCCATTGCCATTCACAGTTATGGTCTGGCAATTGTATTAGGCCTCATTTGTGCGTTGTATTTTTTACGAACACATCCGACTAGGAAGAAACTTATTTCAGAGACACATTTTTACACGCTTATTAGTTGGAGCATACTTGCAGGCCTCATTGGCGGCCACCTCATGTATGTCTTCACAGAGGTACAATCCATCAACGACTATTGGCATGCTATTACGATCGGAGAAGGATTCGGTCTTTCAATTCTTGGAACCATTCTTGGCGTACTCGTATTTTTAATTTTTTATCTTCGTCATCATAAAATACCTGTGCTGCATTTTCTTGATATGATTGCTCCGTATGCTGCCCTTGCCCAAGCATTTGGAAGAGTAGGATGTTTCTTTGCAGGCTGCTGTTATGGCGCACCGACAGCTGTTGCATGGGCCGTGACATTTACCAATCCTGAAGGCGCAGCTCCACTTTGTATCGCATTACATCCTTCACAGCTGTATAGCGCTGGCCTATTGTTTCTTCTCTTTTTGTTAATGCATTTTTTCTTCCAGCATCTTCTTAAAAAACCAGGGCAGCAATTCATGCTCTATTTATTTTTCGTCAACATTATTAGATTCGTCACCGATTTTTTTAGAGGCGATAGGACTATCCGTGCCTTTATAGCGCGAGATATTACTATCGAGTTTTCATACTATCAATGGATTGCACTCACACTTGCAGCTGTGTCACTCATTTTGTTACTTGCATGCACTTACCAAAAAAGGAAAACAACTTAGGAAACCAACGCTTAGAGGCCTGCCTCATTCGTGCATCTCTAAGAAACCTACTAACATCACGACGCCCCGAGACAAGTGCTACATCACCTGCAGTGCAGCCCGTTCGGTCAACTATACCTAAATCTGCTCCTGCATCAATCAAGGCCTGTATGCATGGAATCCGACTTGTTCGAGCCGCTCTATACAAAGGCAAGTCACCCGTTGGAAGAGGTGTATTAACAAATGCAGATAAACGTCGGATTTCTTGAAGGTCTTCATCTTTTATCGCATCCAATAACAGTCGATCCCCAGGAATATCAAAGGCAACTCGACGCCGCCGTCTACCCTTTTGCGGGCTAATTTTGACTGCTACAAGAGATTCTGCAAAAACGCATAAACATACCACGACAATACCGTGCCTAACCACCATAAACCTCCATGTTTCTGTTTTTGGGAAATGCGGTACACTATCACAAATCAATAACACCCAAAGATAATGGCCACAATGAACATATTCAGTTACGTAAAATCTCAACTTTCTATTGTTGATGTGATTCATGAGTATACCACACTGAAAAAAGCTGGCACCTATCTCAAGGGAGCATGTCCATTCCACAGCGAACGTACCGGATCATTCACGGTAAGCCCCCACAAAGAAATCTTTTACTGTTTTGGATGCCAAGCTAGTGGTGATGTCATTGCCTTCATTGCACGCGCAGAAAACTGCTCACAAATAGAAGCCGTTCACCATTTAGTTGATCGCTATAACCTAGAACTCCCCGAATCGATAACCTTCGATGCAAAACAGGAAGCCGAACGAACATCGGATAAAAAGAAGTATTTTTCACTATGCGAATTTGTAGCTACCTGGTGCGCCCGAAACCTTGAAGCCAACCAAAAAGCAAGGGATCATCTTCTCGAACGAGGATTCTCATTAGATACTTTGGCACAATTTAAAATCGGCTATTTTCCCGGAGGACTCGAATCGATTCGTAAACTGATAAATTTCGTAAATAAAGATAATTTTCTAACACAGGATTTGATTAAGGCCCACATTGTCACTGAAGGACGAACCGTCTTATATTCACCATTTGAAGAACGCTTAATCTTCCCGATTACAGACCATTTAGGCCGCTATTGCGGGTTTGGCGGTCGTGTTTTCCAACCCAACGATAATCGCGCACGATATTACAACTCGCGAGAGAACGAGTATTTCACTAAAGGCTCCTTACTATTCGGGCTCAACCTAGCAAAACCACATATTCAGCAACAAGAGACGGTCTTTTTAGTCGAAGGCTATACCGACTGTCTTGCCATGGTTCAGGCCGGCTACCATAATACCGTCGCAACCTTAGGCACGGCTTGTACCCTTGAACATCTCACCATACTTTCCCGTCAAGCTCATACAATATATGTATTGTACGATGGTGACGATGCAGGCAGAAAGGCTATGCTACGACTCGCTGAGCTCTGCTGGAAAGCAGATGTCGATCTTAAAGTCATTACCCTTCCCAAGGAGCATGATCCTGCATCCTTTCTAAAACAAGGAGGCAATCTTCGATCATATATCGCGCGTGCACAGGATATCTTCATGTTCTTTGTTGCAAGCTTAGGAAAGGACTTCAAAGGTAAATCCCTCTCTGAAAAACTCAGAACAACACAAAAAGTCATAGATCTTCTTAGTTCTATTCCTGATACCCTAAAACGGGATCTTCTCCTTCAAAAGGCCGCCCAGGCCTTTGATATCCCCTTCGAGTCACTCAGCAACGAACTCAAACGAGCCCTTGATAAGGGAACTAATGCCCATACTCCTCCAAAAATACCACTGCCCCTGCCCCAAACCTCTGACGTATTGCAACACGTAGGCTCTTTAGAAAAAAAGTTATTTTCTGTTATAATGGACGATGTGAGATTGGTTGCAGCGGGACACGGTAGATATATAGTTCGGTACTTCTCGGATCAGTTACGATCCCTTCTGGAAAAGAGACTAGTAAAGTACAGGCAAAATCCCGATACGAGTTTTGCGGCATTTTTTGACGAACTGGGCCAACAGGAACAACGTATCATTTCGCAAGTCATAGCTGAGTATGATACAGAGGATCCAGAGTCAGCTTTCGAGCACCTGTTTGCACAATTTCAAAAAAAACATTGGAAGAGTATCGTGAGCGATATTAAGACGCGGCTCAACCAGGCAGAACAAGAACAGGACAACGAAAAAATTACCGAGTTGCTCACAACGTTTCAGACGCTGAAAAAGACGCTTTTACGCAGGGGACTTTTATGAAGAAAAAAACGAACCGAAATTCAGTAGCAAAAATCACGAACCCTCCTACCAAAAACCGACGCGGCCTCGGGTCATTGGTGCGACGAGTTGCAAGTTCAGTAGCAAATGCTGTCACACCAAAAACTAAAAAACTGGCAGCTCCTGCACAAAAAAAGCCTGAAAAAAAAGCTTCTCCTAAAAAACTGGATACAGTACCTACAGAATCATTGGCGAAAAAAAAGATCGTCAAACCACAAAAGGCATCTACAAAAAAATCAGGCGTGAAGGAACCCGACGTTCTTAAAGAACAACGTATCGCTGAACTGATTGAACGTGGCAAAATCAGCGGGGTCTTAAGCTATGAAGAGCTCGCCGAGTTTATTGAAAAGAACCAACTTTCAGAGCCTGAAGCAAATGCTATCCTGAAAACTCTCGACAAAGAAAATGTAGACCTTGTTCTACAAGACGAACTGAATACTGACGATGAGCTTGACTCATTTGAAAAAGAGGAAGCCCTCGCTGATCGTGAAATCAAAACAAAACTTGAGTCATCTTTAACAACAGACGTTGATGACGACGATGATGAACAAGTAAGTCAAAGCGACGATGACGAAGAGGAACATGAAGATGTTGATGAAAAGCTCGTCCGTCGAACACTTGATTCACCACAACCAACCGATGGTGTAAAAAGTTATCTCCGCGATATTGGGCGAAAACCATTACTTAATAAAAAAACTGAAGCCATCATCGCAGATAAGATTGCGACGGGAAAACGTGAATCGATTGATGCAATTTCACGATTCCCATTTGTCCATAAAGAGTTTGTCGCACTTGGAGATCGTATTAGAAAAAATGCAGTACAGCTTAAAGATGTGATTCAATTTTCTGAATTTGATGAAGAAAATCTACCTAAGTTTGAACTTGAAACAGAATCATTGCTCAAGACTATTGATGCAATAGCCAATCTGATTACAAACGAAGAACGGATCTATCACAGTTATCGTGGCAAGCTTGATTCAGAAGAAAAAAAACAGGAAATGCTTGCCAAAGTTAAAAAAAATAAAGAAGAGATTAGTGAAACAATCAGATCAATACGTATCGCCAATAAGTTTATCCGTAAGCTTGGTAAGCGCATTGAAAAATCAATTGCAAAAATTAGTGAAAAAGAAACTGCAATTGTAGGCTATCAAGAAGCGCTCGATATCGTACAAAAAGTGAAAAAACCAACCGAAGAACAGCTAGCACAAAAAGAAGAAATTGAACGCTCGCTCAGAGCGGCTCAAAAAGCAATCAAAAAGGTTGAAGGAGAAATGGGTCTTTCAAGAGATCGCATTTTCGAACTCTATAAACAACTCCAAGATGGGCAACTCAAAGACAAAGAAGCAAAGGACGAGCTTGCACAGGCTAACTTGCGTCTTGTGGTCAACCTTGCAAAAAAATATCTCAACCGTGGATTACATTTCCTCGATTTAATTCAGGAAGGTAATATTGGCCTGATGAAGGCAGTTGAGAAATTTGAATTTGAACGTGGATTTAAATTCTCTACCTACGCAACATGGTGGATTCGTCAGGCAATCACACGTGCAATTGCAGACCAGTCACGAACCATTCGTGTCCCTGTTCATATGGTAGAAACTCTCAATAAGATCAATAAAATCAAGCGTACATTTCTGCAAGAACATGGACGAGAACCAACACATGCTGAACTTGCAAAAGAACTCAACCTTGATGAGAAAAAAATCAAAAACATCATCAAAATTTCCAAGGAGCCAATCTCACTTGAAACTCCTGTAGGAGATAGTGACGATGCATTCATCAAGGACTTTATCGAGAACGAAAATGAGTACTCACCTGCAGATACCGTTGCCAATAATGATCTTAAGGAAAAGGTTCGCGAAGTTCTTAAGACATTAACACCACGGGAAGAAAAAGTACTTAAAATGCGTTTTGGTATTGATGTTGCGTCAGAACACACCCTGGAAGAAGTTGGTAAGGACTTCTCAGTCACACGTGAGCGTATCCGTCAGATTGAAGTGAAGGCACTACGCAAACTACGTCATCCATCTCGAAGTAAGAAACTACAATCGTTCTTCGACAAAGAGTTTGACAACATTTCTAATGACGATTCTATTGAGTAAGGACCATAAATATTGAAGCGCGCATCTCTTAGCATTGCAACATAATCAAAGCTCTATGCAAGTGATGCTCCTCGAACATCAACAGGCTGTAGTTCTGCGAGGGCGCTGAATTCATTCAACGCCCTCTTTGTCTTGTGTCTAGAACAATGATGCGAACCATTGGCCACAGTTCGTTATTGTGCCCCGATCTGTTTCACGCACCAAATTTGACGCTCTATTACTCCGTTTGTAAAACCCCATACTTTTTTGACAAAATCAGCGATCGTTTTTTGAAAAAGAATTTGCTAGTATCCATCGAAATATTAACCTTATTATATTTGTGAGAACCATATGAACCTGTCACTTGGTAATCTTTTATATATAAAGTTCCCATTGTTTCTTGTATCACTTATCTGTTTGGCATTTGCATCGTTTCTCGAAACTGCTGTGACTGCAATTCGACTATTTAAAATCAAAGAAATCGCTACAACAAAAAAACGATACACTCTTCTACTGCAAGAACTAGAAAAAAACCCTCATCGCATTCTTGTAACTATTCTTATTGCAAGTAGCTTTTGGAATACTGCAACAGCTGCTCTGGTCACTCATGTCATGAAAGATGTATTTGCGGCACTAAACTTTTCTGGTCGTCTTGGATTCACCTTGGGCGTTGGCATAGCAACACTTGCAATCTTAATTTTTGGTGAGATTATTCCAAAAAGCTTTGCAAAAACACACGGTGAACGCATTTTTCAGTCAACGCTTTGGTTTACCAATATCATTTACTTCATCCTCACACCACTGGTACAAAGTCTTACAAAACTTTCGTCTGCTATTACATGTCGAATTGGAGGTAAACCAGAAGAAGAAGGCGCTATATCAGAAAAAGAAATTCAGTTTCTTATCAGTTACGTATACGAAAAAGGATTAATCGAGGGCGAAAAGTCACAAATGCTTCAAAGCATCTTTTCTCTTAACCAAAAACAGGTCAAAGAAATTCTCGTACCTGCCGTTGATGTTGTGAGCATTAGTAACGATGCCTCACTGCAAGATGCACTTGATATTTTTGGGCATACAAGTTTCTCGCGACTCCCTGTCTACGAGAGCGTACGTGATAATATAGTTGGCATGATCTACCAAAAAGATGTGTTAATGCTTCTTGCCAAACACGAAACAAAATCACTCAGGGAACTCATGCGTCCAGTATTGTTTATACCTGAAAGCATTCGTATCAACCAGTTACTTCAAGAATTCAAAGTCAAAAACATTCATATGGCAATCATTGTAAATGAATTTGGTGGATTTGCTGGCCTTGTTACACTTGAAGATATTCTTGAAGAGATTGTCGGCGATATTAATGACGAGAATGAATTTGCCTCTAAGAAAATCATTCCGCTCGAGAGAGGCGGTTGGCTCATTGAGGGAAATACGCCACTCACTGATGTCCAAAAACAACTACATCTTACATTTGATTCACATGATGCACTGACGCTCGCAGGATTTTTAACCGAACGTCTTCAACACTTACCCACAAAGGGGGAACGTCTATTGTATAAGTCATACTGTTTTCAGGTACATAGTGCTACGCAAAAACGGATCCAAGAGATTATTGCGTTTGAAGAAACGCAGATTCCACCTCAACAGGAGCAGCAAGTTGAAGCGACCTAAAAAAATCGCTAGCTTATGTGTTCAAGCATGTTAGTTAAAGAGGGTAGCTGTTCATGAAGCGTCGCATCGTTCTTTTGCTCTTTTGTGTATTCACATCATATCAGGCAACAGCCCAAGAATGTTCTTATTCTACGTATCTTGTCCCTGCATTATATAATTGCTTCGGCGTTGCAATCTTAGAAGAAGAAGTATTTCTTCGTACTGCAGGACTCAACCATAGATCTCTTCTTGATTATCCTACGCTCTCCGCACATCCACCGCATAATAATGACTGGCTTGCGCAAATTCATCTATTCTGGAACCAAACGCCCCACAGCTGTTTTACAAAGCAAAGCAAATCTATCGATTCGGTACTTGCCCTGCAGGACCCAGGACTCGTAACCGCGGTGCAGGAATTTCTCACTGCTGTTAGAACAAAACCTTGTGGTGATATTCTACTCGCTAGCCCTGGCAAGGATAGCGATGTGTTTTACATGGATGTCAATCATGTCTTTGGTCTCTTTAGTGAAGCAACAGTAGAGCAACGACGTATTGGATTTCTTGCTGAGCTAGCCAAGAACATATATGGATGGACAATCGATCTCAAGCTGCCCGTATACTATCAAGAACGCAATTACCAACTCGACTTGGAAAAACAAGAAGAAATAAAGCAAACTGCTCTGAAATTCTTCCCAACAAGCAGTCAAGCGGCAGATGATCAGTTCACCGCAAATTACCTCATTAGCGACCGTCTTGGTATTGGTGATACACGACTTGCTATCGGGTATAATCTCCTCACAACAAAACGCTTGCATATGCTATTCGGTGGTGAGGCAACAATACCAACGGCATTCTCAGTACAAAAGGGCGTATATGGATCGACCTTTGAGTTGGATGCCGGTTGCCCTGATCGACCAACCATAGATCTGTGTGAAATTTTTGAACTTAATCTTACGGCCGTTGAGCTCAAGGATGAACTGGCACGTAATATCACACTGATTGGACGACGTGTTCTTGAAAGGCTTTCAGAAATGCTTCTAGAAAAACCACTAGGTGATCATGGGCATACCGGTCTCGGCATATTCCTTGAACCTACTTTTACTCTCAGCGATACCACCAAATGGTACAATCGCCTGGCATTTGAGCACATTTTCCCAGCATCAGAAATTCGGTTTATCCTTGAACCTGCAAACCTGGCCGCGTTTGCACAACGTGATTTTAGCAGCACCGATAGCGCTACCGCAGCAAGCAACTTACGATTCTTAAATGCACGCTTATTAGATATGTTCTTCCCCGATCGAGTGCACGTGCGAGTACAACCTAAAATATTATTCAAAGTAACGAGCGTATTCGCATACGAACCAGAAAACCTTGGCTTCAATTTCGGTGTAGATTTTTGGGGACATCAAGCTGAAACCATTACATGGGACAGAGAGCCTGAGCTCCTCCAAACACATGATCTTACTATTGCTCGTCGAACAGGAGCCTTTCAGTTCAAAGTATTAGGGTCATTCTTCGGCAAGCTCGATATAGACGACACACCATGGAAATTACAGCTCAGCGCTGATATCACGCCCCTAAGTTCAGGAATCGGAAAAGATTTTACACTCTCTCTCAACGCCCAAACGGAATGGTAATTATGAAACGGTTTGTTCGCTACACTACTTTTATACTGGGGTGCAGCACACTATGCGTTGAAGATAATCATGATCTTCCAAGCATCTCAGAAGAACAATTTTTACAGATGCTTCATGAATATCAGCAAACAGGCATTATTCCAATATCAGAAACAACGAATTCATCTGATTCATCCGCCGAACAACCTAAGACAAATAACAAGGAGGCAATGATCTTTTGTTCTACTATTGCTCGCATGCTCACTGGATTTGGTGTCGCTGTTGCAACAAGAGATCCTGCAAAAATTATTGGTGGAATTTGTTCAATCATTGCCGCAGGGCTAGAGCTTGTCGTTAAATCACATCGTCCTGATCTAGCCGAACAATACGAAGCAACCAAAGCAACCCGCTCACCACAGACACCGCAACAAGAACTCATGCGTAAGTTACGATATTATTTGGGGTGTGTAAAAATAATGCAACCACAAAATAACTAATGCTTGAATCGCCAACATTTGAAAAGGTATTCTTTTTAGAAAGCTGCGTATTTTAAGAGAAAAGGAACACAATGCAAATTTCAAGATATCTCCTGATGTTATGTCCGGTTTTGATGAACGTATCGTTATATGCTCCCCCCACAGAGGCAGCAAAATCAGAGCGACGACTAGATAAAGAAATCTCCAGAGAAATACGCAACAGAGAACAAAGATTAAGAGAGAAAAACAAAGAAATTGAAGAACAACAACGACAACAAATAGAAAAACTTGTTGACTTTGAACGGTGGCGCAGAGAAGCAGAAGAACTAGCAAAAAGATCAACGCTGACAAACACAGAGCGCACAAGAATGGACGAGCTTAACGGAAGCATCGCTCAATATAATCAGCGTCAACTAGCTATTGATGAGCTCGTCAATGACACAAATCAACTACGTTCAGAGTGCGATGCGCTTTATCAAGAACGTGATATATTACGACAGCCCAACGCCCAGGAGGCATATGCTGCACATTCTGATCTTCCTATTCAAAGAGCAAAAGAACTTGTCAATTCCTTCTTGGAACAGGTAGGCAATGCTGTCAGCTCACTTACACTCTTTGTAACAGAAACAGCGCCCATCTATGTTCAATCGACTATACGGTTTATTAGCTATAATTTAACCGGCAAAGCTGAAAAAATACGACACTTTATTGTTGAAAAACAATTAGATTTTTTTACTCAAAACAGAATAGCTATTCGCAGTGTATTTGCTTATCATGGTCGTCTCGATACATTCAACGAACTCGAGCAATCCCCTGGGCAACTCATGGAGGCTTTTCATGGGCTCTTCCAGGAGAATCGAACTGTGCAAGGATTCGATGAATCTGATGCGCAAAAATATGATGAATTCATAGCAAAAGAGATACAGCCCTTACATGACAAATTAAAAGAGAACAGATCTCTTACATCTACTATTGAGAATGCATACAAAACATTGCGGCACCAAGAGCAGATCATTGAGCAAGAAGCAGCTGCGCCACCTCCAGAACGCAAGATCAATACGCTCAAACTACAAACCGCTCAACGCGTAGCCCAACAAATGCTAGAGAATCGCAATGGTCCGTATGCGAGAAGTGTCGCCTTCCTTTATGATCGGCTTCCACAAGAAATTGTCTCACTCATCGCGGAAGAATATGTGAAGATTTCTCCAGAACACGAACCCTACGTTGATCCTGACGGTGCAACCTTGGTTGCAATATGGACCATTGATAGTTATTTGCGTGCTGGCGGCGAGATTCCTCCACTTGAGCGCAATGCCAATGACCAAAAAAGACTTAATCTGAGCGGACTGCACCTGACCTCTTTAGAAGGACTCGCCGAGGCATTACGAGTGCGCGCCTACGACCTTAATGATATTGCTGAACTGAAACTAAACGATAACCCTCTTGAAGATCTGCCCATAGAGGTATTAGAACTTTTTCCTAGACTTAGCACATTGTATATACGTCAGACTAAAATCAAGGAAATCCCCGTTGAATTTTTCCAAGAACGCTCAGAACCTTTTGTTCTTGATGTATCTGGAAGTACTCTTTCGAGAGAGAACATCAACGCATTACGTTCCCTTGATGACGTGACAGTCTGGAATCTTAGGAGATAGGGGACCTGCCATCCTCAAGCATCTCATGCAAACGGACATCAAATCCAACCAAACGGTTGGTACGCTGATTAGCAACGGATACTGAGAATGGTCTGGTTGCATCCTCCTGCATCGCAAAGATAAGACGATCAATAGAACCGTTTGGAGGTATTATGACGCTCTCAACTCCACGAC
Organism: Candidatus Babeliales bacterium; assembly: GCA_016929235.1. NCBI lineage: Bacteria > Candidatus Babeliae > Candidatus Babeliales > Candidatus Babeliales bacterium. Next base: position 260,472 of record JAFGJD010000004.1, on the reverse strand, counting down.
TTATTGCATCATGACGAAATCGCTTCTTCATCGTTCTATTCGCTTCAGGCCATGCAAATATACCAACAATCCCCGCCGGAATTAGATATGATAATGGGTTAAACCACATTACACCAACCCATCCAACCACAAGAAACCATCCCAACATTGTTGGCACATTGATATAAAATTCTCGTGCAACTTGTTTCGGTGCTATCAATGGAACACTGATCTGCCACGGATGCAATACGTAGTAATCACCACTTGAATTATGCATACGTATCTGAATTGGCTGGTATCCTTTTTTCAGTGGATTTACTTTGAGTCGCTCCAATGACTCATGATTATTAAGCGGTTTAACGACAATCGTAATATCATCTTTAACATCGGTAAATGTATACAATGACAAACGAGGCTTTTTCTTCCATACGTGCGTACATCCAGGAAGACCAACAATAGCCATAAGCCCACTTAGTAATATAGCGTACGTACGTGTCATCAATATCTTTCGCAAACGGGATCTATGATTGCAATGCTTAAAATTATAGTTCTTCACGTTATAATGGCAATAAACGTCACGATGCTTCGAGACAAAGGAATTACATGAAACGAATCATCCTCATCTGTCTTATCACGTTCATGTATCTACCGATACTGTATCCAAAAAAGGAAAATATATTAGGTAAAATTGCGTCAGGTTTTCGTGATAGCATGCGCCCATTTATGACTGATCTCAACAAATATAATTGGGACCGATTTGTTGAAGATTGTGAATTTGACCCCAATGATCCATCTACTTATCCCACAAACAATCCTTATCAAAATACACAAAACCCTCTGGAACCGAGTAAACATAAAATAGACGTACATCCCCCTGATTATACCTTTAATGATATTGCTGGAACGGTCCCACAAGAAATAGTTGACCTACTGTCATTCATACAAAACACTGACAAATTCAAACGATTTGGCATTAATCCACCCCGCGGTGTCCTTCTAGTTGGACCTCCCGGCACAGGGAAAACATCACTCGCACGCGCCATTGCAGGAGAAACTCATTGCGGCTTCATTCATTGTTCTGCAAGTGAGTTTATTGAAATTTATGTCGGCACAGGGCCACTACGTATTCGGCAACTATTCGATCAGGCACGCTTTTTTTTACAACGCAATCCTATAAGTCGCGTCATTATTTTTATTGATGATATCGATGCAATTGGTAGTCGATTTGCTATGGCAGGCCATGACACTGAAAGCCGTCGTACACTCAACGCATTACTTGATCAAATGGATGGGTTTGATCAAGATGAACGTATTATTGTACTAGCAGCAACTAATGACCCTCAAGATTTGGATCCCGCACTTAAACGAGCTGGACGATTTGATGTTATTGCGCATGTTCCGCTCCCATCAAAAAATAATCGTGTCGCAGTATTAAAACATTACTTAGATAAGATCCCCAATAATCGGGTTGATCCAACATTAGATTACGAACAACTTGCCGATGATACTCATGGATTTAACAATGCAGACCTCAAAGAGATGGTAAGGTGTTCTGCATTGAACGCTGCGCGTGAGGATGCCGCAATGATTACCATGCAGCACCTCGATGTAGCAGCTTCTTCCATACGCCAACAAAAGCTATATTAAGACCTACCTATAGCTCTCAATGAGTTATACATTCCTTCTTTCTTTTTTGAAAAAAGTTTGAAACACTTAGCATGTTTTTGGTCATTCTTATGCTCAATTTTAGGAGTTGCTCATGCAGAAATGTCGTCTTTTTTCGTTAGCGCTACTCTCACTATATTGTACTACGTATCCTACTACACAAGAAGAAGCAGCTCCTACCATAGTAATACGGGAACCATTACAAATAATGGTTGAAGGCAACATTGGTGCCGGAAAGACAACATTCTTAAGAATGTTATCTGAAGCTCTTCAAGATGTTTCGTTCTTGCCTGAGCCCGTTGAATCATGGCAAAACGTAAATGGATATAATCTGCTCCAAGAATTATATACCGATTCTAATCGCTGGGCATATTCCTTTCAGACCTATGCCTTTCTAACCCATATTAAAAATCAAGAACATGCTACCGATCAAGATGCTCCTGTCGCACTGCTCGAACGCTCAATTTACTCGTGTTATTTCTGTTTTGCTCGTAACTTTAAGGAAACCAATCAGCTCAATCCGCTTGAGTGGGAACTCTGTAATGAGCTCTTTAAAAAACATGTAGCCGATGCACCAAAACCAGATGGATTCATCTACCTCAAAACATCTCCCGAAATATGCTTCACGCGCCTCAAGATGCGTAATCGATCTGAGGAGGCAGGCGTTCCACTAGAGTATTTAGAAAAATTATCATTTAACCATGACGATTGGCTTATTCGTAAAAACGGTATCACCCCTCGGGAGTATAAAGAAATACCTGTTCTCGTACTCGATAGAGATCTAGACATTTTTGATCCTGCCGTATTCGCAGAATACGTTCATCAAGTTAAAGCGTTCATCACTGATCTAGAATCATGCAACTAGTACAATCAAAAGCCTTCTTGAGATGAGCAATCTTTGACGTCTCTCCTAGGTGCTTTATAGTGTTACCGTATAGGTATATGAAAGTACGGAAGCTCAAAAGTATGTCTCGTAGAGTAGCTGGCTACATCACATCCCTTGTCGTGCTGTTGGCAAGCGCCAGCTGTGTAGGATCGCGTTGCCCTATAAAAAAACGCTATCTCATGATCTCATCAGGAGCGACACGACATCAGACAAGGGAAGAAGCCGCTGAGCCAATCATAACAGTGTGGATCCACGGAACCTTTAATAATCCCGTCTTCAAGAAGTTTCATACCTGCCCTAACATAGGTCTATGGAAGGCATCAGATCTTCCAGAGACCTATCATCTTAAAACAATCGCTCAGATCTTAGCCCGCGAGGATGCACGACAATTTGATCTCGATTCATTTTATGCATTTGGTTGGTCAGGAGCACTGAGTTTCCAGGCACGTGAACTTGCAGCAAGAGATCTCTATCGGGAACTACAACGTGAGCACTACGCCTATACTACTAAGCATGGACAGGCCCCTAAAATTAGGCTTATTACCCACAGCCATGGTGGCAACGTAGCGCTCAATCTTGCTAAAGTAAGGCTGCCCAACAATAAGCTTGTAATAGATGAGCTCATTATGCTTGGTACACCAATACAAAATGAAACTGCATGTTATGTGAACGATCCATTCTTCAAAACAATTTATTCACTGTACTCCCACGCTGATATGCTTCAAATTATGGATCCTCAAGGCATATATCATGAACAAAGAAAAAAGAAGACAAAGCCGTTTTTTTCCAAACGCACATTCCAACTGAATCCATATACATTCCAAACGGCCATCAAGTATAACGGCCGAGCAATTGCACACACCGAGTTTCTTCTATCGCACTTCATCACTATTCTTCCTCAAATCTTACAAGAACTTAGAAGCTGGCATGCTCAAGAAAAAGAGAATCCTGCGTTCAACAAAACAGATGTTGAATATGTCCTCAAAATTAAGACAAAAAAGAAAGCTTGATAACATGTTCTATGCCTATCACCTTCATCCATTCTCATGAGTTACTTGACCAGTGCCCTTCCATTTTGATACGCCTTGCGTGATAACCATTCTGTTTTGACCAAAGGAGTGTAACTATGAAAAAACAGATACTGTTCATTACAACTACTGCTTTGACCTTTGTAAATACGCAAGCTAGCGATTCCATAAACATCACATTTGTCAACAAAACCCCATATGCAATCACTGCCCGTTTTGTGATTGATGATGGAACAATACATGGTCGGCCAACAACCGAAGGATTTCTCATCAATGCTAGTTTAAACAGCAAGACGGGAGGTGAGAAAACAGATATCGAACTTAATAAACTCTACTGGTTTGAAAAGCGCGGAACAGGCCTTGGTAGCAACACGGTTATGAACGTAGTCATGGGGAAAATTCCTAATAATGCATACCTTATGTCCCAAGGACCTGAAGTTGGTGGCGATTATAAGGTGGAACTTTCCGACACAGACAATCAAACATATGAACTTACACTGAACAACAAGAACCAATTGGTTGTCCAACCTATGTTGGAACGTGTAAAAAAATCAAACAAGTAGTTTGAGCTCTTGAACAATCGCAGCCGCGCTAATCTGTTCATATTCCATAAGTGCGTCTTTTGATCCTGATCGTGGTAATTTGGTAACAGCTAACGAGCGAATGGTACAGTCTGCACTCGCAAGACCAGCAGCAACCGATTCACCGATTCCGCCTTCATAATAGTGGTCCTCAACCGTTATGATGGTTTTGTTTGCGCGATGCGCCGCTTGAACAATTCCATCAAAGTTAATTGGCTTCACGCAATACAGATCCATAACTGCAATCGATATACCATTCTGTTGTAGTTCGTTATATGCCTTAAGCGCTTCAAATACAGTAATGCCTGCGGCAATAATACATGCAACATCACTGTCACTCGTACGTAGCATTGAGAACCCACCAATTGTGAATTTCGCACCGCTCTCATAGATCACTGGTGTTGGAGCACGTGTCGTACGTAGGTATGTAATCCCGTCGTCATATGAGTGCATCTCACGAACCAAAGCCTGCGTACTAACCGCATCGCACGGATAAAGCACCACAGAACCAGGAAGTGTACGCATCATGGCAATGTCTTCAAGCCCCATTTGGGAAGGGCCATCTTGCCCAATCGAGACACCTGCATGTGAACCTATTATTTTAATCGTAGAGCGACCAATCGCAGCCATGCGCAGTTGATCAAAAGCACGGGATACAAATGCTGCAAACGTTCCCGCATACACATGCTTACCTCGCACAGCCAAACCAACTCCCATGCCGATCATAGCTTGTTCCGCAATAAAACTTTGTATAAATCGTTGAGGATGATTTTTCTCAAACAATTCGGTAAATGTTGAATTCTTTACTTCAGCATCCAATACCACCATATCGGGATCTTCACAGCCTAGGGCCGCTAACGTATGACCACATGCAACCCGTGTCGCCACGTAATCTCCAACAGTATATACAGGAGACTCTGGCTTACTCATCTCGGGCACTGCCTTGTTTATTCGTCGTGGCAACCGTGGCATTGTCTCTGTTCCGCCACAGTATAATGATTCCGGGAAACGTTTTTTAAGCGTATCTAATGCGGCATCAAGTTGGTCTAATGGAACGGCTTTACCGTGATATCCATTTTGATCTTCGCACGCTGTAAGGCCATATCCTTTCCTCGTTTTTGCAAGAATAATCGTTGGCTTATCAATAATTGCAGTTGCTTGATCGAATACTTGTAACAATGCCTGCATATCATGACCATCTACGGTGAATGCGTGCCATCCAAATGCCTCAAATCGTTTTTTGTAGGCGACTAGGTCATTACCAAATAATGACTCTCCCACTTGTCCTAAACGATTTACATCAACGATAGCTGTTACGGTATTGAGGCGGTAATGTGCAGCAAGTTCAACGGCCTCCCACACCGAACCTTCAGAAATCTCACTGTCGCCCATCAAGACATAGGTTCTAAAATCACGACTGTCTAAGCGAGCGCTTAATGCCATACCAATACCAATCGAAAGACCTTGACCCAACGATCCCGTCGCTACTTCGTTACGATCAAATCGTGATGTTGGATGTCCTTCAAGTACAGAGGTAATATCGCGATAGGTCATCATCTCACGATCGCTAATAATCCCCAACTCCTTCCATGCTGCATAGACAACAGGAACAGCATGACCCTTAGAAAGAATAAACCGATCACTATCAGGATTGGATGGATTATGTGGATCATATCGCATAACATGAAAAAATAATGCCGTAACAATATCTGCTGCAGATAGCGCTGAAGTTACATGTCCCGAGCCTGCCTGTGTTGTCATTCTTACTGATGATACACGCAAGTGATACGCTTTAGATTTCAGTGCGGTTATCAGATCATTCATATGAATTACTTTCTTTACTCTCACAATTTTTTATACTAGCTCTCTCAAGATAGGATCTTAGTACAAAAGAACTTCACGTGAAAACAATCGCCCTAATTCTAACCGCATGTTCTCGATGGCTCGCTCGCTTCCTTCAAGCGCAATGTATTGTCACAGCAACGTCACTTCCTTTTCTCGCATGGTGGGGCCTTCCGGTTTCTATGGCAACGTTCCTTGGGAACCTCATATTTATGCCGCTCTTGTTCGTCTTTCTTTTTGTATCGTCATGCATCTTCTTCTTGGAACTCATACACCTTCCTTCATACCCCTTAGTATTCATTCTTGAACAACTTACGTACATCTGGGCCTATCTTGGTAACCTGAGCTCGTCATCATGGCTCTACGGAATACCACAGGCCATCACCCCTATCCTCTGTCTTCTTCCCATCATTATGATTGGAGGAGTACTGTATAAAAAAACCGTCAGAGCCCTGATTATCAGTATGCTCATCTTGGGAACATCAATACATGTAGTCTCTCAAGAACCACGCATCGTGCAAATCCCATGTAAAACAAAGTGTGTAACTGCAGTATACAATGGGATAGATGTAACACTGATAGATAACGGAGCAACCCGCCAGGTTGGCAATGCTCGTTCATGGGTAATACACACTTTAGTACCAACCTTGAATAAAGCTTTCGGAACAAGTAACATCTGCAGATATATAACAGTTTCCCCTGGGAAAAGAACATCAAGGATTTTAAAAACGCTCTCAGAAACCACAAAGTTTAGAGGGGCTCCTCATGTCATATCCGATTATTTTCCTCGTCATTGCAAGCAACGGGTATCAGCAAATCGAATACGAAACGACAAAAAAGTTTTTGGAAAAAGCAAATTTTAAAGTTGTAACAGCAAGTGACAAACCTGGTGCCGTTTCCAACAATCAAACACCGGCAATTGTTGATATCACATTAGATAACATTTCCACAACCGCTTATGACGGAATATTCTTCATTGGAGGATCGGGGGCATTGGATCATCTTGATATTCCCTTGAGTTACCATCTTCTTTCTGAAGCACACAAACATAACAAGATCTATGGAGCCATTTGCATAGCACCAAGAATCTTAGCAAAGGCTGGCGTTCTCAAGGGCAAGCACGCAACAGGCTGGAATGGTGATAATGCTCTTCCTGGTATTTTCGATGGATACGATGTTACTTATGTTGATAAGCCCGTAGTCCGTGATGGAAATATTATCACAGCATCGGGACCTCAGGCCTCGGCAGATTTCGCACAAGAAATTATCAACATTTTTAGGCTTTAACTCGTTACAATCTGCCCGAAAGCAAGATTCTAGTTTCTTTTTTGTACAGCTCAACATGTGGCTGATCAAACGGGTTCACCTCAAATAACACTCCAAGAAACATCATCTCAACCATATACATTTGCATGAGATATCCAATCCAATATTCCGTCTTTTCAGGAAGCATAAGGCTCATACACGGACGATGGTGCTTGGTGTAAGCTGTTTGCACTCCAGAAATAATTGCTTCCATGAGAAAAGAAACTGAAACTCCTTGGATATTGGAAACACAACGATCGAGATCAGGAATAGTTGGCACCTCAAGCTTGGTCTTATTGTGAGCAACAGCGAGAAACGTCGTAATCTTATCCTTGGGACCACCAAGATACAGCTGTCCTACTGAATGAAGATCGATACTACCAATAGAAACGGTTGGAGTCATACCAACTACAGTCCCATTATCACGCGTCTTTCCCAAACTTTCACCCATTAACTGTCGGTACCACAGCCCGATACCAGCAAGATCTTTTGAAAAGGTAAAAAAATCACTTATTACAACACCATGTTTGCTTACCAAATACTTCACCACAGCACTGGCAAGTGCGGGGTTATCATCAAGAGATTCTTGTACACAGGTTTGTAGTCCCGCACGTGCACCGGCAAGTAGTTCTTCCAAATCAACACCAAGCATTCCTAAGGGAAACAATCCGACCGCGGTAAACACAGAATAACGGCCACCAATTTTTTCAGGAATATCTAGGACCGTCATCTGTTCTTGATATGCAAACTGGGCCAACTGAGAATCTGCATCTGATGTCACCACAATATATTCGTGATAGTTCTTTGGTCTATATTCCTTCAGCACCCCAAGAAACAACTCAAAACATGCAATGGTCTCTGTTGTCGCTCCTGATTTGGTAACTACGTTAAGCAGAACATTATCACCTACAGCAAGAATCTCTTGCACAATCGCAATCTGACATGACAATGAATCACTATCAACTGTATCGGCAAAATACACTTGCATAGCTGGATGGCGCTCGTTATACAATGCTCCATGCAATGCTTGGTGCACCGCAAGTGTTCCTAAGTTTGAACCACCAATACCAATCACAATCATAGCTCGAGGCTCGAGACACTTTTTCTCGGCTATAACTCGCTGTACATCACGAAGTATCCTTTTATCCTGGATGACAACAACCGAAGCCCGATCATCATCGTAGCGCATTTGTTGGTACGTAGAGCCAATCCGGTCTCGTTCTTGTTGTAGACACCGAGCAGTAGCGGAAAAATCTTCTTCTTTGAGACAAGATGAGACTCGATAGGAACAGCGAATTGTTTTCATAGCCTACCTTTCTTGCGTAGCGCATTGCACTTTCTTATGGCAGATTCTGGCAAAAATGCAATGATATATCTCGCCTTAGATACATTTGACGTCATCGAAAGAGCCCCTTAGGCTGTACAATGGTTCTTACGTAACACCATTAAAAAGGAATAAAGTATGAAACATCTTCTTTATATGGGATCACTACTTTTAGCAAGCTCACTTTTATGCGCTGATGTAGGAATCATCAACAATCAAACCAATCTCGATGCGGTACTTACTTTAAACGGAGCTGCTGTGATTGATGTCTATGCGGACTGGTGCAACCCTTGCAAAACAATGGCACCAATATTTCTTGAATGCTCCAATGATGCCAACTATAAATCAATCACATTTTTAAAAATGAATGTAAATACGGGACTCGCAGGCACCTTCAATGTTATAAGTATTCCAACATTCCTTTTCATTAACAAAGGTGCTGTTATTAAGCGTGTAACCGGCAAGAAAACTAAGAGCCAACTTAAAATAGAGCTCGACAGTTTCTTAGAACAAATAAACTAGCTATCACAGCTCTACCGGCATACGGCCCTGTACATCACACTTACCTAGAAGAACCTGGGCAGCAGCAATTTGTGCATCAGCGTCGTCCTCGAACGCTTGGATGATAGTTATCTTTTTATCAAAAAAGGACGCGGCATACGGGCTGCCAAACAGTACGACATGAACTGGTCGTCTTTCAACTGCTGCGTTAATGTTAATGATCATAAATTGATCCAATCCAAAATATGATTGTGGGAACTTAGTCATATCAGATAACGCAATAACAATCGGCCCATCGCCCTTTGCCAAGAATGTATCAACTTGCTCTTCATAGCCACTATATGCCGGAACCCTTACCACTATATGTCCTGCGTTGTTCATGGTGTCTGAGAATGGTACGGCTGAACCAATGCAAAGGACTTGGGCATCAGATTGTGCTACCGGCCGATTGCCGATACATGTAACAGCTTGGGAGTAAAGCCGTTGTTTTAATGTACGAACATAGTGGGTATTTAGTTCTTCGGGATCCTGTAATTCAGTAACGTACCGTTCACGGTCTAGACCACAACGAGCCTTAAGACGTAATACAGCACGAACACGCTCATCAAGATCGTTAGGCATAATAGCACCAGACTCAACACTGGAAACAAGGGCCTGGATTACGCGTGGAACATCGGTCGGAAATACTAATACAGTATTGCCCGCGTGGTACGCCTTAAGAGCAATCTCTTCAGGGCTATAATGCTCAGTCAGTGCATGCATATTAAGTGCATCGGAAAACAGAGCACCTTTAAACCCCCATTCCCCTCTAAGCAACGATCTAATGACTTTACGAGACAATGTCACAGGAACATCTGCATCCAATTCAGAAAAGACTATATGCGCCGTCATTGCAGCATCAATACCATTTGCTATCAAATACTTAAATGGAACAAACTCAATCGATTCCAAGCGCCCCCTGCTATGGAGAATTTTTGGTAATCCTAGATGGGAATCAACTGTTGTATCACCATGGCCAGGAACATGTTTCATAACTGGAATCGCATGCTGCCTAATTCCCTCCATTAAAAGATGAGCTTTTCGAGCAACATCACCCGGCTGGTCACCAAACGATCTCATACCAATAACGGGATTATGCGGATTATTATTGACGTCGGCAACAGGAGCAAAAATAATATGTACCCCAAGTCGTCGTGCTCTTGTCCCGAGAACTTCCCCAACCTCGTAAATAAGTTGTTCGTTTTTAAGTGCGCCGAGCGTCATTTGCAGAGGTAATCTCAAAAGTTCAGGATGTCGCAGCTTACCAGGTTCAAAATCTTGTGCGAATAAGAGGGGTATTCGACTGAGAGATTGAAGATGGTTAGCAAATGCCGCATGATTACAAACTGATCCAACTTCACAGATCAATAAGAACCCGCCCACTCCATATTCTTTGACCATATGCTCCGCGTAAGAACGATTCAAGCCATCCGGAAGTTTAAAAGTAAATAGTTGATCTTGCAGCCCTTCTGCATCAGGATCATACGGAATTGCAGGCATCACTAACTGTGCTACTTTTTCGTGCGTTGTCATTGCAGCTAGCGTGCGATTTATCCAAAAAGAATCCTCTTGTGCTAAACACCCTAATACTACACAACTTATTATGAATATTCGCTTCATACGAAACTCTTTTTTCTGGGTTTAACAAACTAGAGCGAAGCATATAAAAAAGCGCCAGAGAATCCAATAAATTCTCTGGCGCATGTGTTGTTTATATGATCGATTACATTGCTGCAAGTAACAACGCAATAACCGACATCAATTTAATCAGAATATTAAGTGCTGGTCCTGATGTATCCTTGAATGGATCACCTACAGTGTCACCAATCACAGCTGCCTTGTGAGCATCTGAACCCTTACCACCAAGATTTCCCGCTTCGATATATTTTTTAGCATTATCCCACGCGCCACCACCGTTAGCCATCATAAGCGCCAACAATACCGATACAAGAGTTGCACCAACAAGCATACCGCCTAGGGCTAGTTTACCAGAGGCCCTGAATCCATAACGAACAGCTACAGGAAGCAGCACGGTTAAAATACCCGGCAACATCATTTTACGAAGAGATGCACGGGTACTGATGGCAACACAGCGTTCATAGTCCGGCTCAGCAGTACCAAGTAAAAGACCGGGAATCTCTTTGAACTGGCGACGCACTTCCATAACCATTTCAAGCGCAGTTTCACCAACTGCGCGCATCGTTAATGCAGAAATTAAAAATGGCATAACACCACCAATGAACAGGCCCGCGACTACAACTGGGTTGATCAGGTCAAGAGTTCCAAGTTTTGCTTCAAGCGAATATGCAGAGAACATAGCCAGCGCAGTCAACAAGGCGGATCCTATTGCAAATCCTTTACCCATCGCAGCTGTTGTATTACCAAGTGAATCAAGACGATCCGTGATCTTTCTGACTGATGGGTCAAATCCAGCCATTTCAGCGATTCCTCCCGCATTATCCGCGATAGGACCATATGCATCAACGGTCATCGTTATACCAACCGTTGCAAGCATTGCTACGGCAGAAAGAGATACACCAAATAGGCCTCCCCCAAAGAAGAATGAACCAAGAATCGCAAGGGAAAGCAACACAACTGGGGCAACGTTCGATTCCATACCAACAGACAATCCATAGATAATATTGGTTGCTGCACCTGAACGAGAACTATCTGCCAATTTTTTAACAGGTTCTCCAGCAGTGTAATATTCGGTAATCAAACCAACTGCAATCCCACCTACACAGCCGAGTATAATTGAAATAAGCAGCTGCATATCCATATTCGCAGAATCAAGGTAGAAGTAGGCCGCACCGATCAAAAAAACAATTGATATATAGGACGCATTGCGAAGCATTGTTGCAGGCTTCAATCTGAAGAAAAGTGTAGAGACTAAACTGATAATTGAACCTAATAAACCGAAGGTTGCCAACATAATCGGAAGAGAAACATAGCTAGCCGCTGCATAGCTTGTACTTGTAATCGCAATGATCATCGATGATACCATTGCACCCAAGTACGATTCATAGATATCGGCACCCATGCCAGCTGTATCACCAACGCAGTCACCAACATTATCTGCAATCACCGCGGGGTTACGAGGATCATCTTCTGGAATACCCGCTTCAACCTTACCCACAAGATCCGCCCCAACATCAGCTGATTTAGTATAAATACCCCCACCAACACGAGCAAAGAATGCCACTAACGAAGCACCTAAGCTAAATGCAGTAATATAGGTCGTAAAGTGAGGCTGCCCATAGTAAAAATAGAACATGGAACCCAATCCAAGCAAACCAAAACTTGCTACGGAAAGCCCCATAATACCGCCCCCAGAAAACGCCATAAGAAAGGCCGCGTGTTCTCCCTGCTCTTTAGCCGCTAACGTAGTTCTCACGTTCGCTTTGGTTGCCGCATGCATGCCAATATAACCGGTCATAAGAGAGAGCGTAGCACCACATACAAAAAAGAGAGCTGCCGCCGTACTAAGAGCAATCGCTAAAACAATTGCCACTATGGCAGCAACAACTGCAATAATCTTATATTCCTCTTTGAGGAAGGTCATAGCCCCCGAACGAATCGCATCAGCAATATGCTGAGCTTTTTTGTGATGAACCACAAACGAACCAATTTTTTTGAGCAGTCCTACAACAACTAGGAGCCCCAAAACGGCAACACCAGCCGAAAGAATGGAATAGAAATTATCCATACAACGCCTCACGGTTAGATAAGTAGATAAATTATTGCGGAAAACTACCTTAGAATAGAGGGATGAAGCCCCTTTGTAAAGGGCGTTTCTGGCAGCCAAAAATTAAGGAATACTCTTCTTCGAGAACCGTCGGTTTAGCACAGATGAGAAATAATCTGTTTTTCGTGAAACGGGATCTTTTTCCCCTGGACCTCCTGGTATTCATCTGGGCCCTTCCCGAGTAAGGCTATTACACCACCCTGTTTGGATAACCGATACGCCAAATGTATCGCTTTTTCACGATTCAGTTCAGACAGAATGTGCTTATTTTTGCGAGGCACAATTCCCTTCATGATGTCATTGATAATATCTTGAGGATCCTCGGAACGTGGATTGTCAGATGTAAGGATCACAACATCCGCATATCGCGCAGCAATCTCACCCATCATAGGTCGCTTGGCCGCATCACGCTCACCGCCAGCACCAAACACGACAATCACGTGTGAATATAATTCTCTCAACACCGATAAAACTGCCTCATACGATGCAGGATTGTGTGCATAATCAATAACACAATCTGCTCCATTAGCTAACGCAAAGCGATCCATACGACCAGGAACAATAAATGGTTGCTTCAGAGCATTCTGTATATCTTTAGGATCAACGCCAAGCGCGAATGTCACGCGAACTGCTGCTAAAAGATTAGAGACATTGTATGAACCAACTAGCGAAGGGCATACCATCGTATGTACTACATTTTCGTGTTTGATTACAAACGAAATACCCTTGCGCGACCCTGCAACATCAGCAAGATCCTGTATTGAAAAGGAACGAAAGTGTGGATTTTTTTTGAGGATCTTGCGACCAGCCGCATCATCTGCATTCACAAAGATATTGCCATCTTGTGGGCACTGATGGAATAAAGAAACTTTGGCCAAGAAGTACTCTTGCATAGATGTATAAAATTCGCCGTGTTCTTGCGAAAAATTAGTAAATATAACTTTATCAAATGAAATACCATCAACTCTGCCCAATGTCACAGCCTGGGCAGATACTTCCATCACAACATGCCTTACATCCTGCTCTATACACTTCTTGAAAAACATGTGCAGATAATCGGGCTGTGCAGTTGTTAATGGCGCTCGTAATACATAACCATCAATCGCGTTGCTCACAGTACTTAATCGCGCCACTTTGATACCCGCATGTCGTAGAAGATGTTCTATGAGAAATGTCGTTGTTGTTTTTCCTTTTGTTCCCGTAATCCCAATGATCGTCAACATTTGTGCGGGATAACCAGCTGCTTGAGCACTCAATTGCGCAAGGGCTCGACGGGTATCAGAAACACGCTCTACTGTTACATGAGCAGCATCAATTAAAGCTTGTAACTCTTCTGACAAGGAAACATCCTCATGTAACACAATACGAGAAGCCCCTTTTCTAATTGCCTTGGGAATAAACGAAACACCGTCAAGTTTTAACCCCTGGATCGCGACAAATGTCGACCCAGGGCCAACATAATCAGTATGTGCGGTAACAGGAAATGTTGCCGGCATCATTAAAAATTACTTTCCTTTGTATGCAAGAACATCACGACGAATCATTGGTAGAAGCCACAAGATTCCATACATATTCATCACAATGAGACATGCGTTGATGATGTCACCTGAATTCCAGATAATATCAACTTTTGCCACAGCGCCAACCAAGGCAACCGATGGGAAAATAATATTAAATAACCACAAATGTTTATTTTTGGTAAGGAATAACCATGACATACGCGCAGCATAGCTATATGCAACAAGCACACCTATACCGAAGGTTACTGCAAGAAAGGTAACAATCCATCCGCCAGCAGTACCAAAGACTGTCTCAAATGCAGCGCTTGTTAATGGAGTACTAGTGAGACCACTATTCCATACTCCACTTGCCACAATAATCCATGCCAGCAGAAAGCACACAAGATTTGCACTAATAAACGTACCCAACATTGCCATAAAACCATTATCTACTGGTCGCTTCCCGCCGGAAGCACCGAAGAATACAGCAGCCGTGCCAAGCCCGGCTTCACTTGAATTTATGGTACGGGCAACACCAAACCTCATTGCCTGCTGAATTGTATAACCAATCGCACCACCAGTGAACGCCTTGATAGACAAACCACTCTTAATAATAAGCAAAAGAGCGGGAATTAAGGTTGTGTAATGATAGCCAAACACGATAAATGCAGAAATAAAAAAGAGAGCTACTTTAATTGGCGTAATCGCTTCGGATAAAATCACAATACGATGTGCACCACCCAACAATGCATATAGTACAAATAAAAAGAGAGCCACAGCTACATACCATGGAGAAATACCAAAAGCACGATCTAAACTTAAACTGACTGAGTTAGCCTGCATTGCATTACCACTCACCATACCGATGAGAAAGAAGAAAATCGCAAACACATTTGCGAGAATTACACCACCTGGAACTTTCTTCAGATAAATGAATGGGCCACCGAATGTTTCACCGGCATCTTTTGCATTAAATACGGTACCAAGATATGCCTCAGAAAAACGAAGTCCCATGGCCAGAAAACCAAAAACAAAGATCCATAGTGCAGCTCCAGGACCACCGGAGTAAATAGCCGTTGCAACGCCCGCAAGGCTTCCGTTTCCGATACTTGAACTCAGTGCATTCACAAATGCCTGGAATGGAGTCATATCTGATTTAGTTGATGCATCCGAAGATGGAGCAAAGGTCACACGCCAGGCATGGAAAAAATACCTAAACTGTACAAAGCGCAACGCAACCATCAAAACAAGACACGCGATGAGCACAAAAGCAACCATCGGCCATCCCCAAACTACTTCCCCTATTTTCAGGATTGCCGCATTAATATCCATGCGTATGACTCCTCATAGTAATGAAATAATGCACACACCAGTGTGCGAGCAAATAAAGGTGAGTATACTATATTTAAGTGAAATGAATATGAAAAGCATCTTAACGATAAGGAAAATCCATGAAATGTGCCGCTCTTGACGTAGGAGATGTGTGGACTGGCATAGCAATTTCAGATAGGCTTCGGATGATTGCTCAACCCCACACAACTGTTACTACTGCTGATCTGGAATCATACCTCAAAAAATTAATTATCGACGAAGACATTTCGACAATTGTCGTTGGCCTACCAAAGACATTACGCGGCACCGAAAGCGAACAAACAAAAAAAACCATTACCTACAAAGAACATCTTGAAAAAATATTTCCTACTATAATTTGGACTTTTTGGGACGAACGACTCTCAAGCAAACAAGCATCAGTCGTGCAACGACAAGCAAAACAACGCGATAAAAAAAGGTCTCATGCCATCGCCGCCGCCGTTGTTTTACAATCATATCTTGAATCGCAACGTTTATAGCGCAACACAAAAATATATCCAGTGTGTACACAACTCAGCCACTCCATGAACCCTTATTGACAATAAGATCATTTGTTTAATAGAGTGATAAGAGGTACCAACATATTGCATCGTACGTGAAAATAATGTAGTGAAGTCACACGCTACCAAGACGAACACGAATCAATATGGAGAGTTAAAAGGGAGAGAGGCAATGAAATGCACAAAATGTTCAGGGCTTATGGTGCTGCAGTCTTTCTTTGATCATTTTCTAAATTTCACCGGGTGGAAATGCTTAAATTGTGGTAAGATCATTGCAAAGAAGGAGCGGACAATTGAGTCCGATGCGTTTAGCATCTTTTATCAACAACAAAAAGTGAAGAATACTAAGTGAACTATCTTGCTCTGACAAACACCTATGAGACAATCGATATTGCGCTGTACAGAGCCGATCATCTTATAACAAGACTGTCATTACCAAAAAAACAAGCAAGTAAGCTACTCGCACAAACTATTAAAGACACTCTTGGTGTTGCATTACTAACATTACAGGACCTTTCATATATAGTAGTAAATCAAGGGCCTGGTCCTTTTACTACACTGCGTGTAGTTATTGCAACAGTTAATGGCATCTCTTTTGCGAGCAAAGTTCCACTTCTTGGCATTGACGGCCTTGATGCACTATTACATGAAGCACGCATACTACAGCGTCCTGTCATTGCTTTGCTTAACGCATTCAATCATGATGTGTATTTTGCAATTCAAGATCATGAAGAACTGATCAAAGGGTATCGCAATATCACTGCTCTCTTAAATGAGGTGCTAATGCGTTATCCAAAAGCATCTCTATCATTTATCGGTAATGGCGCACATATAAATAAGGAAATAATACAAACTATATTAGGCAATCATGCACAATTTCCTGATGCTCCCGAACACTGCTCAGTAGCAACAATTGGAGAGTTGAGTCTTACACAAAGAAAAGATAAAAGTGCATTTGTAGCCCAAATTAAACCACTCTATTTAAAGCAATCAACGAGTTCGTAAGAGAGCCCGCACTACACCAATGCCAAGACTACATGCCTGAGATGAGCGAAGGACTGTTGGCGTTAATGCACATAACACATATCCTGCATCCACACTGCGCTGTCGCTCCTCGGTTGTTAATGCCCCTTCAGGACCAATCATACAGACAACATGCTGAACATGAACCGCGCGAATATCACTCATAACATCCCACAACATTCGTCCATCCGGATCAAAAAGAATCCGTTTCGCTACGTTGTTCAACTGTAACAATTCCTCAAGCATGGCCACTTCGCTAAAATGTGGCAACGCGAAATGTTTCGACTGCTCTGCCGCAGCAATCATAATACGCTCCAGTCGCTGTCGAGTTGATAATCGCAATTCTTGTTGTGATTTAGCTGTAATAATCAATTGAATATCATTAACACCAAGTTCGACTAATGAGTATATTGTCTGCTCAAGGGCTTCTCTTTTTAATAAGGGAACAACCGCAGTAACCTTTGGTGTATAAACTATATGTTCACGTAGTTTTTCTGGCGCAATCGTAAGTGTTCGCTTAACCAATTTAATAATGCGACATCGTACAGAATGAGAAGCATTAAAGAGAATAAAATGTTCGTCTGGATGCAATCTTACAACCGTAATAATACGTCGCACAAGTATAGGGTCATCGAGCACTGTTTCTTCTTTGGGAAGTGGCCCTTGTGTATAAAACGCAAATTCATGTCCACAATCTAACATATCTCTCCTTCATGCCTTGCTACGCCCTATGCCACCATTGGCGAATATTGGCGTATACATTATAGAGAAATCCTGCAACACGAAGTTGCATCATTTTATACCACGGCAATTCTGTTTGAAGTGGTTGTGAATTTTCATCAAAATATGCATCAAGTAACCCATTGAGATCAATACCCAGCTCCTGGTCTTCAAGCGCATCAATCGATGACTCGACTATCGGTTCGTTTTGTTGTGTTAACAAATTATTCATGTCTTCACGGACACATAAGACAGCTAATAAAACCATATAACCGACTGGAATTGTAAATGATGTTCCATCCTGAAGAATGGCTTGATTGTCTTTCAACTCTGTTGCAAGAACGATTGCCCGGACTGTTTGCAGTTGCATCAAGCGCGCAAGCGGAAACATAACCATCTCTTCTTCAGTAATAGTATCGAGTTTTATTGGCATACCAGAAGCCAACCGTCCGCAGTCAAATTTTGCTGCAGGCAGCTCAGGATGGGCTTGGAAAAACAACATCTGTTGCATAGGATCATCAGTCGCAAGCTCTTTAGTTTTGCATAAAACAAAATATAAATCGCATGCGTCAGGCTGAATAGGCGTCTCATCACCCGCATGACCAGTAGAAAAAAAAGAGAAAGACAGTACTATACAGAGCAACACACGAGAGAATGACATAGAGTTCCTTGTTGAAATAAGAAAGATTTGGCTACCGCGCCAGTATAAAGGATAACTCATATGAAGACAACGAAGCCCCACTTGCTGGTCATCCTTGATGGATTTGGGTTTAGCCCTTCTGCAGAGTATAATGCGGCGCACTATGCTCATACTCCAACTCTTGATTCCTGGCTCCTCACATACCCGCATACTCTTCTTGATGCCGCGGGAACCAGCGTAGGTCTACTTCCTGGAACGATTGGTAATTCTGAGGTAGGACATCTTACAATTGGAACCGGACGTACCATACCTAGCGCAATCTTAAGCCTGCATAAAGCAATGGATGATGGCACCCTCTTCAAGCACCCTCTCCTTCTAGATCGGCTTCAGCGAATCCAGGATAACGTTCAAGAATCGTTTCTGGATACTCCTGCAACACGTCTCCACAATACCAAAGCCCGTGTACATTTGATGGGGCTCCTATCGGATGCCGGTGTACATAGTCATGAACAGCACCTGTATGCATTGATCAAGATGCTTTCTGAAATGGACATCCGTACCATTGTGCATGCCTTTCTTGACGGACGAGATGTCCCGCCTAAATCCGCAGAGAAAGCCCTCACTAGACTGGAAAAAGAATGCAAGCGCGCCAAAAGCTGTGTCATCGGCTCGATTCATGGGCGTTACTATGCCATGGATCGAGATGCTAACTGGGATCGGATCGAAAAAAGCTACCGCGCTCTTACACAACCAGAAACCCCTCGACCATGGAAAGAAATACTTAAGGAACAATATCATAAAAAGATTTTTGATGAATTTATTTTCCCAGCACAGGTTACAAAGAACTGCACTATCCAAGACGGAGATGGCATCATCTTTTTCAACGTGCGCCCTGATCGTGCACGACAACTTACGCGTTGTTTTGTGCTTCCAGAAACTATTCCCTTTGCAAAGGAATATCAACTCGCATGGTTCATTACACCAACTGAATATGATGCAACACTTGAAACCGACATTTTGCTACCGTCTCATCCAATCAAACATACTCTAAAAGAAATATTGGCGGCACACGGTAAGACAATCTTTACCATTGCTGAAACGGAAAAGTACGCACATGTCACCTACTTTTTCAATGGAGGGAAAGAGGCAACGTTAGCCACAGAAACACGAGCACTGATCCCATCACTGAAGACAAAAACATATATTGAACATCCCGAAATGTCTGCACGAGCAATCACAGATGCAGTCATTAATTCACTTGAAACTGATCCAAAAGATTTCTATGTCATCAACTATGCAAACGCTGACATGGTCGGTCATTCCGGAGATTTTGAAGCAACAAAAAAAGCAGTCGAATGTCTCGACCGCGAGCTAAAAAAACTATACGCAGTTGTCCATAAACTCAATGGTGTTATGTACGTTACAGCAGATCACGGCAATGCAGAGGACATGCTTGACAATGCGACTGGACAGCCCAAGACAGCACACACCAATAATAAGGTACCATTTATTGAGATAAATAATGGAAAACACGACCGCAAACTTCCATTGAAAGAGCTAGCTGATATTGCACCATTTATTTTGCATGAGATGGGACTACCCGTTCCCAAAGAAATGAAAAGGAAAAATACATGACAAAGCTTCTATATGATAAGGAAATGCAATTACTAGATTGTACAGCCTGCGTGGTAGATGTTATTCCTGATGAAGCGGACCCACAACGCTTCAAAGTCATTCTTGATCAGACTATTTTTTATCCTCAGGGCGGTGGACAACCATATGATCAAGGAACAATACAAAATGCATCATCATCCTTCAATGTAGGAGAAGTGAGATTCTCGGATGGAACGGTCTACCATATAGGAACATTTACTGGTAATCCATTTTCGGCCGGAGATACAGTCAAATGTCTGGTAGATGGTGAAAGAAGAAGCTTGCACAGCAGGCTTCATTCAGCTGGCCATCTTCTTGATATGGCCATGAACTCCGTGCAACTTCCTTGGATCCCTACCAAAGCCTATCACTTCCCACAGGGCCCTTATGTAGAATACGAAGGGAGCCTCGGAGGAGTAAATGTCGATGCCCTTAAAAAGGATCTTGAATCTGCTTGCGAGAACTATATTAATCAACAAATACCTACGACAATACTATTTGTTCCAAAAGATCAGTTAACACAATATTGTTCCTCGGTTCCAGACTATATTCCCGTTGATAAGCCCACACGGGTCGTATTGTACGGAAAATTTGGAGTACCATGCGGGGGAACACATGTAAAAAATACATCCGAGATTGGAACAATTACAATCAGAAAGCTCAAAGAAAAAAAGGGCCAGATAAGAATTTCTTATGATATCTCGGAATAATTTCCGTCATTACTCTTTAAATGTATCCGGCTTGACTTCAAAATAGACAAAGCCTTCATTTTTCCACACCACTTTGAAACCAACACGTTTATACAACGCTTGTGCTGATTTGTTATCTGTACGTGTTAAGAGCTGTACAACGCGTGCACCCTTTTCGAATAATGCTTTACATGCATATCTCAAAAGTTGCTCCCCAAACCGATTACCACGCTGTGGTGAGTCAACGGCAAGAAAGAGAACCTTACCTTTAAAAAAGGTTTCCATAAGATAACCAACAAACCCAACTGGTTGATCCTCCACAAGAAAAACTTTTAAGGTTAGCTTTCCGAAATCTTTTGGATCTTGAGTTCGTGAGCGATGATCTAGCATAAATTCAGGAGAATATTCATCCCGACCATGTGTCAACAACCAGTACCAATTCTCGTCAAACAAATGAAGCACAAAATCACGATCCCTTGCATCAACATAATCTGCAATCGGCGAACGTTTTATGACTTCTTGCGACGTATGATATGAGATGCCCCATATACATAAACCTGCTGCTACTGCACTTATGAGAAGTACCTTTATTTTTTTATGCATGCTTATTCCTCGTACACAATTGAGTGCAACATCAAGCCCTGTGCCGGAGCATTCGGTAAAATTTGATTCGGATCTTTTTCAGCTAGCGCCCGGTGAATATCATCAGTTGACAGGTGTTCATGCGTTGCAACATGCACAGCAGCCCCTACAAGCCGGCGGACCATGTGATGTAAAAACGAATGACCTTTTACAATAATACGATACCCCTGCACTGCATCAAGTTGTTCAATTTCGATGCTATCTATTGTCTTCACGGTACTCTCATAATCTTCACCGGTGGAAATAAATGAACGGAAATCATGTTCACCAATGAATACCTGAAGCGCATCATGCAATTTTTTTTTATTCAGAGGAAGTCGCACATACCAACCATATCGAACAAAGAACGGTACGGGCCGTTCAGTGAAAACATGGTACCAATATGTTTTTTGTTTCACATTATGACATGGATGAAATGACGCATCGACCTGTTGTATATCTCTAATCACCATTGCCTCAGGAAGCCGATTGTTCCACGCGTCCATAAGCCTATACGAATCAATCTCCAAGTCTGTTTGTAGGCGCACGACTTGCCCCAAAGCATGGACACCTGCATCAGTACGCGATGCTCCAAAAAGACGACAAGGCACATTGAATGTTGCTTGAAACGTTTCTGCTAATGCTCCGTAGATAGATGGGTATCCTTGTTGCTCCTGCCATCCATGATAATTGGCACCATCATAAGCAACAGTTAGCTTGTAGGTGTGACGCATGCGTTTTCCTCACAAAAAAGGCCTGCCAATCAGCAAGCCTTTTTATCTTAGTTTTTGTTCCAAAACGATATTAGAACCGTGCCGCACAATATGGCAAGAGTGCCATGGAACGTGCTTGTTTAATCACGCTGCTCAACCGACGTTGATGGAAGCAGCAAGTTCCAGAAATTCGTGACGGTAAAATCTTACCACGTTCAGTAAGGAAGCCCCTCAAAAAATGGCTGCTCTTATAGTCAATCAAGTGTTCTTGATCGACACTGCCACAAAAACGGCAATGCTTTTTACGTGAGAAGCCGTTCTTTCTGCGGACCTTCTTATTTAATAAACGGGAACTAATCTTTAATTTCGCTTTTTTTGACATCGTTCTTTCCTTATAGCCTATTCACTATCTTCGTCTTCTGAAAAACGTTCATCAGCCTGTCCTTGCTCAGACGAAGCCGCTTCTGCTGATTCGCGTGTCTTGGAAAGAAGACGATCCACCTTGCCTGTTTTCAAGAAGGTTTCTGCTTCACGTCCTGGAGTTTCTTCAAGAGACTCAGGACGGTGATATGCCAATGAAGCATTGATATCAAGCTTCGCTGTCATAAAACGCATCACCTTATCGTTAAATTTAATGGAAAGGAGAGAGCGGATGGTATCCAAAAGATCCTTACGGACAGCTTCGTCTACTTCAAAACGAACGAGTCCATAGATCCCATAATCTTTGCGCTGGACTGGATATGCAAGCTTATACTTGCCCCATCGTTCACAAGAGAGCTGGATCCCTTTGGCATCTCTAATCGCCTTATCAAAGGCTGACTCGATCGCCTGAAATTCATCCTGTGTTAGTTCTGGAATAGTTAAGAAAAGCGTTTCATAACGCACCATAGATGTGACTCCTAATACTAAGTGGAATTTGCCTAACGGCAGTATAAAACCCACCATGGTTTTATTTAGTACATGTGAAAATTCTACCAGAATGCCCGTTTTTTACTAGCATCCCAATAGAATCTCTTTCTAAATGTCTGGATTATGGCTGAACTGCCCAAATACCAGCTTAGATAAATTTTTGAATTCGCTGAACAACTCGACCAATAATTCTGAAATGGTCCTTACCCCTAACCAAGGCGATAGGAGCAACCTTTTGATTGACCGATTCAAGCACAATAAAATCGTCCGTATAAGTCACCCGCATGATCCCCTTTACTGGAGTATCGTTTCCATACTCAACTGCCGCAATATCACCTGAGCGAGTCCACACTTCTGGAGATATCACAATCATATCACCCTTGATTGCAAACGGGGAAAGGGAATTATTTTCCATGCTTAGAGCAAACATTGAACTATCACTAGCATTTAATAAAGGAACAAAGACATCCTTGAATCCTGTCGTAATCTGCATCAATTGGTTATTATACGGAGATGGATTTGAAGGAATTTCTCCCATAACCGGTACAACCTGTACCCTGAGTTCTATATCAGATCGATCAGGCAAGCTCACATTACTATCAATATTATCCGTACGCTTGCGACGCTGTGCAAAAAGCTCGATAGGGCTCAATTCAAAAGCATTTGCTAATTTTCTGAGAGAATCTTCATTCCAGCGACGAGTACCATTTTTGATATGTGTGAGGTAACTCTCTGACATCCCGGTTTTTTCTGCAAGAATCTTGGTAGTCCAGCCCTTTTCTCGGAGCAACTCTTTGACCCGCAATTCTGTCGACCTTGACATCATCCAACTCCTTCTGCCATGTTTACCTGCAACCCGTTTAGGGTGGGCATATTTTCGATATTTCTAATAGTACACCGGCACCTTCCAGTGTCAAATGGGAACATACTCCATGAAAAACATAAACCACAATCAATTTCCCCTGAAAGATTCCTTTGAAATGGATGCCTGGAAGGCAGGTAATATGGTCTGTGGAGTCGACGAAGTAGGCCGCGGATGTCTCGCAGGATCCGTACTCACCGCCGCAGTAGTTTTACATCCTCATGCCTCTCACCCCAATCTCAAAGATTCGAAACTTTTAGACGCGGCAACCCGCCAAGAAACTGCCGTCTGGATCCGCCAACACAGTTGGTATGGATTCGGCTGGGGCAGCGCTCTAACTATTGATCGCTTGAATATTTATCAAACAACACTTATTGCCATGAAACGAGCGATTCTGCAGGCGGTAACACAATGCGGCATTGACCGTATCACAGGCATACTTGTCGACGCAATGCCCCTTACCTTTAGCCACACTTTTCCGCATGTAGCCATTCATTCTGCACCTCGCGGAGAGCATTGGTCACGCTCTATCGCAGCCGCATCAATTCTGGCCAAAGTCTATCGAGATGACCATATGAAACGTCTCGCCCGCTCTATTCCTGGGTATACATTAGGAGGACATAAGGGATACGCAACACCACATCACTGCCAGGCCGTTGTTGATCATGGGGCCTCGTGTATTCACCGTATGTCATTTTTGCAGACCATCTTGCAGCATTCAAAGGAATCTGATGAAAGAAACCAAGCACGCATTTGCTGAGATTATTGATAGCTCACTCCAAGGTTTTACTGCTCAAAGCTGGAAATGGGATTCGTTCCCCGCATTCGGATCATTGGTAACCGTAGCATCAAATAAACGAATTCTGTTTGGAATCGTACACCAAGTACAAACAGGATCGATGGATCCAACACGTTATCCCTTTCCATATCAAAAAACAGAAGAGGAACTGCTGAAGGAGCAACCACAGATTTTTGAATTTCTGAAAACGACATTTTCGTGCCTCTTGATCGGATATAAAGAAAAAGAAGCATTCTATTATATGGTGAGCCCAGAACCAGCAAAGATTCATGCATTTGTTACGCCAGCAACAGACACCGACTATCGCATGTTAGCGGCAAAAACAACATATCTACACATGCTTTTTGGCGCCGGAGGCATACTCTTTAACCTTGACGAGTTGCTATTAGCACTCTTACAACATCTCAGCACTCGCCACTTACTAACACCCGCTCATATTAGTTCATTCTTCGATCAATTTTCACTATTAACCGGGAATGATTATCGCAGAACGAAACTCTTTGCACATCGCGCACAATCATTACTGCCCCAGCAGCTCTAATCATCTTACGTGTCACAAAAAATCTTCCCTTCACATGCCGAACATCTATACACTATTACAATATCAAACTGTGGGGAGGCTTCATGGAATGTCTGCACGATCTCGTCAAAACTATCGAGAGACAATTGCAAGAACGATACAAAGATACGGCATCACGGCAACAAGCTGCGTGGTGGCTTCTGGCACGCGTTACTGGAAAAACCAAAGGGGAGCTGTTGGTTAATGCCACTGTTACGCTCTTACCAGAACAACATAACCTATTAAAACAACTTATTCATGATCATGTTGAGCTCCATAGACCACTACAGTACATCATGGGAACCGTTCCATTTTGGGAGCTTGAAATCTATGTAGAGCCACCAATCCTCATCCCACGACCAGAAACTGAAGAATGGGTCATTGGCTTAGTAGAACAATTACTCACCCTTGAGCAGAAACATCTTGCTATTCTAGATATCGGCACTGGTACAGGATGTATCAGCGTCAGCCTAGCACATGCATTACCTGAAGCCACCATATGGGCATCCGATATCTCGTCACAGGCTCTTGCCCTCAGTAAAAAAAATGCACGACATAATCATGTCAATAATATACAACTTATCCACTCAGATACCTTTTCATCCATTCCTAAAGGACAAAAATTTGACCTGATCGTTTCTAATCCTCCATACATTTCTGAACAAGAGTGGAGCACTCTTGATCCGTCAGTCACTGAATGGGAGGATCATAAAGCATTACGCGCCGATGATAAAGGTTTAAAAATTATTAAAGAAATCATTAATGGAGCACACGCACACCTCAAACCAAATGACGAAATGAAACAGCGAGGAATACCGCAAATGGTTATTGAATTTGGGTACAAACAAGGACCTGCTGTACACCAACTAGCTCAGCAGGCAGGCTTTCATAATGTGCGCTTGTATAAGGATATGTCAGGGAACGATAGAATCGTGTATGCGGAGTTATAAACCGTGCTTAATTTTATTCCACGAGTTACTAAAGATATTGTCGGGGTCAATATTACACCAAGGACTATCACACTCAGTTGGATAGCGCCAAGTAAACAGGGGCCCGCACCGTATGATATTAAGGCGTTGAAACAACTTCTTATCGAAACTCGCCCAGAAGCAACTTTGCGCATCTTTAACCCCACGAGACTCGATACACTTATCACCACCTTCCTTGAGAAACATAACCTAAAAAACGCATGTATTATCTTTGCTCTATCTGGCAAAGGAGTCATTGAAAAACAAGCCATGATGAAAAAACCGGTCGCTGACTTAGAAGCCTTTGAGCAAAAACTCTTCAATGAACCAGGATTTGCTGACACGCATTCTAATCAGATGGTATGGAATTATTACTGCTTACAGGATACCAAGGAACATCATGAGGCCCCATGGTACTTTTGTGGCATGTCACAGGAGTTGTTATTTCAGTATCAGTTGCTTGCAATTCGCTGCAAACTTAACTTGATTCATATAACCACATCAACCATGGCACTTCTACAAGCACATTTGCACTTGAAGGAATTAAGAAAAGGAAATCCTGAGGCACAAAAAATAACCATCTTAGGAAACTTGAATATGAATGGCCACAAGCGCACCACTACGCAGCATGATCATGCTGCGCTTGCAGAAGGATTTGGCCTATATCTTTTAGGGAAACAAACATACGAGATGCATTAATATGTCGGGTGTAGTATTGTAGGGGAAGGTCTTGTTATGATGTACGGAACCATGACGCAAAAAAAGAAGCTAGAAAACTCAATTAATTTCATTAATCCAGTTCCACCAAAAAAACAAAGGGCTATTGTTGTATGGATGTATACCTCAATGATTTCTCTCTTTGGAATTCTTGCAGTTATGTCACACACCTATCTTGAGAAACAACGAGATGTACGTAGATTACACGCAGATATTACCGTTCTTAAACAACAAGTATCTGGGTTCGAGGATAGCGCACAAAATAAGCGCACGTTAATCGAACAAAAAGAATCGCTCACCAAAGAGTTTGCTGAACTAAAACAAGTTATGCGATCGTGGATTCCTTTTACGGTTGTATACGGCCTCGCTCCGATCTTGCCCCATGATGTCAGGCTCACTCAAGTGAGCATTACAGAAACATCACTCAGTATTGAAGGCATTTCCCGCGACGTCTATGCACTCAACGCATTTACCGAAAAATTGGATACTATTCCCTCGGTGAAAAAAGCACACCTTGCCTCACTAGCATCACGTGAGACCGATACTGGCGACCTAACAACACAATTTTGTGTTAAAGCAATCGTCGAGCCTACTGAAGCACAGCTTCAATGGTAATCTCAGTTATAGGACTCTCTTTAACTTGTACCTTCTGCTCTGACACTTTTTCAATAGAATAGATACCCGCTGGGAGAATACGTTTTTGTGAAATTGGTTTAACACGAACAGCTTTATCAAGAACTTCAACATCAAGATACGGCCCAACCGTACGCTCTGCTTTCGTCAATTCGAGACCCTGCAATTTGTTTTTCAATTTATCTAGGTTAGGTAGCGCGGGGAACATGTATGTAGTTCTGCATACCCATTCTTGCATCTGTTCGTTCAACTGCACTTCATGGAGGCAAGGGAATACTCGATCTTGATTACCTGTATCTGGATTAGCATGCAAAAAATACACTTGCACCTGGAGCGTGAGGCCTGTGTTGTTTTTTATTTTTAAAACATTCACAACTTTTTGAGATTCATTCTTTGATACAATGGTACCCACACATAATAATCCTACAATCCATAGTATGCGTTTCATATGCAACTCCTTTCTTGTTTTCTACAGTGTAAAAAATGAAACGAGCGAAAAACAAGACTACTGACTCCCCATTTAAAACTAAGCATGCTATCATTTATGCACATATCTTATTTTAAAAAGCAAAAAGATTATGGCACGAATACGACAACTTCCACCACACGAAGCACATAAAATTGCGGCTGGCGAAGTCGCAGAACGCCCTGCCAATGTCCTAAAAGAATTACTTGAGAATGCTCTCGATGCAAAAGCGACCAGCATCACAGTGCATATAGAAGAGGCTGGGAAAAAACTCATTCGCGTCGTAGATAACGGCCATGGCATGCACCGTGACGATGCGCAGGAATGCTTCAAACACCATGCAACCAGTAAAATAATGTCGATTGCCGATTTACCCACTATCGCTACTTACGGTTTTCGTGGTGAAGCGCTTTCAAGTATTGCCGCTGTTAGCACTATCATTCTGAAAACAAAAGAACCTGATACACATGAAGGCACCCATGTTAATCTGAATGCAGGAGTAGTTGATAATGTTACCATCGGCGCATGTGAAACAGGAACCGACATTGCCGTACAGAAGCTTTTTTATAATGTTCCAGCGCGACACAAATTTCTGAAGATAGACGCAACCGAGTGGCGACATATGCTAACACTCTTTCAGGCATACGCATTAGCACATCCACCATTAAGTTTCAAACTTACCCACAATGGAACGGTCATCAATATTTGTCCTGCTACAACATCCATACAAGAGCGCGCACAGCAGGTACTTGATACATCGATTGCACCACACCTTATTCCGCTTCAGCCAACAACGAACCAAGATGGAACACTAACGGGTGTCATTTCATCACATCACTACGCACGATATGATCGCAATGCTATCTATCTGTTTGTGAACAAACGATGGATCAAAAATCTGGGCATCTCACGTGCATTATTAAAAGGCTATCTGAATGTTCTTCAGCCTGGGCGTTATCCTGCAGCATGCATTTGCTTAGATCTTCCGCCACAAACTATTGATGTTAACATCCACCCACGTAAGGAAGAAATCAAATTGCTTCATCCAAAACGCATCGAATCCATGGTCACGCATGCAGTTACACAAGCTTTAGAGATGCAGCTTTCAGAACAACTTAAAAAAACCACAACAGTTGCAAAGGTCACATTTAACTTTGATGAGCATCCATTTCGCCCTCACATAAACTACACTGCTGGATCAGAACATACACCACCACCCCTCACATTCCGTCATGTACCACGAGTATCACAGACACACATTCAGACAATTAGCGAACAACCACAACAAAAAATTGATACAGAGCCAACATGGCAGGTACTCGGCCAAGCGCACAAAACATACATCATCCTGGAACACGAAGAGGGAATCTATCTTTTGGACCAGCATGCTGCACACGAACGCATTTTATATGAACAGTTCGCACAACGCTTTGGATCCGTAGCAACGGTACAGTTGCTATTTCCGACACATGTCACCCTGCCACCAGACGATTGCATCCTACTGATGACTTATCAATCATTATTACATCATCACGGCATTATCATTGATCATCTAAGTAGTAATCAGATTGTGGTAACAGCAACACCAGTACACGCAAAATCGCTCAACTATACTGAATTACTTAAAATATTTGTAAGTTGGATTCACGAGCATAAGGATCTTGATCCTGAAGGTTTAAATAAGATCATCAATGAAAAATTGCATGCTCAAATGGCATGCAAGGCTGCGATAAAAGCAGGAGATGAGTTGACGCATAACCACATGCAGCAACTCGTAAATGATCTTAATAAGACCAGCAACAGGTTCTCTTGTCCGCACGGCCGTCCGACAGGATGGCTCCTCACCACACACGATATAGAAAAGAAATTCAAACGCAGACTCTAATTACTTAGTGGTCCGTTCAAACTCGCTATGCTCTAACGGTGTAGCTCGGTAGTTTCGAGCGTCCTTGAGATACCCCTGAAGCTGATCGATTTGTTTGTTCAAAGATGCAATCATAACACCATGTCGAGATGCGTTGTGTTGTCGGAAGGTCTCAACCTTGTCCTGTAAAAATGCAATCTCTGTCTCTAATTTTTGTTCTATTTCGTCCCAGCGGCCTTCTTCGGCAAGCACAGGCAAGCCAAGCTTAACCGCACGACCATACGTCCAGTAATGAGGATATTGGGACCATCCAAGACCCCACCATCGTTCACCCCACCAGACACGCTGGCGTTGAGGCTCTTGAGCTCGGTATGATTCAGGAGCTTTATAGACATACCAGCCACGACACGGCCGTCTCCAACCATAATCATGGCTATACCTTTTCGAGCGCTGGTAGCTGGCTGCTTCCAGCCCCCCCCCTACTATGATCATGAGGAATAAACCCAAAGTGTTTATCCGATTCATGGAATCCCCTGACCTAGTATTTCAAGCAACAGACTCTTCAATTATCAGAGTACATAATCACAGAGCACAAAATCAAGAGTTAAAGCATCCAAATCTACCTTAGGAAGCCAGCCTGCGATAAGCTGCCGTCGAAATCATAAGTCCTATAGGGAACACAAAGAGCATACCAATTCCATAGAGGGCCGATCCGATTCCATTCAAGATGAAGAGTATGAGATAAATAGCAAAGAGGTTAAGCTTGTGCCCTTCGGTAAGACGAGACGATGCGCGAAGCGCATCTATAATGCCCACCTCTCTATCAACCAACACTCTTGTTGCAAAACTAAACTGAATGCCCCAAATAATTCCTGGGACAACAAAGAGCATGGATCCGCCAAGCATAATCATTTTATACAAGAAGGATACGCCAATATAGCGCCATACTAGATGTTTTGCTTCAAAAAGTGTCCTTATACCAGCAGCTTGGCCATCTTCAATTCTCAAACTAAGCCTTATAAAGCCCATTGCCATTATATCAATGAGGACAAGGAAACCAACAAATATAACTGCCATAAAAAGCCATCCCCAAACAGGAGGGGCTGATTTTAAGGGAAAAGTTATTCCGAAAGTCCTAGAGATTAATACAGAAAGAATTCCCAATATTGAAATTACTACAAAAAACAGGCCTGCCGCAGAAAGCTCTGCACCAAGAAAAAGACCGATGTTTTCTATTGCGCGGTTAAATCCGCGCTTCACGAGATCAATAACATTGATCGCTTGCATAACGACTCCTTTCATCGTTTCTTTGGTTCCAACAACCTATACACGTGAATAAATGTTAGCGCAGCAACTGGAACAATGGTAAACCACGCTACTACTGCTCCCAACGTTACCACTTTTTGTATTCCCAAGGAAACATATAGTGGTTGCACACCTACTGCGCGAGCTAATTTCTCCTGGAAAAATGTACTCATGTAGGCGTAGCTCACGAGCATACGCAAGAAAAACGGAAACTCAAAAATAAACATTAAGAAAAACAAATGTAGTAATCTGCCTTTGGTTATCAAAGCACTCTGTCGAAGCGCCTTCATTGGTCCATAATTTTTATCAACTACAAGTGGCAGGACAAACATGTAACGAAGATACAACACAAGGAGAACCATGCCCAAAATAACATCTATGGCAAGAACATTTTTAAAAGTTAGTATCTTCATATGCGTGGCGATAAATGCACCAGGAAATATGATGAGTGGCAGAACCAAAATCACAACTCCAAGCAAAAGTGAAAAATAACTGATAAAATTATCGAAGGAAGGCCTCACGCTCTTCCATGCATATGAGGTACGGTCATGGAGCGACAACAGCAATTTTGTCTTGACAAGCGTCCAATAAATGCCAAACAATCCAAACATGATTGATGCAACTAACGAGAGAGGCAAGAAAAAATTTGCAATCTCAACAATAAACAAAATCAGGTAAAGATTCAGCAATATTTTCTTATATTTCCATGCCGTGGACTGCGCATGCCTCATGGCACTGAGAATTTCAATCCGCTCCATTAGGTCATCCTTCTTATATGAATTATTTTCCCTTGCATGTTAGTTTAAGAAAGCACACACGTAAAACTCAAGAGTCCAAATCTCTTGCTGTTTGATCTAGATTTTTTGTAGAAGATTATAGTACGGTTGAAACGGTTGTATCTCACATATTTTCATAAAGGTGAAACTATGGCATATAGCGTAAAATCAAAAAAGAGTGGGAAAATGTACTATCTCCACTCAAAACTTGTAAAGCTAGCTGGTGGTCGCAAGCAAACGATTTATTACTTTGCTGGTAAGGCAGGATCAAATGCAATCGACGCACTTCCTGCTGGATATGAGGTTATGGAGAATAAGCGCACAGGCCTCCCAATGCTCCGGAAAAAGAAATAAGCGCTTATCTTGAACACATATCTGTAAAAAATTATATTCTCCAGATATATCTTTTACCTTATGGAGGTTATGAAGTTTATCTGGGGAATATTTTTGTGTGATCCCTATGCATCACATTAGAAACAAAGTAGCCATGACTATACATAAATCTATAGCGAGTCTTTTATCTTAAAAGCGGAAACAGTGTAGAGCATCCACAAGTTCACTCTGCAACTAATATCTCAGAAAATAGTCTTTTCAACCGCTTAACACGTCTCTTATTAACACCAAAATCATATATTCCGGTTCTAGACGCAGAACGAATATGAATCACAGACAGGTCAGGAGGAAGATAAAACTCAACATCATCAATAAATTTCCACAATCTACTCTCACAAATAGCATGAATATATCCCGGTCGCTCTTCGACAACAGTAGTACGTGTAAACTTTGAAAGAATATCTTTCAGAGTTTGTTGCGCCTCTTGTCGAGAGCAGTGATATGTTAATGGCTCAGCATTTGGTTTTTCGCCATTAACATTTTGAGTAATAACACAATGCCATTGGCTATCACACGGTGTTAAACTTCCATCATTGACACCTAAACCACATAGTGGTTGAAATATTCCAACCACAAACAGCCCAAACAACAGACGATTAATAGTGATATTAACCATATTTTACTTCTTCCCTTACACTATACCTTCAAAAAAGACATAGCCTTGCAGCCCATTCAACTACCTTATAGAATTCAAATCGATTAACACTACTGCAAAACGATAACGAATGAAATATAATAAAAAACTCTCTTGAGATAAAAAGGATAAGAATGAATCTTCTGCTTCGTGTCATTGTATTATGTGCACTAGCACATATATCTATCGCGCAAGAATCAGTCTGGTCAGTTCTCATCTATATGGAACCAATGCAAGATCTTCATGATGCAGCATGGCGCAATCTCAATGATTTAGCACGCTGCACACAGCTCAATGATCAGGTTGATATTCGCGTTCAACTTCATTCATATGACAATATTGCATGGAGATACCGCATCAAACAGGGAATCTTCATCCAAGATTCGTGTGTAGAACTTACTAATAATTATGTGCACGATATAACCGATGCCGCACAATGGGCATATGCAGGCTCCTCAACCTACCATGCATTGATATTCTGGGGCCATGGCCATGGGATTCTTACACCAACATATAATCCCGAAACAAAAAAATGGGAGGTAGAAGATGATGATGCGTTTCAGGCGTGTGAGCTCTGCGAATCGTTACCCGTTCCTCTTCTACAAGAGGAACACTCTAAAGCTATTCTGCTCAATGAAACAACGCAAAAATGCTTAGATAATCACCAGATGATAGCTGTGCTCGAAAATATCACCGACATTCTTGGAGGCCGACATCTTGATCTCGTTGGCATGGATGTTTGTTTAGGAGCATCTTTAGAGCATGCATATCAAATTGCGCCATATACCAACTATCTTGTAGCATGCCAAAATTGTGAACTATCAGATGGATTTGAATATCATGGATTAGCATGTGCACTTGCGACATTAAATTCACCAACAGAGCTCACGAAAGAAATGCTCACAGATTATGGCACCTACTATGAATCTCGTGCTGAGCTTGGCAACTACACCCTATCGGTCATCAATTGTAAGAAGGCTTATGCTGTGCGTGAACAACTCGATCGTGTCTGTCTTATGTTACTCGACATCATTGAACACGATCCTGAAATGGTATCAATCTTAGGAAAAATACGAAGCAACAGCGTTAATTTTTGCTTCGTTCCCGTATACACAGACTTATGGCAAGTTTTCAATCTACTCAAGCAAGAGCTTGAAAACCAGGCTATCTATCCAGAACTTGTAGAGGAAATTACACAAGCACACTTGGCCATTAAAGATGCCGTACTCGGCAATACAACGGGACACAATATGAAACAGGTGCATGGAATGTCAATTTACTTCCCATACTCACATATAGACAGCTCGTACCCAATGACCTTGTTTGCGCAAACATCATATTGGTTATCGTTACTACAACAACTCTGCAGGAATTAACAAGCACATGATCCGAAAGAACCATCATGGAGAAATCACTGAAAAATCGGCCGATATTGCGCATAAAGCTCAAAGCTTTAAGAAAAAAATTACCACCTCCTGAAAGAGCTTTATTCTTCTGCTGATTGAACTTTTTCTTGCCAAACCGCTATCATGATAGCGGTTTTTCTAACATGAGATTATATGAAAAAAAATCAGAGACGATTCTCTTCTGCGTAAAGCCCACTTTTTTGGCAAGAGCCCTAACATTCTTAATTCTTTGATAATGTGGATCAAAAATAGTTTCCGTTATCGAAAGAATACCTCCTGGCTTTAGCGCATTAAAAACTTCTTCCAATGCTCTTTTTTGCTGAGGAATTTCTCCTAAAACCGTTACTAATAAGGCCCTATCGTAGATATTATGCTCAAGCATTCCATCACCTAATGCTGCATGCACAAAATCAATATTATCAAGTCCCGCCTGTTGTGCTTTTTCTTTTGTCAGATCCAGCATTTCTTTTTGAACATCTATGGCCGTCACGTTTCCTGCGGCCGTCACTTGTTTAGCCACAGGTATAGTAATTCTACCGGGACCACACCCTGCATCCAGTACATACATCCCACTCTGTAGCCTTAACGACTTAATGATTTCTGCAGATTGATTAAGTCTAGTAAAGGGATTATCTCTCTCAATCATCCATCCTAGCCATGACGGACAAGGGATATTCCGTTTTTGAGAAACAAACCGCCAAATGATAAAAAATAGAAACAGCGAGATAGCAATAACTACGAGGCTATAAAAGAAATAGTTCATCATTCCAACACCCACCTTAAAACCAGCCAGTTAGATAGGAGAAAGAGAGCAGATAAAATTTGGCGTCCCCAAAGGGATTCGAACCCTTGTTTTCGCCGTGAAAGGGCGATGTCCTAGACCAGGCTAGACGATAGGGACGCATTTCAAGAAAACTGGTGAGCCGCGATGGACTCGAACCATCGACCCTCAGCTTAAAAGGCTGGTGCTCTACCAACTGAGCTAGCGGCTCACGGTATTCGCATTGTATACGATACGTGCTTTAAAGCTATAGTTCAGGCTATTCTTTGTCAAGATTGGCAACGCTGGTTTAACCCAGGATTAAATAACTTACATAGCAGTAAATAAAGAGCCCAAGAATATCCATAAGCGTAGCTAACCCAGGACCAGCGGAAAGAGCTGGATCAAGACGTAATTTCTTGAGAAGGAGAGGAATAGAACTACCCAGCACAACCGACACTAAGACAAGGAGCGCTAGTGACGAACTAACCGCTATACCACTAAGCAACCGTCCTGTGCCATGGGTAATTAAAATTCTAATGAATGAAAAGAGACCAAGCACCCCGCCAAGAAAGACCGCCATAAGGAGTTCTCGCTTGACAAAACGCATCATATTATTCGGGGTAATCTCACCAGATGCCATCCCCTGAATAACGATCGCAGACGTTTGGCTACTTGCGTTGCCACCCGTACTGACTAACATCGTGATGAAGTAGGTTAGAAACCCAGTAAGCACTGCTTCATAATGTTCAACAATAATCGAGGATAAGGTTTGCGCCACGAGAAGAACACCAAGGATTGATCCTCGCTCATATGCCATTTTAAAAAATGGCGTCTCAAAATAGCGCTCTTTGATTGGTGCCATTGCAGACATCTTATAGACATTTTCACTTGCCTCTTGCTCGATAATATCCACAAGTTTATCGGTCGTAATCACTCCCAGAAAAATACCGCGTTGATCTACAACAGGCACCGTGACAAGGCCATAGTGAACCATCTGATGCGCCACAGACTCCTGATCTTCCGTTACCTGAACCACAAGCTCATTCTTCCTCATAAAGGCAGAGATCCGCGTTGATGGTGAATGTATCACTAAATCCTCGAGGTTTACGTACCCCACCAAGTTCTGTTCTTGATTCGTTACAAAAATACGACGATGAAGATCCTGATCTGGTTGTAAGCGCTGAAGAACATGAATACTGTTTTCTACGGTGAAATCTTCGATTAGGGTCACAACATCCGTCGCCATAATCCCACCCGCAGATTCCGGGTCGAATTGCAACAATGAAATGACCGTGTCCCGATCTTTTTTATGAAGAAGTTTAAGATACCGCTTAAGATCATCGTCAGAAAGATCCTCAAACAAATCTGTTAGCTCATCAAGAGGCGTAGCCCCAAGGATCTCCGCTCTATCCTTATCTGAAAGAAACGAGAGCACAAAAACCTTGAGCGATTCAGATAAATCCTGAAACACCGATGCCTGCAATGTCTTGGGAAATGTGAGAAACAATTTTTTGGCGTGGGCCCTATCAAGATCACCCAAAAAGGTTGCGATATCAGCTGGATGAAGTACGACTAGGGAATCCCAAAGAGCGAGGCCAATAGGCTCTTTTTTTTCAAGGACCACCTCTATATTTTCCTTGACGCCACTAAAAATGCTTCCTGGTATCATAACTCTTCCCATCCTTGCATACTTTTTCTTGGTTCAGGATGACATGCCTTTCTTAGAGGGATCAAGAGTTTCTGATCACCGATCAGCAAGACACATGGTACGACCTCATCGTAATCCAATGCCCTCTGATTGTCCATTTGACTTTACAGGTAATTATTTTAGCTTGAAGCTTATGAAGAAAAACGAGATCCCAACGCCAGAATCAGTTCATAGCTTTACCGCGACATATGATGATGACCAGCACCGCATAGACATCGTAGTCTCTAAGCGGTTTCCTAGTCATTCAAGAAGCTTTTTTAAGTCATGTTTTACACGTGGCCTCATCAAACTCAATGACAAAATCATCACAAAGATCAGCACACTAGTGAAAATGAATGATGTGATAACGGTCACTTTCCCGCAGGAAAAAAGCATTATTACTCCCCAGGAACTTCCCAAAAATCTAGACATTCCAATACTCCATATAGATGGGCATTTTTTAATTATCTGTAAACCAGCCGGCCTGATCACACACGCGTCCACAACCAAACCCCATGATGCAACTCTAGTAGACTGGCTCCTAACTAAGTTCGAAGATATACGCGAGATAGGTGATACTGCTCGTCCTGGCATCGTACATCGCCTTGATAAGAACACCTCGGGGATTATGGTGATCACACGCACAAATTATGCACATATGATATTTGGAGAATTGTTTAAAGAGCGTAAAATCAGAAAAACATATCTCGCATTAGTTCAGGGACATCCAGATGAATCAGGAACAATCTCGTGGTGGATTGATCGACACCGTGTCTATAAACATAAAATGACTCACGTTGTTCCAGAGAAAGCGCGTAAAACAGCTCGCTTTGCCCAAACCTTTTACAAGGTAATACAATACTTTGAAAACGCAGCCCTCATAGAATGTGTCCCTGCCACAGGACGCACCCATCAAATTCGTGTCCACCTAGCCGCGCTTGGGCATCCCCTACTAGGAGACACCACCTACGGAACCGGATCCAAACTCATTAAGCGACATGCACTTCATGCGCATACACTTGCATTTACATTTAATGAGAAAGAATATTCATTTGAATGCCCAGTGCCAAAAGATTTTGAGACAGCAATCAAGCGACTTAAGCAGCCGGTCTCATGAGTAACCTTCCCTCTATCTCACGAGGAATTACAAACGAAGTATCAATCCGAGATGCTTGCACTACTTTTTGACGATACTGTTTAGTATTTTTGTGCCTACACAAACGCTTAAATTCACGCTCGTATGCATGGACAACTTTGATATCATCTTCGATGATCACATTCTCACAGTTTTTTGACGTAGCAGCATGTGTAGGATTGTATGACCCTGTCCATACACATGATTTATGTCGATCATTGGATCCAAATATAAAAAACTTATGGTGCATAATCCCATCACCATAATATACCAATACCGGGATATCATAAGTAGCAATATCAGGAACCTTGGTCCATTCCCCTTCGAGCGCCGTCTTGCATACAAGCAACGTAATAGAGACACCCCGTTTGTGCGCGCGGACTAATGACCTTGCAACATGGACATCGGTAAAACAATAAAGCGCGGCATTGATACTTTTTTGTTCACGGTCGATATAGCGGCACAGTTCGTTTCTAAGCTTAGTTGATGATGTAAAATGCACATCAACTGCCTGAGCATAAATAGTACAAAGAACTACACATACATACCAGCATTTCATACCGTCCTTTCCTCTCTTATGCACTACAAAAAATTGTTCATAAAAAACAATGCTCCCACAACTCCTATACTAAAGACCACCAATTGTCGACATGATTCAAGAGATTGTCCTTTAAATTTATTCTCAAAGTCCTGCTGCAGCAAAGCGCCTAGGCGCTCGCGGGCACGCTCAGCAAGAAACTCATTTGTCTCAAGATCAAACAAGCGCCGGATCGCGCGAGCAGATAAACTATGCCCCCCTCCTTACGTCCTCCTCTAAGCTCGCCAGATCATAGCAAATACGATTTTCGAAAATAGACGGAACAACATCGCTTCTCGTTTCATCACATCGTTAACATCTACAACATGGTATATGTGTAACGTACTGTAATGGTGAATCTGGTTGAATATCCACGTCCACACAACATTGAAAAGCAACAAAAGACCAAGGGAAAGTCATTCGCGCGCATGTAAGCTCCCATATTGTGTATATGCGCTAAAATTTCCATTTCATTTCTACTTCACCACCAAGGTTTCCACGCTCATCCTTTATCCCTCGGAGACTAATATCATCTGACAACTGATAGTCAACCTCAAACCTCGTATCTTCGGACAATGAAAATCCTTGCTCGATGCGACCAGTCAAATGATCACTCACATCTACTTCTATAATACCCTTTAATCCCCCACGCCCCGACTGATCAGAAAACTTTGGAATAAACCGAACATAACTTAACGGCTTCAGTAATCCCCTAAAATATTCTTCAAGCTTTTCCTGCGACTGTGCCGGTCCAAACAAAATATATTGAAGATTCTGCATGATCAATGCCGGCATCAAGATGCTCAAAGAGCTCTCTTCAGATCCCGCAAGCAGTAATGCTATAATTTGTTCTTCAGTAAGCGCAGGGCTTGATTCAAACATAATATGCGGATCTTCCAATGTCCCCACAACACGCATCGTTACTGCGTATTTTTTAATACGACCCTTGGCCGTCAGCTCAATGCCAGGATTTTCTAGACGATATGGCACCAACTCTAAGCGTCCATGCGTCACGGTAAGCGGTTTATACGGAAACTTGATCTTACCAGAAAGCAGCTCTATCGTTCCTAATACCGCTAACTTTTCTAATGGCCCATGTAAAGATACACGCATCATAGCTTCCGCATCCCATAATGACGTTCCAACGATCAATGGATGCCGTGTCTCAATAAATACATTCATAAACGGATTGAATCCTAATGCGCTGCCGGGAGACATAAAGAATGAATACGACATATCACCCGACATGATATTACCTTTTGATTGCGAGCGATCTAACACAATGGTGCCGTCAATCTCCATACTTGAAATCGGATGATCACGTATCATCAGATGACCCGATGTTACCGCAAATAAATCACGCTGCCAGCTCACAAAGCACTGGTCAAAGCTTAGTGGAACATGAAAAAATGTTGGGGTATACGAAGTATCAAACAGTACACGTGCAGATGATATAGCAACATTACCACGATGGAGAGAACACACCAAATCATTTATTTTTGCGCTACGATGAACAGGATCAAATTGGAAGTTCATGGAGAACCCGTCAACCACATTGTACATACGTGGAACTTTGATCATCCCGTCTTGTAACGTAACAGAGCCTGAGATCACAGTATCATACGGTTCAATCTCGACATGAAATCGGCCTTCACCAACAACATCATCTCGCACTAAACGAGGTACACAGGAACGCAATAATGCATAATCAACATCACCACTTAAACGGCAACTCGTATCGTCTGATGACAGTAGTGCAAGTAATTTATTCCCCTCTGCATAGCTGGCATGCTTAATGTGCACTGTATCAGTCACACTTGCCCGTACAGCAAGATGTCGATCTAGCCATTCCACTTCACCAGCGACTTCCCTCCCATTTTTTTTGCCCTGAATAGTTGCAGAAGAAACGGTATCCAACACCGCATCCGTGATATGACCGATACCAACGAGCTCCCCATCTCCTTGAGTATTACACGAAAGTTGTACCATAAGATCACGAGGTTGAATCCTATAATGGAACAAACTCGGTAGCCCTAATACAGTTTTATTTGTCAAGGATACAAGCCCATTGCCTTCCTGGCTCAACTCCCACGACCCGATTATTTCGTTGTTGCCCGTACAGGAACATTCGATCATACCCTTCCACGACTGCTCGCATGCTGAAATAGAACACCACGCTTTAGTAATAGGTACAAAACCCATTAGCACATCAGACAACGAACACATACCATGCGCTGTATGGAGAGGATCTGACATAGACCCTTGAAGTTGTAGCACACATGATCCAGCTCCATCGCCAACAGACTGATCAAATACCACTGAACTAACATAACTCCATGGAAGCTTTGCACGACACATATAATGACCATGCCGATCAATACTAAGCGGCTCGATAAGTAAGTCACGGTCACTGGTATACACACGGAATTCCAGATCATTATGTGCATATGATCCAACCACAAAACATCGTTGTTCTCCTTGTAACTGTGGAAGTTCAACAGTTAAAGAGCAGTCAATTTTTGGCTCTAGCTCCCCAATATATCGAATTGAACCCAAAAGCGTATGTGCATATGTTGTCCCAAGGCGCGTGATTGTTCCACCCGTTGGGTATATTGTTACTTTCATAAAATCACCAACGCTTGCAAACGTGCTATGAACGGATGTATTCAAAGTGATACCAGTTCGCAACTCAGCACATTCAAAGGTCCCATTAGGTATAGATAAACGCTTCAAAAATACAGGGACATCAATACCTTCTGCGCCAAAAATTTTTTGATAATGTGGCAAAATTGCAAGAGAACCAAGATCCATTTCAGAAAAAGCCGTATAGCCATACAGCGTAATATCTAACTCTCCGATGCGCTTCGTTATTATCTTCCACCATGGAGCTGTAACTACTGCTCTTTTACTCCTCCATGACCATGTTCTAGCTCCTGAACGAGGAACCACAGAAAGATTATCTAGAACAAGATGTGGCGTAAAAAAATTAATCTCAGATACCTGACATGAAAATGAGCAATCAAAGGCAGAGCTCAAATACTCTTGCAATCGCTGCTGCACCACTGAATAAATCGTGCCGTTAAACTGCAAAAGATACAACGCCACACACATACCAAGCGCAATGGCATTAAAACTTTTAATGATTGTTTTTATGTAACTCATGTTATCGCAATCCAGCGCCCATTATACCGATATAGACACACCCGCGGAGGACCTTCAACTGGAATTGTCAACGCATACTGACATCGATGCGCTGGATCACTACAGTAGATACTCCCTGCTTGTATTGTTCCTTCTGCATAGAAGGT
Source organism: Candidatus Babeliales bacterium (assembly GCA_016929235.1). Classification (NCBI taxonomy): domain Bacteria; class Candidatus Babeliae; order Candidatus Babeliales; species Candidatus Babeliales bacterium. The sequence continues at coordinate 218,387 of JAFGJD010000004.1, read as the reverse complement.
AATCGTATGCCGCTCAAAGGTTACCACATCGGAGGGGAAATTTCTCGGTGCCGCTGGAGGACCTTTGATTCCATCACCAAGATGAAATCGCACCTCTGGTGGGAACGTCACGGTCATATCATCATATGAGTACGCATGACATTCAGGATGCAGCACGATAGTACATGAACGTTGCTCCATCACAGCACGCTGCTGTTGCAACTCACATGCATTCATGAGCATGTGTAATTCGGTTTTTACCTTTGACTCATAGAAAAACGGAGTAATATGCGGAAAACTCAGCGTAACAATCAGTGAAAGCAATGCACACACAACAACAGTCTCAAGAAGCGAAACACCGCTACTACATCTAGACGTCAATGTCACCTTCCATGTTAGCAACTGCCAAGACTTCATCGATCGTTGTTTTGCCTTCTTTTATATTTTCAAGACCATGTGTAATCAGAAGCACCATGCCATCTGCCAATGCTTGCTTACGTATTGCAATCGCATCAGCTTGCTGCATCGTCAATTGAGCAACCGCTGGCGTCATTTCCATAACCTCGAAGATTGCAAAACGGCCCTTATATCCTGTTTCTTCGCATTCATGACAACCAACAGGCTGGTAGAAGGTAATCTGAGCCGCTTCTGCATCGGTAAGTCTAAGTTGTTTAATTTGAGCAGCTTCTGGTTTATATGCTTGCTTACAGTCATTACACAATTGGCGAACTAATCGCTGCGCCACAATGGCAACAACCGTCGACGCTATCAGGAATGGTTCAATACCCATATCGAGCAGACGAGTAATGGTTGCGGGAGCATTATTGGTATGAATCGTACTCAACACTAAGTGACCGGTAAGCGCAGCCTGAATAGAAATCTGTGCCGTTTCTTGATCACGTGTTTCACCAACCATGATTATATCCGGATCTTGTCGCAAGATGGAACGAAGCGCAGCTGCAAATGTCAGACCGATCTTTTCCTTAACTTGGATCTGCGCAACTCCTGTCATCTGGTATTCAACTGGATCCTCAACAGTCATTATATTGACCTCAGTTGAATTCAATCGGTTCAAGATCGAGTACAAAGTCGACGTTTTACCAGAACCAGTCGGACCGGACACAAAGAAAATACCATTGGAACGCTCTATACACTTTTTGACAATACCAAGATCACGTTCAGAAAAACCAAGCTGTTCAATATCTAAGAATGCTCGCGTTTTATCAAGCAAACGCATGACCACGCGCTCGCCAAATGTCACCGGAATAATCGACACACGAATATCAATGGATTTGTCAGCTACTTTAATTTGAATACGACCATCTTGTGGTTTTCGCTTTTCAGCAATGTTAAGATTTGACATGATTTTGATACGTGAAATTAATGCCGCTTGCACACGCTTTGGCGGCGTTTCGACCGTATACATAACACCATCTATACGGTAGCGAATACGTACCTCTTTTTCGAATGGCTCAACGTGAATATCCGACGCACCCCGTTTTACTGCCTGATACAAAATATGGTTCACCAATTTAATAACAGGAGCCTCACTTGCCATTCCAAGAATGTCGGTCTCGGTAATCTCATCGAAATCGATAACCTCGTCGCCGACTGATTGTTCTTCTTCCAGCTCTTCAAGCATTTCCTTTGTGCCCTCGAGTGGATAAAAACGATTAATACTATCAACAATCACCTTGGAAGACGCAACCGCAACACGATTAGGCGAACCAAAAATAAGTGCAAGATCATCAAGAGGCCGAAAGTTATAGGGAACTGCAGCAACAAAAACAAGATCCCCATCTACCTTAACAGGAATAACATGATTATCACGTAAAAATTTCAGTGGAACACGAGCAAGCAAAAGTGGATCCGCCATATCTTCAGTAAGAGCCTCAAAGTATTGAAGACCACTTTGTTCTGCATAGATCTGCGCAAGAGCCTCTGGATTAACCAGGCCTTTGTTGACCAAACATTCTTCAAGAGATATCCCCTGCTCGACAGCCTCTTTTTTACATGCGTCTAGCTGTTCCTGAGTCACCAATCCTTTTGTTATCAGCAGGGATTCTAGGTCTTTATTTCTCATTCAGCACAACCTCAAATCATGCGGCAGATTCTTTGTTTTTCACAGAATACCATACACACGAGAATGATCCTACTATGACTCGCAGACGCTTCTCAAGAAAAGCCTCGAGCTTTACCGACTACGGCAACTTTTCTATACTCTCGATCATATGATTATGAACCCCTGTGCGGAGGCTATCCATGTCCATACGATTATTAGTGCCACTCCTCCTGACTTTTGCCATATGCTATGGCAAGAAGAGCACGCCACCACAAATAGCAAATCCCCTCAAGGAAGAATACTACGCCCGACGTGCGCAACAAAAGGAACGGACGTCACATAAACGCAAGCTCATGACAGAGTTGTCTATTGAAGAGTTGGAACAACGAAAAAATAAGTTATTAGCAACCAACAAGATCATGGCATTCGAACACATCGAGTACATGCTCGGGCATAGCGATGATCTTGATCTCCTGAAACAACTACGGCTTGAACGTGCCGATCTTTGTTTTGACTTGGGACATCTTGCCAAAGCAGAAGAATTCTATCGAGAATATCTTACATTATACCCAGGAAGCGATAAAACTGAGTACGTCAACTATAAAACGCTGCTATGCTGTTTTTACGAAACATTAGAACCAGACCGAGACCAAACCAAGACTCGTGAAGCCCTTCAAACTGCTCAAACCTACTTAGAACAACCAACCAATACTCAGTATCTAAAAGAGGTAAAATCAATTCGACGTCAATGCTACAATAAGCTATTTGAGAGCGAGGTTAATGTGTTTGAATACTATCTCAACAACAACAAATTCACAGCCGCCGAACAACGGCTTGCTCATATCAAGGATGAATTTAAAACAAGCATCTCTAATATTGAGGTGAAAACCTTACGCCTTGAATGCGCGCTTGCTGAAAAGCAAAATGACATCGAGAAAGCGCAAAAACTTCAGGAGCAAATTGCTACACATGCTCTCCCCTTGATCAACAAGGATCAGCAGCTTGCCATTGGTCATAAGCGTCGTTACTCAGCCATGTTCTAAGAAAGAAAACCGTGAAATCTTTCGTACAACGCAGCCTCACTGGAATCGCATTCGGTGTAGCCCTGTTACTATTTTTTATATTTCCACGCCCACTTATCTTTTCACTACTCCTATTTACTCTCTTTATTGTAATTGTTGGCTGGGAGCTTCCATACTTGAAACGCTACCAGAATCTCGCAACCATCTATACTACACTAGGCTTTATAACAATCATTGCGCTCAATCGGACTGATTATCGTCCACTAATTGTATACTTGTTTCTTCTTGTCTTTACCTTTGATGTAAGTGCATACATCACTGGAACATTAATCGGACACTACAAACTCGTCCCACGACTTAGTCCAAAAAAAACGTGGGAAGGCCTTATAGGAGCAATAATTATTACCACGACACTGTTTGTACTGCTCACACATCATGAAGCTTTGTTTATACGAATTGGATATGGGCTTATGCTTTGTGCCACCGCTTTTCTTGGCGATCTTTTTGTCTCCTGGCTTAAACGAAAAAATAATATCAAAGATACAGGATCACTGCTTCCCGGACACGGCGGGCTCCTGGACCGCTTTGACAGTGTGCTACTTACCGCATTTACTTTTTATGTCTTACGAAACGAACTGGCTCGTTTATTGCTGTAGATAGGCAATTAAATCTGCATGAGCAACAGTTGCTTCTTCCCCTGTGGTCATATGTTTGACTTTGACAGTCTTATTATCTTGCTCTTCAGACCCAATCAATAGACAGTACGTTGCGCCAAGCTTATTAGCTTTACGCATCATACTCTTAACTGAATCACCCTCGAGAAGTACTTCCGTATATAGTCCATGTTGGAGTGTTTGATATGCAATCAACAACGCAAGAGTATGTTGGTCTGTGGAAAGTGGCATAATCACATGGAGACGTGGTTCTTTGTAAATCGGCAATGCGTCCTTGATAGGATCTAATAACAATAACATGCGCTCGATGCCAATAGCTGCGCCAACTGAAGGTTGATCTTTTTTACCTCCCAATGCAGATACAAGATGATCATAACGACCACCACCGCAGAACGCACTTTGTGCACCAAGATGCGGACTTACAAACTCAAAGACTGTTTTATTATAATAATCCAAGCCACGGACAAGTGTTGGCATAACTGTATAAGCTACATTCGTACTATCAAGATACTCCTGAAGCTGCTGCCATTCATCGGCAGACGCTTTAGAGAGGTATTCAGTTAACACCGGCGCTTTTCTATATAGGGTCTGGCATGACACTTCTTTACAGTCATACACGCGCATGATGTTCTTATCTTTACGCACCTTACATGTCGCACAAATCTGATCAACATGCTCATTAAGAAATTTCTCAAGAATTTTTCTAAACGCCGCACGATCCTCCATGGTCCCTAGAAAATTAATATGGAGAGCATAAGAATCAAGCTTAAACCGATCTGAAAAGAGCCGGTCAAGCATAGCGATCATATGCGCATCTTGTGCTATAGAATCGGAACCAATTACTTCTAAGCTTAATTGATGAAATTGTCGGTAGCGACCTTTTTGTGGTCGCTCATGACGAAACATTGGCCCCCATAGAAACACCTTCCATGGCACCGTCTGAATACCATTTTCAATAAATGCGCGAACTGTTGATGCGGTGCCCTCTGGACGCAAGCAGATTGATTCAGACTCCGTATTGAGAGTATACATCTCCTTGGTAACAATATCTGTTTCCAAACCGAGAGACCGTTTAAAAAGCTCAGTGGGTTCTATGATCGGAGTCGCAATTTCATTAAAGTGATATTGGGCGAGATGTTCTTTTGATTGTGCTATAAAAAAATTAAATAAAGTTAGGTCAAGAAAATCCTGAGTCCCTTTAACACGCCGTATCATACATCCACTCACTGATTAAAGAACAATTGTATCACTCTCTTAAAGTAGTCTAGGAAAACAATACCCGCTTGTACATAGATTGACAGCTATAATAACCGCGTGGTATGTCTCTCATATCGATTCCCGAAAAAAAGGGCATTGACTACTCATAAGGAGAGTTTTATATGAAGAAGTTATTACTTTTGGCACTTGCTCTCATAGGTCCCTCAATCATATTATCCATAGATTCACATGCTGATGAAGCAACAAGCCATACTTTCTTTTCTATACGTCCGCAATATACAACAGGAAGCCCAGAACATCTTAATCAATATCGCGACCGCATGTTGGGGAAAAAGAATGGGATCTGGGGATGCTTCCAGACAACCGTTTTTGGTGGACAAACAACAGCCTCTGATCGTTTAGCGCGCTTTTTTTTACCATGGCATAAAAATTCAATTATTATTGCAGAAGGACCAAATCCCGATACTGCAGCGGCTGTTGGAGCATATTACGCAGGAGGCTCACAAAATTTTAAAGATGATAACTACGATATCCTTGCACACAATTTTAATATCATCTCCGAAGACTATAACTTTGCCAGTCGCATTACGTTTAGCCCAAAACAAAGTTTTATTGGAACGGCGCTCAACTACAAACAGTCGCTCTCGGATGATGAAGATAAAGGCTGGTGGATTGATACAACAGCTCCAATAATTCATGTTTCTAATGCCATGAACCTTCAAGAAACAATGTTAACCAATACAGTCAATGTCACGATTCGTTCAGGATATCCTGCAAGTGTAGCCGCAGCCATGAATCAATCTTCCTGGAACTACGGCAAGATCTATCCTGGATCTCTTGATAAAACAGGAATTTCTGATTTTGAAATTAGAGTTGGACAAGATTCTGTACGCGATCAAAAATGCTACCGCACTACATTTGCTGGTATTATTTTCCCAACAGGAAACAGACCACAAGCAACCTATGTTTTTGAGCCAATGATAGGAAACAACAAACACTGGGGTGTACTCTGGGGCGGTGCTGTAGGATTCAAAATATGGAACAATGATACTACATCTATCTGGTGGTGCACCGATCAACGCAGTCATTATTTATTCGAAAGCGACGAAATGCGCTCCTTTGACCTCAAAGATAAATCATGGAGCCGCTATATCAACGTCTTTACTGATTCTGCAGCAACCACAACATCACCGGGTATTAACTATCTTACCAAGAAAATGAAGATCAGACCTGGCGGATTTTTCCAAACCAATACCGCCTTTGTCGTTAACCATCGACGACTTCGTGCAGAAGTTGGATTCAACTCATACTACAGCCAAACAGAAGATGGTGAGCTTGCATGCAAATGGGAGGAAGGCCCTGCTATTGCAGGCGTCAATGCTGCAGCTGGAGGAACCGCCGCAGAAAGCATGAGTTACGCTGACATGCATATGTGGAATTACGGATTGATATTCAACGATGTAGATCTCAATGTCCTAGCCGTTGATACAGCTAACAATACCGATCGCTATAAACCAATAAAGGAATCCGATCTCGACCTAAGCTCTGCACTACATCCTTCTTCGATTAGTTTCATGCTATATGGTTCTATTGGAATCCACTGGGATGATCAAGCAGTTCCGCCATTCCTTGGGTTTGGTGGATTATACGAATTTGGCTCCTCAAATCCAATCGCAGACAGATGGGAAGTTTGGTTCAAAGCTGGATTCTCAATTTAAAAAAAGGAAAACAGTCATGAAGAAATATCTCCCACTTCTCTTATGCATGCCATTACTTCTACATGCATCATTAAGCCAGCAGGCCGATATAAAATTGCAAGAGATTAGAGCTGCAGTGCAAAATGCGCAAACATCACAGGAGATTGTTCAGGCATATACTAATGGCTGCAACAATTTTAACAGTCTTTTAGGTAGTAGATTCTTTATGAAACAAATCTACCTATTGGCCGTCTCCCTTGATGCTGCTAATACAAAAAATGCTAGCCAAATTTCTGATACTGAATATCAAACAATTCAAGCTAAGATTGAACAATCCCGCGATACGGGTGGAACAACTGAACAAAAGGCATTCATTGACACCACACTCGACCGGCTCATGGCGACTGTCCCGCGATCTGTACCAACTACAGATGTCGATGCTTCTCACTTACAACAAGATCTCGAAACCTGTAGTGCAAGTCTCATAGCCGACCAAGCAACCATGAGACAACTTGAATCTACTATTCAAACACAAGAAGGTATTATCGATAGCCTGCAACAACAAATTGCGGGGAAAACAACAACCTGCCCAGACCTTCAGACCCTCATTAAAGAATCACGTAAAAATACCATCTTGCGTAATAGTATCTGTACTACACTATCCAATATAGATGAAACAACTCCAAGTATTACTGACTCAACATATACAGAATGTTCTGATGTTATAGAAAAAGTAAGAAAGCCGCTGCGTGATGCATCGCAACTACTTACACAATTGGAACAAAAAACATACCTAACTGATTTGACTATTTTAAAAGACGAGAACAGCCACCTTTTTAGCAATCTTCAAGATGGGCTCCGTTTCTCTCCAGAGAAAAAATCGTGCGTAATTAATTTGAATCAACTGAAGGAAATAGTACAAGGAACACTTCCTCCATGTTAATCAAAAAAGGAATAATTGCGTGAATTATAAACGTTTCGGCCTGGCACTGATTATTAGCCTCATTTCGCTGACACCTTTTTTCATCTATAGGAAAACAATAACAGAAACAACAGCAAATAACTGTACTAGAGATACCATTGGATCGACACTCAAACAAAACCAAGAAGATATCGATACCATCATCCAAAAAGAAGTTCTTTTTAATCTTGTTCTTGTAGGCCTCCGACATGAACAAGAAGGAAGGGGAAACGGATGACCAACAGATTGCTAATTCTTTTGGTATCGATATGGGGGCTCAATGCCCAAGAACCCATTATGCCTCATGGAGAACCATATTTTGTTCCAGAAATATATCTCCAGGCATTTCCCCTCCCAGAATCACTAGTATATGACGAAGATAAAGTAACTCGTGCATTACCACAGATAGACCTAGATCATGGTTATCCATGGTTCTTAAATGGTCAATATGATGGTCTCTTCACACCATTTTATGATGACAATGGTACATATATACCTCTTCCAATTGTACGTCCCCACCCAACAGCAGTTAGTACTGCAGAAGATCTTTATTGGCATCTCATCACCACATCAACACCAAACAATGAACCTGATCTCAAAGAACTCCTTCTTGAAGAGGAATCAAAAGCTCAACCGTTCAACGAAAAAATAAAAAATCAGAAAGCACTGTTCATGGAACATGCCAACTTCGATATCAGCAAACAAGAATTGCAGAATATCATTGATGGCATTCCGCTCAAAGGAATAAAAGGAAAAATAACGAAGCATGAAATTGCCAACAGTCTCACCAGACAGTTCTTTGATACATCCAATATCACGCCATCTGATTTGCCCCAAAATTATCCCTGTTTTTCACAACTCGATGCCTTTGTACTGACAATAAATGTATTGTATAGCAATACCCCGGATACTCCTATCCAGCCAACTTCTTCTAGCGATTACATAGAGTATTGCACCTCTTTTATGGGAGGGCTTGGATCCCCGGATATTGAAACATTTGTATTAGATGTAACGAAAACACCGATTGGATTTACTGGAAAATTCGGCGCTCTTTATAGCGCATATAAAAGTCAAGCCTTTTCCTTCTTAAAAGAAAATAGCTGCGAACAATTAAAAGCTAACTTGTTTAATCGTGATATTCCTTCATTCATAGAAATTCGTCCATTCATGAACAAACGAACGGAAAGAAATCAATCCGAAAAGGATTCCGAATGAAACACTACAGTATCATTGTGATTATGATTTTTTATACCAATGTAGCGCTATGCCCCATCGTTGTACCAACACCCATGGATCGTGCATATGCGGCATTAAACTCTGCAAAAAGTTCTGGGACATTGAGCGCATTTTTTTCTGCAATAGATACCATTGAATATGAACTCGGCAACTCTGTTGGCAATAGAAACTTAACTCTCCTTGCTCTCGATGCCGCAGCACAACAAAGTTCTTTAAATAAAAATGAAAAAGCACAAATCAAAAATAAAGTCCAAGATACAATGGTTATAGGACAATCGGAGACACAACGCCAATTAACTATTGAAGTTATCGAAGGAATTCAAGGGCCAATCGCAGAAGAGCGCAACGCACTTATACTCGAACTAGAAACAAAAAAACTCCAAATAGATCAACTTAATCAACAAACACAACAGCTCGTACAAGCGCGCCTGTATGATGAACAAGGCATCAAACTTCTAGAAGACTGCACAAATCAACAGGGACAATAACCTATGAACTCTATCCTGATCACTGGAGGATTGGGATACTGTGGTTCTCATATTGCTTACGCCGTAGCTAGACATGGCTACCAAGTAGTGCTTCTAGATACAAAAGAGACTCTCGCTTACCCATGGGCGACCATAGTGCAAGATGACTTCTGTGATAAGCAAGTACTCCATGATCTTTTTACTCATTATCGTATCACCGCAGTTATACACTGTGCAGAAACACATACAGCCTTTCCCTACACCACCAACGTCGCCTCAACACTACGACTCATCGAATCCATGATTGAACATAACGTGACACAGCTCCTCTTCAAATCACATAGTTCTGTCCTTGAAGAACAGCCTTTTTCACTATGTACACAACATCATTACCCTAGCAACGCATACCGCATTAGCAAAGACGTTGTAGAACAAATGCTCTTAGAACTAACTTCTTCACATAACATTTCAACCATTATTTTACGACATGATATTGCATCTGGTGCATTACCTGAGGCTACATTAGCACCACAATCGTCCTCTATCGGCAACCCCATTCCAGAGCTCATCCATGCAGCACACACACAACAGCTGATATCCCTAAACAATACTCATGTATTTCACGACTATATTCATATACAAGATCTTGCTGACGCATATGTAAAGGCACTCTTTCACTTAGAACAAACCAACTATTCAGACATATTTAATGTGGGTATTGGGAAAAATACTTCATTACAAGATATTGTTGCCTGTATAGAACAAATTACGAAAAGACCAGTTTCCTATATAACCACAGCACAACAATGCATGCCTGGCAGACCAATTGATGCATCACGGACATATGACATTCTCGCATGGAAACCACGCTACTCAGATATACCATTTATCATCCGTTCTTCTATTGCATATTACCAGCGATATGGATACCACACGATACAATCGAACGTAATACTTTAATACACAACTCTTGTAAAAAAATAATCGATTTTTCTATGCTGCCGTATAACAACTTTAAGGAAAATAAATGACATATAGATATCTACTAGCCCTAATTGCATTAGGCTGTTCTTCAGAAGGTGTGCATGTTACTATCGTAAATGATTTTGGCGCACAAGTGTTAATATCTACTCTCGGCGGAAAAAATGCTAGCAATGCAACCATAGCCCTGGAAGCCGAATCATCCCACAAGGTTGGGGACATGCAACCTAGCCAAACCATAGTTATATACATTCATCAAGGTTTAGCGGTAAAAAAAGCTTATCTCCTTTCTCTCTCATCTGTGGAGTCACCCAATCCACAAGAATCCACCCTAAACAAACCGCAGATTATTTTAAATGTTAACTCTATTGTTACCGCCGCAGATACAGATGGATTGATCGTCATACAAGACACATCTTTCACATTCACATTTGCCATAGCAAATATTCCCGTGCCAAAAGAGTCTAAAGAAGCTCAAGTGTCACAAAAAACTCGGTATGATATGTTGTTCACTATGTAAGGAGAAAGAATGAAAAGAACGACGCTTATAGTGTTATCACTGCAAATACTAGGAGCATCTGCTGCAGTAAATTTTACCCTCGTTAATGATCAAAACAATGTAATTGTTGTCCCCGGTCCAGCTAGTAACCTTGTTAATCCAAACAGCGGAAAAGAGTGGACCAAAATATTTGTTCCAGAACCAGGAAGCAAGCGTAGACAAATGGGAACCGACTTTACACAGCTCAGTGGCGATTTTAGAATAGCACCCGGGGCTCAGAAGCTCTTGCCTAATACTGCTGCCTTCTTTATATACGTTGAAGATAAAAAATCCCCACTCTTCTTTAACCTCGCCTATCGCGTAGACTGGCTCTCAAACCATGATGGCAACACACAATTAAACCTATCTACACTAAGCTACCACGCATCACTTCCTGCCTCATCCACCAAATTTGAAGATAAAACATCAGAAGTCTTCAAGTTTCATGTTAGAGACAACAACAATAATCAGGTTGCTATCATAGGAACAAAATATTTTGGGGACACACCTGCTATGGAAATCGTAAAGTAGGCGCTTACTTCATACAACATTTTTTGTATTTTTTTCCAGAGCCGCAAGGACACGGGTCGTTGCGGCCGATCTTGTCTTCGCCACGCGCATAGGTTTTCGAGCTTTCATCTCCAGTAGTAGAATCACCTGAACTAATGAAGTTCAATGCCTCGAGCTCACGCTCACGTTTCTGCTCAATATCATGACTATTAAAGCGTTCAAGATTGAGGTGGAAGATATGATGCACCACATCAAATCTGATCTGCTCCATAATCTCCTTAAACATATCAAACGCTTCAAGCTTATACTCAATAAGCGGATTCTTTTGCCCAACCCCACGTAACCCGATGCCATCACGAAGCGAATCGAGGTTCAACATATGCTGTTTCCAGGCATGATCAAGCGTCTCAAGCATGAGCCACTTTTCTGCTTCCTTAAGGGCAGGGGCATCTGACTGAGTACGATACATCTGATATTTGTTCACAAGAAATTCCACCAAACCTGTTTTGAGTGTATCGGTATTGGCAGTATTTAAACCAGCGTTACGAAACTCTTCAACGGGAAGCCCCGTTAGCTTACTCATCACATCAAAAGCTTCTGTCACTTGCTCTGGCTGCAATGAACGCTTTGGAGCAATACGAAGTAATATATCTTGGACTGTACCAATGATCATATCGCGAACAAGGTCAAAGATATGTTCTTCGCCATCCAAAATATCTCGACGAAATTGGTACACAACCTTACGTTGTTGATTGAGTACGTCATCATACTCAAGCGTATTTTTACGTTTATCAAAGTTATCTTTTTCTACCTTCTCCTGAGCATTCTCTATCATCTTTGAGATCATGCGAGATTCGATTACCTCATCCTCAGTCATGCCAGCCATAGTCATACGTCGTTGCATTAGATCTCCGCCAAACCGGCGGATAAGATCATCTTCTAACGAAATATAGAAACGAGACTCACCCGGATCACCTTGTCTGCCAGAACGCCCCCTAAGCTGGTTATCGATACGCCTACTTTCATGGCGTTCAGTGCCAAGAATATACAATCCACCTGCCGCTTTTGATGTTGGGGTTAATTTAATGTCAGTACCACGACCAGCCATGTTTGTAGCAATCGTAACGCGTCCCGGTTCACCCGCACATTCAATTATTTCTGCTTCACGTGCATGCTGCTTGGCATTCAATACTTCATGCGGAAGGCCACTCATCGACAATACCTGACTAATAAATTCAGAGGTCTCAATAGCAACAGTACCTATCAACACCGGTTGACCCTTGGCATGACGCTCTTGAATATCCTGAACAATTGCCTTGTACTTGGCATTTTTTGTTAAGAAAATAAGATCATCTTTATCATCACGGATCATCAATTCATGTGTAGGGACAGAAACCACATCCAGCTTGTAGATATTATGGAATTCTTCGGCTTCCGTTGCAGCGGTACCAGTCATACCAGATAATTTTTTATACATACGGAAAAAGTTTTGCAAAGTAATCGATGCGAGCGTTTGGCTTTCACGCTCAATCTTTACGCCTTCTTTTGCTTCTAACGCTTGATGCAACCCGTCACTGTATCGACGACCTGGTAAAATCCTTCCCGTAAACTCATCGACAATAAGCACTTGATTGTCACGAACTACATAGTCAACATCCAACTTAAAGATCGCATGAGCCCTAAGAGCTTGCTGAATGTGATGTAGAATATTGAGATGCTCAACCGCATAAAGATTTTTGATGCTGAACGCAGATTCTATCTTGTCAACACCAGCTTCTGTCAGCTGGACATTGCGATCTTTGATATCGATTTCATAGTCATCCTTTTCACGCAAACGACGCACGACTTTATCAGCAAGAAGATAAAGCTTGCTACCCTCATCTGTTGGACCAGAAATAATAAGTGGAGTTCGTGCTTCATCAATCAAGATCGAGTCAACTTCGTCAATAATGACATAGTTCAAATCACGCTGCACATAATCCGTCAAACGAAACTTCATATTATCGCGCAGGTAGTCAAATCCAAATTCACTATTCGTACCATAGACAACATCACAGTTGTATGCCGTCTTACGTTCTACATCCGTCAGGCCATGTTGAATAATCCCAACCGTCAATCCTAAAAATGTATATATTTGACCCTCGCGCCGAGCGTCACGACGTGCCAGGTAATCGTTCACAGTCACTAGGTGTGCACCCTTTCCAGACAGCGCATTAAGGTATAATGGTAAAGTCGCAGTAAGCGTCTTACCTTCACCGGTTTTCATTTCTGCAATTTTACCTTGATGCAGAACAATACCACCCATAAGCTGCTCATCAAAATGACGTAGTCCCAACACGCGCTTGGAGGCTTCACGAACAACAGCGTAGGCTTCAGGAAGCAGATCATCAAGAGTTGCGCCCCCCTTAAGTCGCTCACGAAATTCGACAGTTTTTATTTTGAGTTGATCATCACTGAGACCATTAATTTCAGGTTCCAATGCATTGATTGTATCAATAGTTGGTTGGAGTTTTTTTAATTGACGGGCGTTGGCAGTACCAATCATCACAGTCAAAAACTTCTGAATAATACTCACTATGATCCTTACGATCGGGGAATACCCCCAAGGCTAGAAACTAATATTCGTTGGTTCCAGGGTATCAAAAAAGCAACCTATCAACAATTTACCTCGATAACATCACAAGAGAAAATTGCCGATCAAGTGTTCCCGACTGTCTTCTCACGGAGCAATAAGCCTTATTGCAGATCGTGCAGCAATGGTCCTCCATCTGAATTTTTCCCTGAAGAACGCCACATTCTGATAGGTATCTATGATGAAATCCAGGCAAATCAAAAATCCTTCCCGAGATAACCTGATGTCCCCAGGAGTAGCGCCGAACATGTACAAGAACCTCATCACCAACTTCATAGCAGCATGGTCCAGCCGAGGGACCAATGCGAACCTCAAGGTCTGCTGGGTGCGTACCATACTCTCGCTTCATATGATCAATAACAATGCCCCCAATGCCAGCAACCGTTCCACGCCAACCACCATGTGCAGCGGCAACCACTCTATTTCTGGAATCATAGAATAAAAGTGGAACACAATCGGCAGTAATTACACCTAGAGCAACACGTGGAACATGTGTCATTGCATAATCTGCATGCGTTGAAAAAACTGTAAATCTCTTCGCCTCATCACGTGATCCTATTGCCACACCATTGGTCCCATGGACTTGTTTTAAAAAAATGAGAGCGTCACATTCATGTATCTGTTGAAAGGGCTCACACTTTAAGAGTGATGCGCCAGTCTCGCCAGAAAAATCTTGTGTTCTGAATGCGTAACGTGCATCGCTAAATATATAGGAGTAACGGAACTGGTCGGGATACATACCACCTCTTCGGGCATAGCCCTCTCTGGGCATTACCTTAGGAATGCATTGAAGAGAGGTACATGTCAATATGTGAACCCACTCATCCCCTAAGTCCTTCGCAACCAGAGATGATACATACTATAAAAAAGACGCCTGCACCCCCTCATTCCAGCCATGCCCAAATCTTTTTTCTAACAATATTTGACAATGTAGATACATTATACAATACTATGTATCATTCCTAGTAAATACTGCGTACTATTCATGATTACTAGGCCGCACATTAATAACACCTCACTATCAGGAGAAATACTATGCTTAAAAAACTTGTTAAATATGGAAACAGCAATGCTCTAGTGCTCGATCGCAGCATCTTAGCCCTTCTGAATATCAACGAAGATTCTGTGGTCAAACTAAGAATAGAGGGCGACACCCTTATAGTTAGAGCCGAAGAAGCAGCAAAAGCTACCGATTCTATGATGTTAGACATTGAAAATATACATACAAGGTCAGCATCATATAACACTCCAAGAAATCCTGTCTTCGACATGATAGAAGCTAATCTCCGCACATCCTACAAAGGTTTGGAAAGCGATCCTCATTACATGAAAGCACTTGAAGAGTGGCTACCGGGAACTGAAAATGCAAAGAAATTGCAAGAAGCCTACGGGAAAATAATGAAGAAATATATGGGCGAAATCCAGCTGCTTAATAGTGAGGAATTCAAGCGAGAGCTTGATCTGCTTTCTAAAAAGTATGACGGTGATTCTTCCTCAAAAGACTGGCTCAAAGAATTTTTGACCCTTCGTCTCAAGTATGCCCCAAAGCTTGCTCAGATGGATAAGGAAATGCAAGACGTAAATGCATCACTTGGAGTTCCATCTGGTAGTATCACAACCAAAAAATAACAATACCATACTCCTCCCGTGTCTGAACGGGAGGAGTATTACGTAACGGTTCTACAAAACAAAGCGGGTGTACGAAACCGTGCCACCCGCCCGCATCGTTCTTCGTTATTATTCACTATCAACTGTTTTTTGATTCATTTCCTTACGCAAAAACGTTGGAACATCAAGATCATCAATATCAAGCATTCCTGCTTCTGGAAGATCTTCCACCGGAGCAGCAATCTGCTCTTTTGGTGCAATCTCTTGCGGTGCGGCAACAATTTCATGTTCTGGCTCATCAAGAAGCTCTGCTGCACTTAATACCGCTTGCTTAATATCGACTTCCTTCTTTGCTAGTTGTGGTTTTTGTTTCTTCTCAGTATTAAACCCTGTTGCGATAATGGTCACCACAATCTCATCATGCAAGTCATGGTTAATCACTGATCCAAGAATGATATTTGCATCTTCATCTGCTTGTTCATAGACAACAGATGCAGCTTCACTAATTTCATGAAGCCCAAGATCCACACCACCCGAGATATTCAGCAAAACACCGCGTGCGCCAGCAATAGACATATTCTCCAACAATGGTGAGCTGATTGCTTCTTCTGCAGCACGACGTGCGCGGCTTTCGCCCGTTCCACGAGCGGTGCCCATAACAGCAAGCCCCATGCCTTGCATGATCTCACGCATATCTGCAAAATCAACATTAATATGTCCCGGCTTAGAAATAATGTCTGAAATAGCTCTAACCGATTGATTCAAAATATTATTGATCATAGAAAACGCATCAATCATCGAAACGTTTTGGTCAACAACGCCCAAAAGCTTCTGATTTGGGATCACAATCAATGTATCTACATCAGACTTCAAAGCCTCTATCGCTTCATCTGCAATACGAGCTCTCCGTTTCCCTTCAAACACAAACGGTTTCGTTACGATGGCAACGGTAAGAATGCCGTTTTGTTTGAGTGCACGCGCAATAACAGGCAAACCACCTGATCCGGTACCACCGCCCATACCAGCAGACAAGAATACAATGTCAGCATCACCTACAGCTTCTAACACCTTATCAAGATCTTCTTCTGCCGCTCGTCTACCGAGTTCTGGATTTGCCCCTGACCCTAACCCCTTGGTAGATTTCACACCGAGTTGAATACAATGCGAAGCTTTCGACATCCGTAATGCTTGTGCATCAGTATTGGTTGCAATGAATTCAATGCCCTCAAAACCAGCTTCTATCATGCTGTTAAGCGTATTGCCGCCTGCACCACCAACACCAACTACTTTTACCACTGCAACCGATAAATTCTCTTTCTCCCTTTCAAATTCGATCATCACTACTCCTTAAAAAAAATCTGATACCCAAGATTTCATTCGATCCAAAATTCTACCTACAACATAGCCTTCTCGTGTGAACGCGCGTCCCCCTTCTTTTTTGACCACATGTACCAATAATCCGTATGCCGTCGCGTAAACCGGAGACTGCAATACATCCGGCAAGGCATAACTTGATGACGGCACACCAATACGAACCGGAACTTCAAACAGCTCCTCTGCAAGCTCTTTCATGCCGCGCAAAAGCGATCCGCCACCAGTTAAAACAAGCCCAGATCGCATAAATGCTTGTAAATGATATTTGATCACTTCTTCATGTACCAATGACAATAACTCATAAGAACGCGGCTGAATGATTGACACTAAGTCCTTCAGGAAAATAATTTTCTTTTCATTTCCCTGTACCATTTCTACTTCGAGTACATCGTCATCTTCTAAAAGTTCAAGCAAGGCCAGACCATGCTCTCGTTTCACCCGCTCGGCATCTCTGAGTGTAGTATGTAATCCAATAGCCAGATCATTTGTGAAGTGATTCCCTGCAATCGGAAGGACCATGGTATGTCGAATACTTCCATTTTGATATAAGGCGAGATCAGACGTCCCGCCCCCAATATCAAGAACGGCAACACCCAACTCCCGTTCATCGTTTGTTAATACTGCCTCAGCAGATGCAAGCTGCTCCAAAACAATATCTCCAGCTCTTACGCCTGCCATTTCACAACATTTGATAAGATTTTGTACCGACGCCACCGAACCAGTAATAATATGAACTTGTGCTTCAAGGCGAATACCGTACATTCCAAGAGGATCCTGAACCTTTTCTTGACCGTCCACAACAAAATATTGCGGTAAGACATGAAGAATTTGTTGCCCCTCAGGAACAGGTACCGCCTGCGCTGAGGCAATAACATTTTGTATATCTTCATGCCGCACTTCGCCACGTTTTATAGGCACAACGCCATGTGAATTAAGTGACTTAATATGAGCACCAGAAACACCAATATGAGCAACGTCGATAGTCATACCGGCCATCAACTCAGCTTCCTGAACAGCTCGTTTAATTGATCCCACCGTTTTAGCAATATCAACTACAACACCCTTGCTCAATCCCTCAGAAGGGGTCTTTCCAAAGCCCAAAACGTCAAATGTATTATCACCCAGATGTTGTGCAATCAACACGCATATTTTCGTTGTTCCAATATCAATTGCAGTCCATACCGTATCCTGAGCTATTCGTGCCATTACCTGATCCCCTTCCTGATTATCATGTCACTACATGGTTCCTGTTGTAACAGATCTTTTTTTTCATAAAACGCAATAATTTGATTATCAAAGCGAACATCAGCACAAACGCATTGTTGTAACTTTGGTTTGAGCTGTGTGTAGATTGAGCGACATGTAGCAATACCTTCTCGATTTGGTACCGTCTCCTGGCCACACAAAATTGCAAAATCACGAGCATCCCTGTTATATGCAATAATAGATGTTGGGCTTAGCCACGTTACATCAAACTGATGTAGCATATCGCTTCCGTTATTAACGATAAATGACTCCATATCCCTGGGAAGTGTCGTGCGCCGAAACTCATCATGCGCAACGGTCATTTTTGGCAGCTGTTCCAGTGTTGTTTGCGCATAGACACTACACGGCAATAATACCGGACCCTGTGCAAGAACATATGTGTTGTTAACAAATAATCTCGGCTGCGCAGACGTTACATGAACAGTAAATGCTTTTGATGATGCTCGTCTCGCTGATATATCTGCCAACGAAGCAAATACATCCTTAACGGCTTGCAATCCCACAAGCCCTTTCGATCGAATATGATCCGCACAATAGATAATAAGTTTGTCCTGTTCAGAACGTGAAAGAAATTCATCAAAAGAAAAGAGCACCACAGCCGGAACCGGTGTGGACTTACGTGCAAAGCTCCACATCACGGCGAGCACTACCATGCCCAAGATGACGGCACTTCGTACGGCCTTCATTACCACTCTCCTCTTTCCACCATTGCATATCCCTTTTATGCAAATGATCTCCTATCTTCATAACGTTTCTGCGTTATGATAGTCAATATTTTGATAGCGAGCCTCATAATAAAGAAGGCATATAGCATATCGCAATTCAGCTTTGCTATATGCGATGACGAATAAGAAAGAGAAGGATCCCTGCAGCGACTGATGCGTTGTATGACACATCGTCTGCGACCTGAGGCAACTGAATGCGCTCGCCTTCATGTAAGATGGCGGTCGTTATTCCTTGTCCCTCACTTCCAATGACAACACACAAAGGTTTTGCATAAGAAACTTCAAGAGCATTGTGAGCTTTATCCGTCGTCGCCAAGTACAATGAATAACCAGATTCTTTTAAAAGATGCACAGCCGCCTGCGCTGATGGCACCATCATAATCTCAAGACGCTCAGCAAGCCCTGCTGATGATTTAAGGGCCACCGCATTGAGTGGCGCGGATTGTTTTTGTGTTACCATGGCACCATCAACTCCAATGCAATACGCAGAACGAAGAATCGCTCCAAGATTCCGTGGATCTTGAATGCCATCAAGCATGATTAAAAAGGGATGCTTTTGTGTATCAAATGGTTTTTTCCTAAATGGATATGGAGCAGCATATGCAACTACACCTTGATGATCTGTTGTTTGTGCCATCGAGGCTAAGGTTGCTCGGGGGACATATTGGATAGGAACCCGTTGATTTTGAATAAGTTTTTTTATCTGAGCAAAGCCCTTTGGCTCAGGTTTCGTCGTGTAGAGTCTGACCAGTTTGCGCCGCCTGGCAAGAAGCACCTCATGAACAGGATGGAGCCCATATAGTAACTCAGTTTGTAGCTCTACTCGCTTTTTGGTCATATCTATCCTATTTAAATCAAGGGGTATTTTTGCTATAGTGTTTCTGCTTGGTAAGCGTAGCGTTAACGCAAAATTACGTAAATAGAGGAGGCTTTTATGAATCTACGACACGCTTTTGTAGCAACGTTACTTATCGTTCAGTTAGGAGTGCTTAATGCAAAAAATGCTACCATACACGACGCACTTTTAGAGGAGTTCGATAGAGTTCATCACGAATTCGAAGAGCTCAATAAGCGCTTCGATGTTTTTTTCGATAATCGTTGGGATAGTTTTTTTGATGCATTCTCAGATCATGAATCACAAGCAACAATGAAACTGGAAACAAAGGATGGAAGCCTAATAGCTTCCCTTGTCCTTCCTAACTTTGATCCTGATCATTTTAAACTCAGTATCGAGCGCAACATGTTAAAATTGTCAGCCCGTAGTTCAGCGCGTGATGACCATGCAGAAACTGCGCGCGCGTACGAGTTTATTCGCTCACTTCCACATGAAGTTGATGCCGCCAGAACAATTGCTTCGTATAAGGATGGTATCCTTATCATCACAATGCCACTGGTCAAACAAGGCCCAACTACCATCGCAATCGCTACAGAGGAATCAAAGACAGCAGTAGATGAAGCAACTAAGGCAGTAACGCAAGAGTATGAAAAGGAACTCATACAAGGCGACAAAACAGAATTGCCACTGTAAAATAGCTTAACGCGATTATCAAAAAAGGTCCGATATATTCGGGCCTTTTTTCTTGCACAACAAAAACAACCTGATACATTAAATACTAAATTTTCTGTACCACTTTCATTTTTTAGGAGCATCCTTATGAATCGTTATAAAGTTGCTTTAGCAGGCTTGCTCATTGCACTACCAAGTTCGCAGCCCTTGCATGCTGCTGTACCCCCCACAGCTGGCGAAGTTCTTCGGTCTCTTGCCATCATGATAGGCTGCGGTTATATGGTTGGAGTGTTTGTAGGCCACTCGATACCATCGACCAATAGGGTTCTTCAGGACACAGGGCTTTTCAAACATAAAGCAATCAAAAGCAATGTTAAGGAAGCTGGCATACTCATCACTGCATTTCTTGCGCGTCTACCTATGCATAACTTCCTCGCGGATAGACTGGCTAGATTGTATATGAACGCACGTAGAACTGGTAATGACCTTAATCTGGTCAAAGAATCTTGGTGGGGAAAATTCGCTTGGGCAAATGCCTTTGACGTGAGAGCACTCGCAGAAGACGGGCTTATTAGAGCTGGTGGAGATTCCGAATCTCAGACCCGGAGGAATAGGCCCTTGGCTAAACAAGCACAAGAAGCACTCACAGCCCTTCGAGCAGAGCACTAACATATCCATTTTACCGATAGGGCCGGCAATACCGGCCCTATTTTTTGACGAACGCTTCCAGAGCACCTATTCTGAAATTTCGTCAATGTGCATGTATCAACATCATGGAGGTCGTTATTATGAAATCTACTTTATATTCCAGCCTTGCACTGACTCTTCTGGCGTCATCCTTATCTTACGGAATTCATTCACCCCGCGCAGAAAAAATCGTTGTGGTCCACAGACCAACAGAGGACGAAGAATGTATGCGCGACCGGGCTATGCTATTTGGAGCAGCGCATCTGAGTGGATATGGCATGGGAACCTTATTTAAAGCGATGTTTGCTTCAGTCACATTTCTTGGAGCAACGCTCACATTAACTGGTAGCCGGCTTAACAGTCTAGGCGATATTCCGACAAATATGTTCTTGATAACACTGGGATGTGGCGTAGCAACCTATGCACTTCACAAACTTACGAATATGTTTTTGCGTCGCAGTAGGAAAAATTTCGCCATTGCCTTTGAACCAGAAGCGCAATACGTCCAACAATAACACACTAAAAAAGGAAGCGAATAATCGCTTCCTTTTGCTTTCCTAGTTAATCCCATTCGATATCAAGGATATCAAGATCATCGACTTTTTGGACATTGGACATAGCATTCAAAAGCATAAACGATGCCGCATGCACATCTTCTGTATAGTAATGTAAATCAGGCAATGCTTTAACTCGCTGCTCAAACCAATCTTCGCATGTATACTCCAATGGACGATATTTCTTGGAACAGAACAGGAATCCAATGGTACCACTTGGATAGGTCGGCATCACAGTGTAGTAGTACAGTGATATGGGAAAAATAGATTTATTACGATCTACCCAGCCTTTAATGGCGTCACGGTGATAATACATTGATTCTCCCTGTGCAACAGCAATACCATCTTCAGTCAAGGCATCTCTCATGTTTTCATAGAAAGGAACTTCAAATAAAACAATGCCTGGGCCAATCGGATCAGTTGAATCAACACAGATCACATCAAAGTAGTCCTTTTTTGTTGCAACATACGCAGCCGCATCATCGATAACAATGGTGACTCGAGGATCATTATATGCTTTGGTCAATTCGGGAAAATGACGTTTACAGATATTGATCACTTCTTCATCAATCTCGCATAATACAACTTCTTCAACACACCCATGCTTCAATACCTCTTTCAATGTTCCACCGTCTCCACCACCAACAATCAATACTCTTTTAGGGTAAGGATGTGACATCAGCGGCACGTGCGCAATCATTTCATGGTAGGCATAGTTATCGTACTGGGTCAGCATGATAACGCCATCATTGACGAGCATTTTCCCGAATGGCTTTGTTTGGTACACCTCAATGGTCTGAAAGGGTGAGACCACTTTTTCTAGCGGACCATCTCCCTCAATCTCAATAGCAAGCGTCGCACCTCGCGTAAGCTCAAAATTTTCCATAAAGATCGTCTGCTTTTCGTTTCCAGACCTCTGTATATGCCACAATGTGTTTTCACTTGAAGGTATCGTTAAAAGGGTTTCTTGTATGGGAAAAATCCGACTAGATACTGCCACAAAATAAAGCATGTAGACTGCAATTTTTCTCATAGCCATCCTTAGATTTTATGAGGTAAAACAGAAAAATATGGGTGCAAGTTTGACACCTTTCTCCCCCCTGTCAAGCCGACTTTACTATCTTCGATTTTTCTTTTGTCATGACTATGACATTACTCTATACTGATCGCCAAGTTTACGGTGGTTTTTTGATGAAGAGGAGCATGTATGTACATAGTGGAAGGTAACATCGGAGCGGGAAAATCCACCTTTTTAAATCTTCTTGCCGAGCATCTTCCGTACGTCTCTGTCACACTGGAACCGCGACAAAGCTGGCAAAGCGACTCTCACGGCGAATCGATTCTCGCATATTTCTACAAAAATCCACACCGTTGGGCTTATACAATGGAAACCTTTGCGATGGCCTGCCGTGTCCAAGAGCACATGAAAGAACAGGTACATCCATCCCCATACCATATTGCAGAGCGTTCAATCTATTCTGGGCACTATTGTTTTGCCCTCAATGGCTATGAAACAGGACTGATGACCAGCATGGAATGGGATATCTATAATCAATGGTTCCATTTTTTAGTCAAGAACAAGTGCACCACTCCACAAGGATTTATCTACCTCAAGACAGATCCCACAACATCACTTGAGCGAACAACAAAACGAGGTCGAAGCTCAGAAACAACTATTCCGCTTAAATACCTTGAACAAATCCATGATTGCCATGAGCGATTTCTCATTAAAAAAGAGAATGTACTTCCCGAGCTTAAAGAAACCCCTGTATTAGTTTTGGAATGCAACGAAGAATTCGAAGCGCACCCTTCCATCATGAAGGCACACGCGAAAAAGGTCGCTGCATTTATCGATGAAATTGAGAGACTCCACAAGAAAATAATCCAACAAAAACATCAAATTAGTACAGTTTGGTAAGAAAGGTCATAGCATGAAAATGTTATTTCAAACAATGTTAAGCCTAACTTTTCTAGTCACAACTTCTTTATGTGCTGAGTGGGCCGTCATAACTGTTCCTGTTGCAGACATGACATTTAGGGAACCAAGCGAGCTAGCCGTAGCCGCTAGTACTTCTGCTGAAGAATTGGTAGCGGCTCTTCCATTATCAATAGAACATCAAACTTATCATTGCCCTCGTGGATATCAGGGTCTCTATAATGAACAGGTTGAAATAGTCACACGAAAAGATGGCCAAGTATTGTGCAGAATACCAACTCTTTATTATGATCAAGATCCTGGAGGGGGCCTCGAACAATGTTATTGGGTCCTCGAGAAAAATCTCACGCCACTTTCACAATTAGCTGGTATTGTTATTGATGCAATCCCGTCTAGCGATGCTGCCAAAAAAACAGTTACACTAACCTTGCCTTACACTGATACAGAAGTAGGCCAGACCTATTCTTTAGGGACCAAATTTATTCGACAAGAAGCAGAGGATACCGATATCACATATTGCTTAGTTGTACCCAATTTCAAAACCAACTCTGTGCGTATGATTCACGTTCCAAAAGGACACTGCTTACCCCAACTTGCTCGCACCTTACCAGAATCCCAACAGCTCTTTATGCTATTAATTAAAAATCTCTTAACAAGCTGCCCTCCAGATAAAGTTATTCCATTTTCTTGGGGTGGGAATAGCCTATGTCACTGGTATGCCAATAAACCAGCACAATGCGTAGACGTATCCTATTTGGATCAAACGGCAGGAATATGGACAAGGGATGAAATAGAACAACCCCATTCTGGCTATGATGCGTCTTCATTTATATTACGCATGGCACAAATAGCAGGATTACCTTATCCTTTCAAAACAACTCTGATTGCATCGCAGCATCTTACCGCACTACAGCCAGACGAACTTCTTAAAAACGGAGATCTTCTTTGGGTCCCAGGTGGGCTTTTTGTTATTAATACAGAAGAAAACACACTAATTGGAGCGCGTGGATATGCACTTGGATACGGTAAGGTCGTTGAGCAACCGCTGGATAAAGTTTTGTATAAAGTTCACTCAATAGAAGAACTCGTTGCATTACATCGTCAAAACGCAAGTCTACAATTGCTGAAAGCTAACGGTGAAATTTATAGAAAAGTTGATTCGTTTAGGCTTTTAAAACTTGCTAGTTGCGCAGAGAAAAATTCGGTCATCTTTAAACAAGATCAAGCCGTCGCTTAAATCGAATAATCCCAACAATCCCAAATGCGACTGAAACGCACAGAGTAACCACCATGCAGATCCAAAATGGGAAGAAGCCTGAAGGCCCAAGCGTTGCATTATGCATTCCTTCCATAAGGTAAATCACTGGATTCAATAGGAGTAATGAACCAGCCCATGTAGGAAGCGCTGCCTGTATAACCCTATATGGAAATTCAGCCGCGCCGGACATCCATAATGGAAATAAAATACGAATACCAATCTTTCGGAGATTATTGCGATCGACGATAAAACTCGAAAGGAAAAGAAACATTGTTGCAGTAAAACATGTGGCAGCAAGAAACATAAAAATAAGTTTCATGCTAGAAAAGGAGTCCCACACCATATAGTCCCCGAGAAGTATAAGAAGGATTGGGAACATTATGGCTCCAAAGATAAGACTCTTGTACATAAATGCCAAAATTTCCTTAAGAAAGACCATCCAAGATGGAATCGGCAATGTACAGTAATAATCAATGATTCGCTTTCCCTCAAGATCATCAATAAGTAAGAAGCTACTATTCCAAATACGCCAATAACTTTCGCCTGCCATCATAGAAAATGCAAACAACATACCAAAGGAACTGGTAAGTCCCATCTTAGGATAGATATGTGCCACAATCGCTACGAAACTTACTAACCAAACAAAAATATTGATAACATCATCTAGAAAATTCTGTCGAAATACCACAAAGTCCGTTTTAAGAAGCTGCCACATAACAGCAGCATATTGTTGAATGCGATTCTGCATGAGCTTCCTACTAATCCTTAGGTTCTTCATTCATGAGAGTTATAAATAATGATTCAAGCGTACTCTTGTTATGCATTGCTTTCAGGTTACTTGGGGTGTCAATAAGCTTTAACTTGCCCTTATCCAAAATACATACACGATCTGAAAGCACATCTGCCTCATCTAGGTAGTGCGTCGTTAACAAAACAGAAACTCCCTGTTTTTTGAGATCACGAATATTTTCCCAGAGCTGGTGTCGAATATGAGGATCAAGCCCAACGGTCGGCTCATCGAGAACAAGAAGCTTGGGATCGTGAATCAAGGCGCGTGCAATAAGCACCCGCCGCGCATAACCCCCTGACAATACGTCAGGTTTTGATGTGCGATATGGTTGCAACGAATACGCATCAAGCAAATGCTCCATGCGTTCCTTCAACCTTGCCTCAGGAAGTCCATAATATTTTCCGGAGAACCAGAGTAACTGTTCTATTGTTAAGTCTTCATTAAGATTGGGCTTTTGCGGACAAAAACCAACTAGTTTGCGAAACGCGGGAATATCTTTGTAGATAGAAACCCCATTGCACGTTATATCCCCGTCCGTTGGTCGAGTCAATGTAATGAGTAATGCAGAAAGCGTTGTTTTGCCCGCACCGTTTACACCGAGCAACGACATAATCTCGCCAGCTCCGATGGAAAATGATACACCATCAAGTGCCTTAGTAACGCGCCCATTGGCGTAGTAATACTTTTTGAGATTATGCAAACGCAAAAAATCCTGTGACATACTCTGCCTCATCGAACACAACATTTCTAAAAGGAAAACGTCAGGTAAGTCCTACTGTAGCACTTTTCTGAAAGACATTCCAACGAGAGGCATTATTTGATCGTATAAATCTTATGTTTTCCAGCCTTCACATGCATGCCAGATCTCCAGAAAACCTGTGCCTTGAAATCTTTGATCACCTCACCATCGATAGAAACAGCACCTGCTTGGATAAGTCGTCGCCCTTCTGAAGATGTAGTAATTGCGCCAAAAAGACGGAGAAAATCAATAATCCACAAGGGGTTGTCTGTTCCTCGAGCAAAAGCCACTTGTTGCGCCTTTGAATAATCCCGTTTTTGAAAGACAGCCTCAAACTGCTCTTGTGCAGCATCGGCATCTTTTTTGGACCAAAACGCTTCAATGATACCGTGCGCCATCTGTTTTTTGAGATCCATAGGATGACGTGAACCATCCACAACTGTATGTTTCATACTCTCGATCTCCTGAGATGTTTTATTAAGCAGCAGTCCAAAATAATGCCACATAAGCTCATCTGAGATCGACATTAATTTGCCATATGCCTGGTCTGCAGGTTCATCAATCCCCACGGCATTCCCCAGTGATTTAGACATCTTATTTATACCATCAAGCCCACGAAGGAGTGGCATAGTAAGAATTACCTGGGGCTCTTGCCCATATTGCTCTTGTAAAAACCGACCCATCAGTAGATTAAACGTTTGGTCCGTGCCGCCCAACTCAACATCAGATTTTAAGGCAACAGAGTCATATCCCTGAAAAAGTGGATATAAAAGTTCGTGAAATCCAATGGGTGTTTGGCTCACGATACGTGTCGCAAAATCTTCACGTTCGGTAAGTCGCGCAAGCGTAACTTTCGCACATAGTTTGACCATTTCCTTTATTGGAAGAAGATCAAGCCATTCAGAATTATGACGAATAGTTACCGTACTAGGATTAAGAATTTTTTTGACCTGCTCAAAATATGTTTGTGTATTTTTTTTGATCTCCTCTTCGGTTAATGGTGGACGTGTTTTGGAACGACCGGTTGGATCACCAATCCGTGCCGTAAAGTCGCCGACCAAAAAAATCACATCATGCCCAAGGTCTTGAAATTCACGCATCTTACGCAATACCACCGCATGTCCAAGATGAAGATCTGGAGCCGTTGGATCCATACCCAATTTAATTTTAAGCTTTTTTTGGCTTTTAAGTTTTTTTTCTAATTCCTGCTCAGGCAAAATCTGCACTGCATTCTTTTTTATAATTTCTAAAGCCTTCATGAATTACTTTCGTTATCGATAGAGTTTCATAAGCCCAAAAAGTGAAAGAAGTCCCGACCATATCTTCCACACCATAATTTCAAGACCCATGATAATCATCCAAAAAATATGCATGAGCGGCTCCCAAAACGCGATCAATGCAAAAAACATTACAATCAAGAACAACACATCACTAAACATCCATGACGCCGTGGTTTTACGAGCAAACCAAGGGAGCACCATATAAACCAACGACATAAGTACACTATATGCTGCAAATGAAATATTGAGTAAGGCCGTCTTTGCTAGTATCAATTTAAGAGCATTGGCAAGCGGTGTCATAGTTGCCACCAGGTGAGGTTGAGGAATAGGCAATGTAAGCCCACCAAAAAATACAACTGTCATAAATAACACGATAAATGCACAGAACAAATTTGCTAATGGCCGACTAAAATGCACTAACGCAAACTCAAGCTGTTTATACTTTCCAGAAAAATTTTGTGGATTAATAGGAACGATTGTTCCCCATCCAATATATCCCGTCCAGATAAAGACAATAAACCCAATAACATCAATATGGATCATTGGATTCAAAGATAAAAAGCCATGGCGCTCTGCGGTATCATCACCAAGTTTTTTTGAAAACCATGCTTGGATATAACCACTCACAACAACAGCAACGACATAAGCAATTGCTGAGGAAATAAAGGAACTGAGTAATCCTGCCGTCTTTAAATTCATACATCACCCATTTCTAAAATAAGCTTTGAGAAAGGATTCTATCAAAAATATCGTATAAGATCCGGTGTACCCGGTCAATGAATCAATCCTCGACAAACAAAACCCTCTCAGTAGACTACCCTCATGTCAATCAGACAAAGGAGTTCCTGATGAGTAGAAAAGAATCATTGGCATCCAGACTGACACTCTATCACTGGTTAGTACCTATCATAGGTTTAGTTATCGCAGGCATCATTACTTATTACCCATCACTTCACTATCCATTCCAATTTGATGATGACGCAAACATAAAAAAATTCTATCAAATACGTGAACTCAATCTTTATAACCAATTTTTCGCTGGTGCCCGCTGGATTGGTCTATGGCTCAACTCTGTGAATTTTGGAATGGGTGGAGAGAACCCGTACTACTTTAGGATCTTCAATGTTATCATCCATATCATAAGTTCCATCCTCGTATTTTTGTTTGCAGTCCTTGGGCTCTCTAATCTCAAAGCATCATCATTTTTCAAAAAAAACGCATTCCTTATTGCACTTGTTACAAGCATTTTATTTCTCTTGCACCCTACTCAAACACAAACTGTTTCATATGTGATTCAAGGCCGCATGGAAGGTGTCGCAGGGCTACTAGTTGTCGGAATGGCCGTAACATTTTTAGCACGTTGCTATGTACAAAATGGAATCATGAGGTGGTTATTAACTGGCCTTTTATTTGCTCTTGCAGCATTCTCAACAGGCGCCAAGGAATCCACCATCATTTCGCCGCTCCTGATCATCGCTACTGATTGGTTTTTTGTTGCTCAAGGCAATTGGATGTCATTCAAAAAACGTTTATGGATTCATGCCATTGTCTTTAGCATCGTAATCTATTGGTTTGTCTATTATCTACGACCGAAATTCTTTACCGATATTGCAACCCTTCAAACACATGCAGATAATAATGTTGGAAACATGATTACCACAGAGCGAACAGACAAAATCTATCCGCTGCATTATTTCATTTCAGAATTCAAAGTAATCCTTCATTATCTCTGGATCTTTGTGTGGCCATTCAATATTAGTGTTGATTACGATTGGATGCTTGTTGATAACTTCTTTGCGCCAGACTGTATTGGACCATTTTTAATCCTGCTGATTATCGGGGCCTTTATTCTTTATCTTCTCTATCGCAATAAGGCGAATGTTATTGCATTTGGCTTAATTTGGTTCTTTATCAGTATCCTACCCCGCGCAAGTATTATTCCAACACCAGAACTTCTAGCCGATTATAAAACATATCTTGGATCTGTTGGTTGGCTTTTACTTATAGCAGCCGGAATTGTATTCGTTATCAAAAAAATTGGCCACTTTTCAGAAAGACAATTTGCAAAGCCATCGTTCCTGGCCGTCATCGCATCATGCCTTGCATTGCCGCTAAGTTTTGCAACATTAGAGCGTAATAAAGTCTGGCGAACCAAAGAAGAATTTTGGGGAGCTATTTTGAAGGTCGCGCCAAAACGAGCCCGTGCATATAATAATTTTGGAGTTGCCCTCGCAGACCAGAATAAGTTTGCAGAAGCAGTTCCTTATTTCAAAAAAGCATACAAAATGGATCACTTATATTCTGACCCACTCAATAATCTTGCCGTTTCCTACTCTCATCTAGGACGCATGGATGCAGCAATTGACACATTACGGCAAAGCTTGGAAATAAATCCATCTTACCCAGAAGGGTACAATAATCTCGGTTCATTTTTCATTAAACAAAAGCGATATCCTGAAGCAATTAATGCATTAGAAGGAGCCTTTAGAGTTCGACCACATTATGGAAAGGCTTATTATAATCAGGGACGTGCATATAAATTTTGGGCACAAACCGTCTCTGACAAAGGCCAACAAAAAGAGCTCTTTGAAAAAGCATATGACTCATTCAGAAAAGCGTGTACCGAAGCAGATTTTGACCTAAATATTTTTGGATGGAATGAATACGCTATCATGGCTATGATTCTTGATCGCAAAGAAGAAGTCTCACATATTTTACGTCACATTCTCACATTCAAAGCTCCCGCGAATGAGGGCGTCATTTCAATCAAAACCCAAGCAGCTCTCAATCTTGGCAATTATCACTTTTCAAAGCAGGAGTATTTTGAAGCAAAACAATGCTATGCAATGCTCTTATCGTTACAACCAAACCATGCGCTCGGATACAACAATCTTGCAGAATGTCATTTTAATCTTAATGAAATCACTGAGGCGCTTGAATGCTTCGAGAAAGCGAAATCTTTGGAGGAAAAGCTCCAGCATATTGATCTAAGAATTGCAGCATGCCATACCAAAACTGGTAACTACCAGCAAGCCCGATTTATTCTCAACCGAGCATTGAATCATCGCGAATTACCTGCAGAACTTAAACAAATTGCTCGGAATGCCTTAATAGAACTAGATCGTATGGCCTAGAGTTTTGACTATCAGTATCGGGGCAAGTATCCTGATAAAACATCAAAATTCTATGCCTTGTAACCATAATCGATAGTACCTATGGATAAGAAATATACCCATTTACAAGCTGAGCGTGCCATACAGGAGCAGTGGGAACAGGAGCAGACCTATTCCCGCGCCAATAACCCAGGGATGTCCTATACCATAGACACCCCACCTCCGACAGTCTCCGGAACCCTGCATATCGGCCATATCTTCTCCTACACACAAACCGATATCATTGCACGTTATAAACGAATGTCGGGTTACTCAGTTTTTTATCCATTTGGCTTCGATGATAATGGACTTCCAACTGAGCGATATGTTGAAAAGAAAAAAGACGTATACGCTCCCAATATGAAGCGATCAGATTTTATCAAGCTCTGTCTAGCAGAAACCAAGGAAGCCGAACAGGCATTTGAAAAACTATGGCGCGCCATGGGTCTTTCAGTCGATTGGAGCGCATGTTATTCCACTATTGATGATCGAGTGCGAAAAATTTCTCAAGAATCCTTTATACGACTCTATAAAAAAGGATTTATTTACCGCAAACACGAACCTGCCTTGTTTTGCACTACATGCTGTACATCAGTTGCACAAGCAGAACTCGATGATAAAGAGGTTGCTTCACATTTCAATGATATAGTGTTTACCAGCTCAGACAGTAAGCCATTGGTTGTAGGGACTACACGGCCTGAATTGCTGCCATCATGTGTTGCGCTACTCTATCATCCACATGACAGCCGCTATCAGCATCTAAAAGGAAAGCGAGCTATTGTTCCGGTGTTCAATTTTGACGTCCCCATTATGACAGATGAAGATGTTGATCCAGAAAAAGGAACAGGATTAGTGATGGTCTGCACCTTTGGTGATAAGACTGACATTGCTTGGTACAAAAAATATAACCTCCCATTCAAAAAATCTGTTGGCCTTGATGGCAAATGGACGCAAAATACTGGCATTCTTGCAGGGCTTCGCGTTGCGGCGGCTCGAGCAAAAACAATTGAAGTGCTCAAAGAAGCGGGGGCATTGGTCCAACAGAAAGCCATCACTCATTCTGTCAATGTCCACGAGCGCTGCAAAAAAGAAATCGAATACGTCATGCTCACGCAATGGTTCCTAAATATTTTAGACCATAAACAGAAGTTTATTGAGCTCGCAGATACCATCAATTGGTATCCTTCATTTATGAAGCCACGTTATATTAATTGGGTAGAAAATATTAGTTGGGATTGGTGTCTGTCACGTCAAAGGTTCTATGGTATCCCATTCCCAGCCTGGCACTGCACCAAATGCAACGAAGTGATTCTTGCAGATAGCTCACAGCTGCCTGTAGACCCACAAGAAACCGATGCCCCGACATCATGCCCTCAGTGTAAGGGTTCCAACATTACTCCTGATACTGACATCATGGACACATGGAACACATCTTCACTAACACCGTTTTTATGTAAAAGTTTGTATGAAAATCATAGCGATGTTTTTGAATCCACGTCTTTCTTGCCAATGAGTATGCGGCCCCAAGCACATGATATCATTCGCACATGGGCATTCTATACTATCGTCAAGGCATGGATGCACCAACAAATTATACCTTGGAATGATATTGTTATTTCAGGACATGTGTTGAGTGATTCAAAAGAAAAAATCTCTAAGTCACGTGGCAATGTACGGCTTACCCCAGAAAATCTACTGGCAACCTATTCTGCTGATGCCATTCGCTATTGGACCGCATCTGGAAGCTTAGGTCACGATGTTCCATTCTCAGATAACCAATTGAAAATTGGTGGCAAGTTAGTCACCAAGTTATGGAACGCATTCTTATTTACAAAAGAACACATCATAAAAACACCTAATAAAAAACCTGACTCTCTTGGCACCACAAATGAATGGCTGCTTCACAAGGCGAGTGCAACTTTTACAAGCTACCAGTCATACCTTGAAAAACATGAGTTTGGACTTGCGTTATCTACCATTGAAAGATTTTTCTGGCATGATTTCTGCGACAACTATCTTGAGATTATCAAGCACCAATTATTCAATGAAACGAGCTACGATGCCGCAATCGTTACTGCAACCAGATGGACACTCCATCATGTTGGATTAAGAATTTTACAATGGTATGCGCCATACTTACCACACATTACTGAAACTATTTATCAAAAACTTTATAGAACCCTGGGCATGCCAAAATCCCTGCATCAAACACGGTTTGAAGACATACAAATCTCATACAACTATCAGCATAGCGCTAATGACATGTTACATCTGCTTGCCGTAATTGATGCGGTCAGGCGGCTAAAAACAGAACAGCAACTTTCATTAAAAACTCCACTCAAGACATTAACCTTAGTAATAGAAAATCAAGATGTTCTCCCTGTGTTCCAACAGAATGAAGCAACGCTCTTCGGAGTTACTCAAGCGGAAACTATTACATACGCATCTACTGGTACTACTGAAATGATAAAGCATGATGGTCAATTATTTGCAACCATTGTGGTGGATGCATGATTACCATCAAGAATGAGCAATCACTTATATCGCTTGATAAGGCTGTCATCAAAAAAGATATACAAGAATTATTAACATCTCTTGGTTATGGCGATTTTGATATCGGCATTCTTTTTATCTCAGATGCTGGCATGCATCAATACAATAAACAATACCGAGACAAGGATTATGTCACTGATGTTCTTTCGTTTCCCATGCACCACGATCTGCGCCCTGGCAAACGTATAAAGCCACACAATGACGATGAGAAAAACCTCGGAGATATTATTATTGCACCAGCCTTTGCTCGTGAAGGCGCCCATGAGCTGCAACGGACACTCCAGGATCATCTACGCATATTGATTGTGCATGGTATCTGTCATTTGCTCGGATACGATCATCAAACAGATCAGGAATACGAACAAATGCAAGCCAAAGAGAATGAGCTACTTTCGGTATTATCGAAGGCTAAAAACAGAAGCTCGTAACAATAATCTGAACAATCCCGCTCCAATCGAATACTTAAATAAATAACCGACGACCGTACTCAAGATCATTGCAATAGTTAGCGTTAAACGAGGTTGTATCGGTTTGCCAACAACTGCAAATAGACCAAGCATCACACGTACGTTAAGGACAAGGGTAAATACCATTTGCACCCCGAGGTTGATCAACGTTGCCGGCCACGAAATGTACCCTACAAATGGGTTTAATTGTCGAAGAGGGTTAACCCCATACATGGAGATCAGCCAAGGAATAAAATGATCAATAAGCAACGTCCAGAATAATATCTGAAGTAGATATGCAAAGAACAATGATATACAAATCAATGCTTTATTTGTAATACCTCTTTGCTTCATAAAAATCAGCGAAGCAATAAGAATAGCCAGGTAAAGTATACATAATTCCACTGCACCAGGAATAAAAAATAAAATACTCTTCATATCAGACTCCTTACATAGATAGTTTTTGATATTCTTACGGACAAACCCTTGCCTTTTATAACTTACGGCCCTTAGTGTAGAAAAGAGATGCTCTTTGGGGGAAGGGATGCGTATGTGGTCAATTGCAGGCGGCATAGTAGCCGCCGGCGGTGTTGTTATTTCAAAAGCACTACCTTATCTTTTTTCAGCAACACTTGGGGCTCTCGCTTTCAAACAATCAGAACCTATACAAAGTTACTCAGGATCTCATGGAATCTTAATCCATGGAACCCATGCCGTAACACATATTCATCAAATTCAAGAACCAACAGCTCTTCCTGCGACAACATCACGGTATAACCCTATACACTCATTGTTTCTCGCAGGGGGTAGTCTCGTTTTTCTCTATTGTATTGCGATTATAAAGCGTGGAGAGCACATTCTCTCATCTCCTGACTCTTGGGCAACATGGCTGCGATACCATTCCTACAATGACGAAGATCTTTTGTACGAGGTCCACGTAAAATATTGCGAAAATGAATACAACCAGCTCGAGCCGTGTATAGCGGCACTCAATGATATCATTGGCGAAAAGGAAATGTTACAAAATTATCTTTCACTGCGCTCGTTCATTGCTAAGACCCCTCTCACCATGTTCTTTCGTAACCATATTCTTATGCAAGAGCAAGCACAAACTAGTATTGAGCAACTTAACACCCTTTCTCATTATATGCTTACATGGACACAAGTATTCAAAAAAAAGAACTATTATGAAAAAGATAATAACGTTATGTGTTCTCCTGAGTAGCACCCATTGGAATGTCAACGCAGTAAATATTGCACAACTCAAAAAAACCATAGAATGTGGAGGAGATGTAACACTCATACGCCAACTACAACTGTTTGGACTACACCGATTAACGCCTAGACTTATTGATACACTCTGTGATCACGCACAACAACACGAGAATACAACAGCTATTGTCCTTCTCAAAAGCCATCTCCCGAAAGAATCTACTGCACCAAAACAGACTATACATCATGACACGATTCAATCTCTATTCTTGCTCATAATTGTAGTACTCGCGCAACCGCCTACATCTAGCACTTCCTCTCCTCTGGATCAAATTGTAAACCAACTACATCTTCTACAACGACAACATTGGTATGCACAATTACTGTGGTACTGTTGCCTTGGCCGCCTACTACAAATAACCGCTGAGTCACTTAAACAACAACAGCAAACTATCCAAGAACTGGAAAATCTCACAATCAAACGACAATACGAACAGGCCAAAACATTATCACAACAACTACTTTATTTTGGCACAATAACCGCGTAACGCCGCACAAGTAACTCTGATTGGCGCGTACTCTCTCCAACTTCTTGGTCATAGCAACCAGCAGAATCTCTATGGTCATAGAATATCTGAGAAGGCCATAGAACAACAGGATAGTCAGGAACATGCAACATCTGTTGAGGCGCAAGCATAATCACATATGGTGGATCATATGCCTCATTTATATCAACACAAAAAGTGCCTCCCCGTACTACATGAAATTGAAAATGCTCGATAATATCCCTCATAATATAGGGTAATGCCTTGATCATTTTAGGTAGTTCTGCGTATGTACTTTCCCGATTCAGAACCGACATCTGCAGAGTAATTCCTCCACT
The DNA here is from genome assembly GCA_016929235.1 of Candidatus Babeliales bacterium. NCBI lineage: Bacteria > Candidatus Babeliae > Candidatus Babeliales > Candidatus Babeliales bacterium. The sequence continues at coordinate 182,440 of JAFGJD010000004.1, read as the reverse complement.
GTGGCAATATCTATTGCTTCCTGCCTCTATCGCACCACTGTCATTGCTATATGCTTTGTATGCATCCCATGCCAAAGGAACAATAACCGCCGCCGCATATGCATAATGACCAAGGGCAGGATTCTTCATAAGATATGCACCAAGACGGGTTGTTTGATGAAGACCATTCATTACCACATCACCACCTACTGAACGCGCCGCTGTCATAATTCTGGTGTATCCCTGCGGTGTACGAGCTGCAAGTAACACTTGTTTGCTAACAAACGTTGCTGTCTTTTCCACACCACCAACAAGCAGCGTTGGCAATGCGCGTGACCACCAGGATCGATGCTGTTCTTCTTGATAAGGAATTTTCAGTACCGGAACACCCCTACCGTGTTCGGGATTATATCCATTTCCTAGATGAAGATACAAATCAACAGAATAGGTCATAGCAAGTTCCTGTACTAAAGGACTGCTTTCTCGATGAGTAACACATACAAGCGGCGCAATACCATCTTCATACTCTTCTTGGATAAACGCATGGATGGCCTGCATAGTCGTACGCACATTGCACGAAAACATACGAATACGATGTCCACGGTCATGCGCATGATACGATGCAAGCAACTTTAAAGCTCTGAGAGTCTGATCAGCACAATTCGCATCGTTGCCTAAGGCTACATCATGCTCATCATGCGGCAATAGAAACCATAGACTATCTTGTGTTGGGTTTGGATAATTATAGACATACTGCCTCGTTGCACACGCAGGAACATCCTTCTCGTGGTACCAGCGACTGGCAAGACAATCACTTGTTGAACAATCATCTGGAAACCATTGTTGTTCTATCTGAGCAAGCATAGAGCCGTATCGTTTACGAACTTCATCAACAATTATGGCGCGCGCTCGTTCATTGCTATCCGAGAGATGGTAAATGTACGATGCAAGCTTTGAAAGATCGGGCGCACCTGCATTGGTAAGAGGAATAGTTACTGTACATCCCAGACAATAAGCCGATTGTTCCAACAATGATACGGGAGCCCCACAACAAGTACCTATATAACACAAGAAGATAAGCCGCATTGTCATCGCGTAACCTATCGGACTATGGTAGAGACAGATTATTCCAGCAACGAACCAGTTCCAGCTTTTGACACTAGATACTTGATATCATCATCGCCAAACCGTAATCCGACACCAAAGAATGCATTGGCGTTGTGTTTACTGATAAAGTCATCAGCACCGAAGGTCATGTATAGATGATCGAAGACAAAGACCCTGTTCAACCACTTGAGGTGAGGATTACCATCATTAATACGATAATCCCCAAGGAAGTCATACAATTCTATACTGGTAATCCAACGGAAACTATCAGAATGCAATGGTAAGTCATAATCGATTGCTACACCTGCCGAACTTTCAAACAATCCGAAGCGAATCGCAAGATCCTTGTACGCCTTAGCAAGTTGCAAGTTCCATCTGAGACGACTGTCTCGTTGGTGACGTGTCGTAATATGTTCTACACCAGGTTCTGGCGCCATAATCGTTACCGGAACAGATGTTGTTGTCACTTCATCACCCATTCGAAGCGACTCATCAATGCGTTCAATCAAAATTGGCTCAACAACCCGTTCAATATGTTCTCGCTCTATCCATCCTTTGCGACTTGAAACGCCTTGCATAACAAAGAAATAATCTTCTGTTGGATGAATTCTTACACCAAAATAACCCTTAGCATCCTGCATGTAAAAATCTTCATCGAGCGGATCATAGAAATATTCTGCTTTACCCCACATTGCTTCTGAGTGCGCATCAAAGACAATGCCAACACGCTCCATCTTGGCAAAATAATTTTTGAGGCCTTGAACAGCATACTTAATATCGTGGTACGTCTCATCTTCGGTGATAAGTTTGCCAAGTAGACCCCGCCCCTCATTCAATTTATCTGCAACTTCACCAAAGCTCCGTAATCCTTGGCGCGCTTGAATAGCCGCTTCCTCAAGAGATTCTGCTGTTGATTCAAACTTGTCAGTCAAACGTTGAAAGTCACGATCAACTACATCAGAAATACGTTCAATACTTTGTTGCATCGTGGGCCATCCATCTTTCAAATCATGACTAAAGTTTTTGAAATCGGACATGATGGAATCAACATTTGTTTCGTTATTCGTCAAAATTCTGTTAAAGGTTGAGGAGAATTCTGCCATGCGATCTGCGGCAGCATTAAGATCATCAAATGTTTCTTTGAGCTTAGTCTTTCCGTCGTCACCACCAATAGCATGTCTGATAGAGTCAGTCGCATCCTCTACATTTGTTGCAATATCCTTAAACTGCTGAAGTAACTCATCGATATCAACGGGCGACTTACCAGGCTTACTCAAAGATTCACCAGATCCAAGTCCAGGCAAAAGGGGATCTCCTGGAACAATTTCTAAGTATTTAGTACCCAACAGACCATCCTGACGGACAATCGCATATGCATCACGATGCAAACGATATTTCTTCTGAACCATTATATGAGCTTTGGCCTGCATCTCATCTTGCAAAAGATCAACCGACTCAACCCACCCAACTTTTACGCCGGCAATTTTGATATCCGATTTTTTCTGTAATCCAGAAACATCTTCAAAATACACCGTGTATTGGACGTAGTTACTACGATCAAGCCGAAAGACGCCAATCTGGAACGTCATATAAAAGAAGATACCGATGGCAATGATGATAAAAACGCCAACTCGTGTTTCGGTTTTTACTTGCAACGTTCATCCCCTTTATCAAAACCAATACATTTTTTTTACAACAAACGGGAGATCTCTCCCTTTTTGCACCGCCGTTTGTTTCTCTAGAATGGCATAAACTCGTTGCGTAATGTTACCAACTTTCCCATAACTTAGCACAGAAAATGTACCGGATTCAAATTGTGTGTTCAAAAGAGAAACAAATTCCTTCGGAAGACTTGCGAAATCTTTCTTATAAATCGGTTGCAATCTAGTATTCCAATCATTTTCTAGGGTCCATTTGTTCACAAAATTCTGTGCCCATTTTTTACCCTCAGACTTCCTATTGGAAATATCATTTACCTCTGCCGCTTGCAATCCGAGTAGTATACACAATGAATTAGACAAGAGCCATGGATTTAATTCTGCTGTAGTTCTTTCAACGGTAAATATATCAGTCAATGCAACGGTCCTGCTCTCTTTAGAAAGTGGCGGTTGATAGAAAAGGTCATTACCAAATTGCTGAAATTCCTTAATACTTAACAGCTCGGTCGTGTCACTAAGTGGTTGTTCCTGTTTTTTTAAAAAGCGCTCAAATGCAGCAAACATTCCATCCTGTTCCGCCCTGGGAAGTTTATTGAATACCGCTTGTGCAACCTTTCTCATATCGCCCTGGGGATTACCTTCTCCAATAAATTTCTTATTTTTGAAATCATACAAGACATTTAGATTAATTTTCCCGAACTCAGAACTAATACAAATCCCAACTTCTCCATCAAGTCCATCAACCGCTTCTTTGAGCACGAAACGCTGCATACGATTTAATACAGGCAACAGGTGTGCAAGAAGAAGTTTAGTCTCTAACGCAGAATCATTTTTTTGCTTTTCTTTTTGTTCATCAGTGAGCGTAATTGTTAATTCACGCTTAGCAAGCTCCAGGCCACCTACAGCCACTTGACGAGCCTTTTCACGATCAACAAGTGTTCGCGTCTGCATACTATACACTGATCCGGTATTAAAAATATTTGTTGTGATCACGATGCCTAACGTCAACAACAAAAGGGCCAAAACGAGAATATAACCCGATCTCTGCGTCTTCATGATTTCCTTTTTCCTCGTGCAGGACGCGCTAATGTGATGGTTCGTTTTTTGGGACGTACACTTTGTTTTTTAAAAGAAAGTCCCTGTGGAAGAACCGAAGCATTTTTCTTCGGTCGCTCAACCTGTTGCTTGGACTGATCAACTTGCTTCTCTTGTGGTTTCAACTCATAACACCACTGCTTTGTTGAATAGATTGGAAATTTACATGAAACAGTCTCTGAGCGGCTTGTTACACTATCACGCATGGTCAACGTTATGCCTATATACGATGGAGTCGCGACATCTGGCTGCTTCTTATCCTTCTTTTCTGCATCACTATTCCATTCTCTATATGTTTTGACCTCCGACTTTTCTCCACTCGTGTCAGTTACGATATAGTCTAATGACAATACTTCAATAGCACCGGATAAAAGTATCGGTTTTGGTTGTTCTTCTTCACGCTGCGAAAACCAATGTAGATTGTCTGACTCTTGCCGCATCAACGAATAGAGGCCGTTCCCTTGATTTTTTTTCAAACGATAGGCAATACGAACAAGGCGCGGTGTTGTCACAGCATAACGACTCAATGGATTGGTAGAAAGAAACGTCACAATGCTAAAAGTATCATCGTGACAAGCTCCAAAAAACTGTTGCTTGAGAGTTTTTGTTTTATCTGCTTCTTTCTTTGTTTGTTTCTTTGGCTCGCAAAAAACTACGGCTCCTGCAAAATCATGTTCCAATTGATGCATTATCAAAAGCAATGAAGAATCCAATTCAGAAAATGAATCTACTAATGATTGTGTTCGTTGTGTTTGAAATAATGAACTATATAACGCAGCTGCCAGTAATGAGGATAGCGCCAGTCCTATGACAATTTCAATCAAAGTGAACCCGCGCCTCATGACGATTCCTTTTTCTCGTTAGGAGGCACAAATAAGAAACTGATCATGGTTTCAGAGTGTTCCTGATACATGCGCTGCCAGGAACCATAAGCTTTCAAAAGATACACTTCTGAAAACCCTTTCAGTGATGACTCTTTCACAATCGGCATAACAGTATACTTTAATGACATATGGGGAACTTCATACTGTTTTTCAAAAGAACGATTCGTGACATCTTCTTCATTATCTACATTGATGGCTGCTTCAGAAAACGCGTTCTTAAGGATGAAGATACGTCGTGCGCGATCACTGGATTTCATCACCAAACGTAGAACGTTATTCTGAACTACAAGCAATGGCGTCAGAATAAAGCCAATTAAGGCAATAGTCAGAACAACCTCAACAAACGTGAACCCACGATAATGCATACCCGTACCTTCCTTATGGATAGTAAAACGATGATTGTACGGAAAACTGCGCAGTAAACGGATTTAGTATTAAACTAAATCCAGCACCTGCATCAGACTGTTGCGTATCTTGTGTATCAAATATATTCAACGATACATTCTGTGTCAGCCCGTCGGGAGTGATAAAAAACCACACTTCATCTGTTTGGTGATGCTTATGTAGCTCATCCTCGCCCTCGATGAAAAAGTCTTTAAGCTGAAGCGATTGTGCCCATTCATATGAAGGCCGCAAATACTCCGAGTCTATCCGGATAAAGGATTTATCCTGACCAGAATTCTTATCTTGCTGAACTTGGATTTCGATAAGATTCTTACCCAAATTAAACCAAACACGATGCACCTTACCTGTAATGATTGCTTGCTCCCAACCAAGCTTCATAAGTGCATTCAAATTAATCACCAAATCATCACGTTGATAGGTTACACGTCGCTGGCGCAATGCAGGAACAACAATTGACGTTGCAAATGCAAGCAATGCTATGGCAACGATAATCTCGAGGAGGGAAAACCCCTTAGTGTTTGACACCTATCCACTCCTCCCGAGGAGCGTCAGGACCGTTTTCACCGTATGAATACAGTTCATATGGCGGCTGTGCCCCCGGTTTTACGCGATATACAAATGGCTCACCCCAACCATCGTCAGGTATATTTGATCCTTCAACATATGGACCTCGCCATTTTGCAGAAAGTCGCTCATCTGAGGGACGACGAACAAGATCTTCCAACCGCTGTGGATAACCATTAGTATCCAAGTTGAAATGCAAGATTGATGTTTGAAGCACCTTAACATTTGCTTCTGTTTGACGAACCTTTCCAAATCCAAGCCATTTATACACCCCTGGTGCAACAACAGCCATCATGAAACTCATTATTGCGATTGCAATAATAATTTCGATTAACGTAAATCCTGACTTAACATGTTTGGGACGACTGTGAATCTGCATACAATTCCTCCTACATAATACCCGCAAGAGCACTTTGGCTCATAAGCGGCCGCGCAATTGAATACACAATAAATCCTACGACAACTGCCATGATTAGAAGCATGAGCGGCTGCAGAGCTGTCGATAAGCCATCAGCCAGCTCATTGAGCTCTACCTCATAGTTCTCTGCAACGGTCATCAACATGGTATCTAAACTCCCACTCTCCTCTCCTGTTTTGATAAGATGGACGGCTATTGGTGGGAAAATATCCGTCTGCTTGAGAAACTGGGCAATCTTACCCTGTTTTATAATTTTGTCACGGGCCTCACGAAGCTCTTGAGCTAAAATTTTGTTATCAATAATCTTCACAACTATATCAAGAGACTCTGCAAGATTCACACCACCCTCAACAAGCATACCTAAGGTCCTGCTGAACTGAACTACAGCACTCATACGTGTAAAATATTTCACAATGGGAAGCTTCAACTTAATGCGATCTAACAACCGTCCTCCGGCCTCGGTACTACGCCAGTACTCAAACAAAGCAACTACACCCACCAGCAATAATAAGAGCACAAGGTAATAATGAGAAAGAAAATAAGAAATAGACATAAGCGCTTTTGTCATGCCAGGAAGTTCTTGTCCTTGGCGTTGAAATGTTTCCGCCAATTTGGGGACCACGAACGTCATGAGAAAAATCATAATCACACCAATAATACCAATCTGAATCAGTGGATAGGTCATGGCAGATTTAACACGCTTATTAAGGTCATCAGTCTTTTCTAAATAACTTGTTAAACGTTCTAGAATTATTTCAAGTCTACCCGTTGCCTCACCCGCACGAACCAATTGGACATAGGTAGTATCAAATACCTTTGGATACGCACCAAGCGACTCTGCTAATGACTTACCTTCACGCACATTATCTTTGATGGTAATCAATATTGATCTAAACCGTCCCTCAAATTGATCGACAAGCAATTCAAGGGCATCTACAAGAGCAACTCCTGATTTGAGAAGGACAGCAAACTGTTTAGTAAACATAATCTTGTCTTTAATTGACACAGATCGCTCAAAGAGACTTGCAAGCCGAAATCCACGCTCTTTTTCAGGTGAAGAAGGAATAACAGAAATTGGATACAGCCCCCTTTTACCTAGTTGATCGCGTACAGCAGTTCCTGAAGAGGCATCTAAGGTTCCGGTAATTTTCTTACCAGCCTTATTAAACGCTTGATACAAATATAATGCCATACAAACCTCAACTTTACCCGTCTACCGGTCATGCTCATTGCGCTTGGCCCTTACGCCATGCTACAATCGAAGATGAAAAAGCAGTACAAGCGCTATTCATCTAAAAGGGTTGGGTATGAATATCAAAAAATGCGTCTTACTATTGATCTTTACTGTAATACTATCAGGTTTGCAAGCATATGACACACTTGAGAATAACCCCAATCTCGACTTATTCCTTTTGCCTCTCAAAATTCCTTCAGGATTAGAACTCTTTTTCGAATCAGTTTACAACTCAAGGCATTATGCAGAAGACTTTCTTCCACACAACATGAGTCACCTTGACCAGTTCCTTATTCATGCAAAAGAGTCCGGTGAAGATCGTGAATACGTGAAAGCAGCTTTCTCCTTATTCGGACAAAAATTAAAGGGATGTTCCCACGTAAACGCTTATACTTTCGCAGGATTTTTGGAACTTCTTCCCGACAGGGTTGGGTACTGGTTTAAAGCAAGCCCCCGCGATCCTGAAGAACGTAAAGAAGAAATTCGCAAAATTTTGGTTGACGGCCTTATTAATCAGTGGCGCGGATTTAAAGACAATCCGCGCACTCATATCGATACGTTATCAGAAAAATTGCTTGTCACTATAGATCCTGATGCCTACCAAGAGATTCCTCTTGAGTATCTCCGCCAATCCATAATCCGCTTCATAGAAATTGGGCTCAGCAAGTTAGTATGGGATCCAAAAGATCGCGAACTCTGGTCTAACATGAACTCCATTGCAGAGCATGTCGCACGACTTGCAGATGCACATATTGTGGGTGATTACGATGATCTTAATGAGCTTGCATGGTCACTAACACATCGCATTAGATACTTTGTAGATACAACAGCAAGTATGCTTGATCTTGATTTCTTTGAAGAAGCTCTCTACGCCACACAAACCAACTCAGCTTTAACAAGCATCGAAGAGCAAGAAGAGCTCTTAGAAACAAAGGCTCAAGCACTGCAGCGCACACTGTATGAGGGTCTTGCAAAGAAACAAGCATTTGAATCTGGCATGATTACAGACGTGGTCCCAACCTAAAAACTCAGGCTAAACGTAAATCCAAAAGTATCGGTAAGAACACAATTTTTGCCATTGGTTCCTTTTTTATAAAAGAATGCAATGTACGGCTTAAACCATGAGTCATCTGAAACAATGTGGCGAAAGTCGTAATTCAGATTAAGAATGACATTGTGCATTGTCCACTCTTCAAACCGCTGTGACGTATTCGCAATAATACTAGAATACTGATTGCCAATTACCTTCAATTCATCCTCGTGGTGCTGATAGTATTGGTAAGTCCCTCTGAGCGTGAGCCCTTTAACGACTTCAAAAAATTCAAGATAGAGATTGAAGCGTTCAGTAAAACCATAATCCTTTAATACACCGACCTTGACTGGGAATAGGTGTTCAGTTTGTGTGTTATATGTCTTAATTCGCCGCTCGCGCATATTGTTAAATAAGTTGAGAAACTCTGCATCAGCACCAACTTTGAGTTTATACCCAAGGGTCAGATCGAGCCCCCCCCCAAAGACAACGCCAAACGAGCCATCATTCCCGAATGGTACTGAAAGAAGTTCATCTTCATCAGTTTTCTTTCCTGTCGGCAATGTAAGTCCAACTCGTAAACGAGGCCGAACATTTTTGAGTAATTCTTTTGCTTGTGGATAGTTACGCTGCCAATCCATCATAAAGGATAGATCACCTATACCAACTTGCTCCCACCCGCACAACTTGATTCCAGTTAGTGCACGAACATTAGCTACAATGTTATTGGTAAGCACACTTTTAACCAACAGGTCTTCCGCAGTAATCGATTGTGTACGATCAATAATAGAAATATCATCAAGCTTCATGGATAACACAGGAAGATAAGCTCCAAAAATAAATCCATGCGGCAGATACCAACGAAAATGAAACGGAACGTTTGCCTGCATAGACAGATCACCGGTAAGGACAATATGCCCCCGCACTCCATCGTCATCATCAATGTTGGCAAGCTGTGCAAAGCTCCCTAGATTTGTCGATGACGGCAACCCTTTCAACATAGCTAACGCATTTTGTTCGCATTCCCAAATCTGCAAAACATCTGTTTCAGAACTGGATTTTGTACGATCGTCAGATGTTGTTACCTCACTTCGGCCCACCGTATGATATCCAAACTCTCCTGTTAAGCCCGTAGCAAATTTAAGATCTTTCCAACGATACTGCCGATATGTATTCTGATCATAGGGTTGAAAAATATTAATCGGGAAAAATGCAGATACTGTACTTGTCATACAACTAAGTAAAAAAATCGCTGCTGTAACAAAACTCGTACTCTTCGCAACATATTGTCTATTCATTGGTCATACACCCAAAACTTCCACTTAATAACCATCCACCTGCGGCTGAGTTCAGCACTAAAGGACGAATGGTTGTCACATTAGTGTTCGGAAAAGAGGCGATTGCATTTCCCGCGTTATTTTGAACCACGAACAAAGGTAGTGAGGTCAGATAATTCGAGCCACTTCTAAGATTAAAATATGAATATAAGAATGAGTCAGGATTCTCGTAGGATTTGGAACGAGAATTAAATGTATTGATACCATCAGTTGCAATGAAATTACGGTACGTTCCCATTTCAATCAAGAAAGAATCGACACCCGTAAAGAAGCGATCTGGTAGTGGCTGTACAGTTGTATCACTGATCGAAGAACTACTAATATCAGCTACAGAGAATCTATTAATTCGCGCCTGATCATAACCCACAAAACCACTCAGCACATAGACCATGCCACCAAGTGCAAACCCTGTTTCATGCCCCGACGGAGAAAAAAACAGTAAACGACTTACCGCACCAAGACCTTCTGGAATATTCACACGCGTCCAATTAAGATCATCAGAATCAGCAACACTTGAATCCGTTATATCAAGCCCATTTCCCACCCTGAATAATCCAACACTTGTTGCCAACAAACCCAATTTATTTGAGACACCAAAGTCAGTAAACACAACATAGTCAGGATTATGGATTCCCGATGCATCAGCTAGTGTCACAATCGTTGGAGATCCAGATGCAATTGTTGACAGTGTGATGCGATCTAACTTGTTGTGCATAAGCACATACAAGTAAGTCCCATCACTGATTAATTTTTGCACAAAGGAATATGAACCGAGTTGCTTAAATGACATGCCAGAAGTAAGACCCGAGAACCGCGCATGTAAACCACCGCCAGCCGCAGAGGTATCCCAACCGCTATTATCCGCCTTTGATAACACAGCAACGCCACCAGCACCACCAACAAACAAATAGCCACTACTGGTTATGCCGCTCAATGGCGTGCGTGATACTTCTGCCGATGTAAGTGGACCAATAGAATCTAAAATTCCGCCTGAAATAGAGAGCATATGTGTATCATCATCGACAACAAATCCTGTCAATGTGCCATCAGTAAACGATTGCTTAGCGGTATAAAAATCACCAGTATTTGCCCTAAAAACATTCGCCGCTGAATTACGACCTGTTTCCGCAAGCACAACTTTATCGAAACCAACAACCGCAATCATAGAAAGTTGATTATTTGGTGTTCCAACAAGATCACCAAATCCAGATGTTGTTCGCGCAAAATCAAATACATTATGAATTCCACCAGTTGCCACAGGGCACTCAATTCCAAGTTGTTGAGAAAGCCCAACAGTTGCATCACTTGCTGTACCTCCAAGAAGGCCATCGCTATCGTTACCGCTCCACTGGGTAACACTTGCGGTATACACAAGTTCAGAATTTGTTCCCGTTAGCATCCAGTACGTTCCCACACCGTTAACAGATTCGATACCGAATATTTTTTCATCAGTACCTGTAATCCTCTCCCATGGCGTCCATCCCTTGATTCTCCCCTGAGAATCAAACAATGCATGCGATGAGAAAGCACCCGACTGTGTTGTTGCATCATATGCATCACCTATTGTCACCATCACTATATCTCGACGAGCAACAATATCAGAAACCGTTTGACTTGCGGCCAACGGCAATGCGCCACCACCAACTTGCGCCGCAGTACTCGTCGTAGTCAACATGTCTGAAGCATTTTGAACCGTTGTAGTAAATCCACGATCAACAAAAACGCCGTTCATGGCATATTTCTCAGTAATATCGCTTGAATTCAATGCAAGCGTTCCGTGTTCTGGATTTGTCAGTGCCTCGGCCAGTGCAGTATCAGTCGTCCCAATACCAGCAGGCTTTTTATTAACAAGCGGCAATGCATATACCGTATTCCCTGTTGCTGACGGCGCACCATTTCCACCAACTATAATCAAGTAGTGCAAATGCGTAGATGTTTTTAACGTCCTCACTTTATGTATAGATACCTGAGCGCTCGATCCTATCCCTCCAACAATCTTGTCCTCATTTGCAAATACCGCATCAAGTCCAATTGGATCGAATGTAAGAATATCATTATTCATACGACCCACAGTCACTGCGCGCACACCAGCTGTCGACTTAGTGCTACCAGTGACTTGTAAGGCAACATACAGTCTCTGCAAATCAGTATTAAAATGCATATCAACTGTATTAGCTTGTATTGATGAAAGATCTTCAGAAATTCTAAGAACAGTCGCAGTTGTATCTAGTTCGCGCGCAATATTATCTTGTGATATGCCTGTATTCGCATTCAGCACATCGAGATATGTTGTCGAAAGCTTGATTGCGGCAATACCCCCATCTGCCTCTCCAAAACTTCCACCGTTAGGCTTCACTGCTACAAAACAATATTGATTTTCGTTATTAGTTGTTCCGTAATGTCCCGCACATAATGCCACAATACCATCAGTCTCATTTCCTCCGGCATCACTAACTATTGGAGTTGAAAGCAACTCTGCTTCCGAAGCATTCGTTGAGATAGCGCTCATAAAATGCACTTGTCTAGGTGCACTAGCCGTAACGGCAAACGGTCTATATGGCCTATAAGTAGAAAGCCCTAAATATGGGATTTTCTGCGCATACAATGGATTAACTTGACCATTCACCCCATTCACAGTTCCTGTCGCAGGAGTAATTGGCGAAAAAAAACCAGGGTCGCCATCGTTTGTTTTTGATGGAGCTTGTGCAATGGCATACGTGTTACCAGTGACAGCTGTTCCTGCTCCAATATAAAAGAGATCTCCCACAAGATCATAGGCATGAGATCCTATGGTGAACGTAAAACTTGTATCAGTTCCATCACCCGAAATTTTCACTGCAGCATGGAGTGAAAGTGAAAAAAGCAAGGCGCTACAAAAAGAGGACCATGTTCCCAACCTCATACAATACATCCTTTTCGAGAACAATCCGATGAATATACACTCCTGATAATTAGGCCAATTAGTGTATGCAAATTTTGAAAAAGTACCAGTGATCAAAAGACTATAATCATTCAGAGTCCATCGATAGAAACGACCCTAAAACACAATATGGCTCTGAATATCACTTTGGAAAATGGTCACACTATTACACATCCGACACCTGTGGTGATACTCCATGGTCCAAAAGTCGCTCTTCTCCACTTGAAGAATTTTGAAGTCTTTCGCAACATTTTTGGCATTTTTCATGTCTACAAAGAAGACAACAACATAAACAGCAGCAGAAGGGAATAGTACAAAGTTCACATGCATTGTATGCTCTTCCGGCTAAACAAGATATCCAGGCAACCGCTCCCTTATAACAACAAGCAAGTACACTAACACACGATATAAGGTAGAAAAACTTAAGACCCGCTTCTGTCCCCCCCGGCTCTGTAAGAACACTTGGATGAGGCTCCGTCCGGTCCACGACTCGTGCCTCATAACGCTCTGTCAAATAATTAAAGCGCCTCGTACGCTCTTGCACCCAAATATACTGAGCTAAAGCATCTCGTGAAAAACTAAGTAGCACCAAAACTGTCATCATCCTGAGAGTAGTAACACCGTGCATCTGGACTCCTTAGAGACATTCCTACGAGATACTTCAATCATACTTCTCAAATTGTATGTGCTGCGATTTAAAAACCAGCTAATCTTCAGGATTGTCTTTTGATTTGAGTACTATTTTATTAAAGTGTATTTACAATTAAACGCTTATCAAAAGGTTACCTGTGATCATTGGGCTAGGTTTAGACACAGTAGAAATCGAACGCTTTGAAAAGTGGCACACGTATAAACGTAAACAACTTGCTCGTATTTTCTCGAAAGAGGAAATCGACTATTGTCTCCAATACCAAACCACTTCAGCTGAGCGATTTGCAGTAAGATTCGCAGCGAAAGAAGCACTTTTTAAAGCAGCTAATACTGTTGCTTCAATTTCGTTTCTGCATCTGTGTAAGATGAGCAACGTACACCACGATCACCACGGTCAAGCACGTATGACTATCTTAGATTCCTATTATAGGAAGCTTGGATCTCCTACCATATCTATCAGCCTCACACACAGTCGCACCATTGCATCGGCAATCGTTATACTAGACAGCTCAGAAAGAGCCAACCCGCTCTTAGCCTTCGTTGACAAAGCTCTTATTTAACCTACACTCAATAGCACTAATGATTGAAATGACGCGGGGTGGAGCAGCCTGGTAGCTCGTTGGGCTCATAACCCAAAGGTCGTTGGTTCGAATCCAACCCCCGCAACCAAATTCCCCCCCTTATTACACGATTAGTCTTGTCTAGGAATATCTGTTCCGAGCCTCCAAGAAAGCATCGGCATACATTAAGATCTGCTCTGCATTCTTATAGGTAACCTTCTGAATCGCATCGGCATATGAAAGCCAAATAAAATCTTGGTGTTCATTAGAGATGGACACGACGGCACGACTGCCTGCTTCTCCTACAAAAAAGTAGACCGTTTTATGAATCCGCTCCCCATCTGGAGCGCTGAAATAATAGGATAGATTCTGTTCAAAACCGTCGAGAATTTCAGCTGTGATATTTGCCTCTTCTTTGAGCTCACGAAGAGCTGTCTCGCGCTTGGACTCTCCTGGCTCCATTTTGCCTTTAGGAAAATCCCAGTGACCTCCACCATGATGAAGTAACAGATACTCTCTTTCACCGTCCATTTGGCGAAAGACCACAATACCCGCAGAATATTGCTCTCTCACAAAACCTCCTTGTAATTATAACAACCATTTGTAAAAGGAATCTTTCCCCTGCAAGATCCTAACTATTAAGGAAATGAATCCTTACCCTAAACCATGTCCGTGTTCTATAAAGCACATACATTGCGGCACCACATAACGGAGCGACCCAAACCCATACACACAGAGTCTTTGTAAGAAGCATCTCTGCCTGAGGAATAAAGTAAGCAATCCAACCAACTATACCGATGTATACCCCATAAAAGAGCCCAAACACAATAGTTACCTGTACGATGTAACGGACACAAAATGAAAGCAGTACACCTAAGTATAGTTTAAAGTTAAATCCATATTTCAAGATAATGAAAAAGAGGAGGGCCTGCACAGCAACAGATGCTGATGTTGCCAGAGCAAGACCAGTCGCTTTCCATGTCCCAACCATCAACATATTCAATGCATAATTCACACACGTACCACATACCACCACAATCGCAGGAATCCATTGCTGATGAAGTGAATAAAAAATATTCATCAAAATCTTATTGAGTGACAAAAAGAACAACCCAAGCAAGAATGCTGACAGAATATATTTTGCCTCCATGACCAACTCCATGGGAAATTTTTTTGACAAGTACAGCGTCACAAAAATCTTCTCAGAGAAGAAGCTCAATAATATTGCGGTTGGAACCGTAACCCAGAAAACCAATTTCGTAGACTCTAGTAGGTAAAAACTAAGACGCTTAGGGGCATAGGTCTGCACTCTAGAAAAATGTGGCAAAAGAATGGTTGAAAACGCAACCGCAAAGACACCAACGGGTATTCTTAAAAATCCTGAAGCAATCTCCATTAAGGTATACGCATGAGGTAAATATGAAGCAAAACGACTATCTACGATAACACTGAACTGCAAGACGCTCATTCCCAACATCGCAGGAACAAATTTAGCGAGAAGAGTTTTAAAACTCTTCAAAGCGTAATCTGTTATTCCAGAAAAACCCATTCCTAAGCGGAAATACACCACTACATGGGCCAGCAATTGAATAAATCCTCCAAATAGAATCGCACCACATAAGAATTCAACTGAATACCCTGCATAAATGCCGCACAAAAGCGCAGTAATAAAGACCACATTAAGCCATGCCGGCGATAGAGCTGGAACCCAGAAATGATGTAGCGACTGCAACGCACCTGCAAGCAACGCACTGCTGGAAATAAAAAAAATAAACGGCATCAAGATGCGAAAGAGCCGAATCGCAATCTCCATCTTCGCCTCGGGGAATCCGGGTGCAAAAAAATGCACTACCCACTGCGCCTTCCACATGGCAAGAACACAGAGCAATAATACAGTCCCCTCAAAGACTAAAAATGATAATGACATTAAGCTGCCGAGCTTTTCCTTGTTATCCCCGCGTTTAAGGTTTGCAACAAAGGTAGGAACGACCGCAGCACTTAATGCTCCCTCTGCAAAAATCTGTCTAAGCATATTGGGTAATTTGTACGCCGCACGGAAGGCTTCACCAACAACATCTGCCCCCAAATATCGCACAAGAAGCACACTCCGCGCTAGGCCTAAGACTCGACTTAACAACGTAGATCCGGCCACTTCCATCGTCTTTTGCACAATTGAATTTTTATGCAGTACATTGCTCATTGCAACTCCTTGCTGATGCCATATTTAAGAACATGAAAAGATGCGCCTCATACCCCCACGATAGAATGCTACTTGTTATACCATATGATCATAATCATGGTAACTAGCATTACATCAAGCTAACCTTTAATTTTTTGCAATAACCCTCCGCTCAAGACATACCCATGCTCCATAGTATCAAGAACATATGGATCATGAGAACATATAACGAGTGCTGAACCATCGCTTTTTTGATGCTCAACCAGAAGGTCAATTATTGATTTTCCAGTAGCTTTATCAAGATTGCCCGTTGGTTCATCTGCCAGAATTACTGTCGGCCTATGAAAGAGCGCCCTTGCAAGAGCCGCCCGTTGCTGCTGTCCTCCTGACAATGCGCCAGGATATGTATGGTCTTTTGACGCAAGACCAACTTGTTTAAGCAACACGCGTGCTCGTTGATAACTCTCATCGCGAGATTCTCCGGAAATGAGTCCCTTAAGCGCAGTATTTTCCAGAATAGTAAGTTCTTTAATTAAGTATGGATTCTGAAACACTAGCCCCATCTGCTTATTTAACAGCTGTGAACGTTCTAGAGAAGAAAATGTTGAAAGAGATTTCCCTGAAAAGAAAACTGTTCCTCCATCAGGAGATTCAATTCCCGCCATGATATGCATTAAGGTCGATTTCCCCGAACCAGAAACTCCAGAGATTGCATATGAATTCCCCTGAAAAAACTTCGCATTTATCTCTTCCAGAACACGTAATATTGTCTTACCTTCTTGGAAGGACTTGGAAACACGAGAAAGCTCTAAAACTGTGTCCTTCACGAATCATCCTCAGATTGAAAATTCAAGCATATGACAAAGGAACGATCCAAAAATAATAGCTGTTTCTGAAAAAAAACCTACTTGTATGAAAGTTCCTTGTTTTTCGCAAAAAAGTTTCTCTACACTAAGGATAGAGGGACACAATACCACAGTACCTATGCCATCACGCATAGAGAGTATCAGAATACAATAGCTGAATGAAAAAGGGGGCCATCTTATGAAAACGGTTGCAAACGCGTTAAGTCACGAGAATTTGCCAACCCATTTACCTGTAATTCCGACGATGGATGTCGTTGTTTTTCCTCACATGATAGTACCGCTCCTTGTTCTTGATGAGCGCATTATCGAGGGAATCAATAAAGCACTCGACCAGTCAAAGATGGTGCTTCTTTTAGCTGCGCAAAAACAAGTTACTGATCAACAGGCAGCTATCGGAACACAGGATCTCTATTCGGTCGGTACAGTAGCATCCATTATGCGTATGATCCGTATTCCCGAAGGCGGCATAAAGATTTTGGTACAAGGTATCTGCAAAGCAGAGGTTCAAAATATTAGTGCTGATGAAAACACTCTCTCTGCAGAAATCAAGGCCCTTCCTTTTGATGAAAATCATGAAGATCCGGAACTTGATGCCCAAATTAAAAACATTAAAGAACTAGCTGAGCGTATGGCTGCATCAGGAAAATCATTTAGTCCTGATTTTCATGTAATCCTCTCCAAGATACAAGATCCTGCAAAGATAGCTGACTTTATCCTTTCGCACCTGAATATATCCGTGGAGCGAGCACAGGAACTCCTTGAATGTGAAAGTCAAAAAGAATTTCTCTCAGAAATCTATCAACAATTAACTCGTGAAATTGAAGTTGCAGAAGTACAGGAGCGCATTAAAAATCATGCACGCGATTCCATGAATCAGTCACAAAAAGAATACTATCTTAGGGAGCAACTTAAGGCTATCAAAAAGGAACTCGGTGAAGACGACGATGAAGAAATCGACAAGATTCGTGAGAAAATATTAGAACTCGAGCTTTCAGAAGAAGTTTCTTCAGAAATCAAACGGCAAATCAACCGCCTTGAACGAATGGCAAGTGACTCGATGGAGGCAGCTGTCACACGAAATTATCTTGAGCTCGTCGTTTCACTCCCATGGAATGAATCAACGAAAGATAATCTGGACATCAACAATGCTAAGCAAATTCTTGATGAGGATCATTATGGTCTCAAAGATATCAAAGATAGAATTCTGGACTTTATTTCAGTAAAAAATCTCAACCAAGACGGACACACTCCAATCTTGTGTTTTGCAGGTCCTCCGGGAACCGGTAAAACTTCACTTGGTAAATCCATTGCACGCAGTTTGGGAAGAAAGTTCGCACGTATTTCCCTTGGTGGTGTAAAAGACGAAGCAGAAATCCGTGGACACAGAAGAACGTACGTAGGCGCAATGCCAGGACGCTTCATCCAGGCCATTAAGAAAGCAGGATCGCTTAACCCTATTATTCTCATCGATGAAATTGACAAACTTGGTTCCGACTTTAGAGGCGATCCTTCAGCAGCAATGCTCGAAGTCCTTGATCCTGCACAAAACAAATCATTCTATGACAACTACCTTGGTGTTCCATTTGATCTTTCTAAAGTAATCTTTATTGCCACAGCAAATAATATTGATTCCGTATCAGATCCTCTCCGTGACCGTATGGAAGTAATTCATCTTTCTGGCTACACGCATGAAGAAAAGATGCAAATCGCAAAACAGCATCTTGTCAGAAAAGCATTTGAGGACTCCGGTCTCAAAGGGAACATAGATGTAGCAGATGATGTACTTCTAGATTTGATTATGAACTATACAAGAGAAGCCGGCGTACGACAGCTCGAACGTACCGTGCGTAAACTTTTCCAAAAAGCAGCCCGCTCCTATGTTGAAACAAAAAACAATCCAGCCTTCAATAAAGAAAATATCGAAAAGTATCTTGGACCAAGAAAATTTATTGAAGACGATGTAAACCATACTGATCTTGTTGGTATCACCAATGGCCTTGCTTGGACATCTGCTGGTGGCGAAATGATTCGTATCGAAGCTGTATTAATGCCGGGTCGCGGACGACTCATCCTCACGGGTCAGCTTGGGGATGTCATGAAAGAGTCAGCTCAAGCAGCGCTCAGCTATGCTCGAGCCCACGCAAAAGAGTTTGGCATCGAACTAAAAACATTCACGCACAATGATCTGCATATTCACGTCCCTGCAGGAGCGGTACCAAAAGATGGTCCATCCGCCGGTATCACGATGCTTTCGTCAATTCTTTCCGCACTCACCAATCGACCAATTAATGCAAAGTTTGCCATGACTGGCGAACTTAATTTACGCGGTGATGTTATGCCAATTGGTGGCGTTAAGGAAAAAATACTCGCAGCAAAACGTAATGGCGTACCTCATATCATTCTTCCATTGAAAAACAAAAATGATCTTGTCGGATTGGAAGATATCGTACAAGATATAGAGGTCATTTTTGTCAACACTGCCGAAGAAGTTATAAAACGAGTATTGAATCCTGGGCCTGAGGAAAAGAAGTCGAAATCTAAGTAATGAACATAGTAACCATTGGTGGCGCAACGCAAGATGTGTTCATCCTTCACACGGGAGCTGAAACACAAAATATTGCTACGCCCGAAGGTCTCTTTGAGTACATCATGCTCAAAGAGGGAAGCAAAATCGAAGTAGAACGTATAGCCTATGAAACAGGAGGCGGCGCAAATAACGCCTCCTTTGCCTTTAAAACCTTGGGCTTCGATGTCACCCCTTTTTTCAAATTAGGTTGCGATACACAGGCCGCCTACGTTCTTAATCGACTAACATCCGCCGGTATCCCCACAGATCATATAGTCCAAACAGATCAATATGGGACAGGTGTCTCATTTATCATTCCTGCTCCATCAGGAGATCGGATCATTTTTGCATACCGTGGAGCCAATGCTCATATAACAAATCAAGAGCTCCCACTCTCTTTGTTAAAGACATGTGATCAGCTCTATATCACCTCGTTGAGTGGAGATTCAGCACACCACCTTATAACGATTGTTCAGGAAGCAAAACGGCATAACATTCCTGTCGCAAATAATCCTGGAGGAAGCCAGCTAACAGCAGGTGCACACATGCTCCGAAAATCTCTCCCGTATATAGATATTTTGATTCTAAATGCGTCTGAGGCTCAACTGCTCCTTACTTCTATGGCACAAAACAATAATCAGCTCAAACAACGACTTATTAAACTCAAAGAAGCATCTTCAAACAAATTGCCCACCCTTCTTTCGCATCATCGGATTGGAGAAAATGTTTTTAGTCTACAAGACTTCTTCACTGAAGCACTAAGCCTAGGACCTCATACTGTTGTTGTTACTAACGGCGCCGAAGGCGTCTATGTGGCACACGATGCCAAGATATATTTTCATCCAAGCATTCCTGTGCCTGTCGTAAATACATTGGGTTCTGGCGACGCATTTGGTTCAAGTTTTGTAGGAACATTAGCAGCAGGAAAATCGCTTGAAGAAGCCATCCGACATGGCGTTATCAACGCCGCTTCGACTGTAGAGCACATGGATGCAAAAACGGGCCTACTAACCATGGATGAACTCGAGCGCCGAGCGCAAACGGTAGATTGCAACCTATTACAAGCTTTCCGGCGTTCTTAGTGTAATTTTACAATAGAAAGAACCGCATCGTCATCCCAAGGATGGGCAAGTTTATGATAGTTGCTGAGTACGAGGTAGTTTAATTTTTCGCTCAATTCTTTTCCATCAGCCTCAAGACGTCTTTTTACATTTTCCCATTCGCCAACACCCGCAGAGATAACAAAAAGAACAAAATTACGGGTAGGAATTTTGGTATCTGGTTTGTCACCTTTCTTATTGGGAAATGCATTCAACATATCTGTGTCATTGAATCGGTACTTTTTGCCATCATAGGTCACATATAAATGAGATATCGGATCCACCTCGCTGGATGACTCATCCTTGGTAAGAACCGTCATACACGCGCGAATACATTTATTAACCACAATAGTTTGTGCTTCATGACGAATCTGTTTTAGAGAAAGTTCGACTTGCTGATCGGTTTTATTCCAAATGACCACGGTTCCAATAGATGCTCCCGGAGAAGGGCATACTTCTATTTTGCGCCACGATCGTGTTACATATAAAATACCGCAGAGACTAAGAACAATACTAATCAAAATCGGAACAATCTTTTTATTCATGCTACCCTCACTCCTATTGAATAACGATGCCTGCAGTGTACCGTATGGCACTGTTGAAACACAATGTTCTTGCGAAAGATGCGCAATTGAATTAGCCTTTTTGTCAGTAGAATGCGTAAAGGGAAAACTGTATGACAACTCCCACCTCTGTAACAAGCTCTCCTCGACCATCATCACCTCCTTACACAGAAGGCAAAATCATCCGCATCAGCGGAACCATTATTGATGTTGAATTTCCGAGAGATAAGACTCCTGCCATTTTAAACGAACTACATGTTGAATTTCCTCCACACGATATGCCAGAGAAAGATCGTATTAGCGTAGAAGTTGCCCAACAACTGGGTGACGGCATTGTCCGGTGCATTGCCTTAGAAAGCTGCTTTGGTATTAGACGGGGCCTTATAGTTAAAGATACGGGATCCCCTATTAAAGTCCCCGTTGGGCCTAAAACACTAGGCCGCATTTTTAATGTGCTGGGAGAAACAATTGATAATGGCGCACAGGTTATCACAAAAGAACGGTGGAGCATTCATCGAGATGCACCGAAATTTATTGAACAAAAAATTGAAAATGAAATTCAAACAACAGGTATCAAGGTTATTGATCTCTTGTGCCCCTATATCAAAGGATCAAAGATTGGTCTCTTTGGCGGCGCAGGCGTTGGGAAAACCATTCTAGTTATGGAACTTATTCGAAATATTGCTATTGAACATGGCGGCGTTTCTGTCTTTACGGGTATTGGTGAACGGACCCGTGAAGGGAATGAATTATGGCTTTCCATGAAGGAAAGCAAGGTACTAGATAAAACGGCCCTGGTATTTGGCCAAATGGGAGAAATGCCCGGAGCACGACTTCGCGTTGGATTCACAGGGCTCACTATGGCGGAATATTTCAGAGATCAGGAAAAAAAAGACGTGCTGCTATTTGTAGACAATATCTTCCGATTTGTGCAAGCAGGTTCTGAAGTCTCAGCACTCTTAGGCCGTATGCCATCTGCGGTAGGATATCAACCAACCCTCGCATCAGAAATGGGAATATTTCAGGAGCGCATTACCAACACAATTAACGGTGCAATTACCTCTATTCAGGCAGTCTACGTTCCTGCGGATGATATCACTGATCCTGCTCCCGCAACAACATTCTTGCACCTTGATGCAAGTACTGTTTTATCACGAAAACTTGTTGAACTTGGACTCTATCCGGCAATTGATCCATTAGCATCAACATCAAAGGGGTTAAATCCTCAGGTTGTTGGAGATCGTCACTACAATGTCGCCCGCAAAGTACAAAACATTCTTCAGCGATACAAAGAGCTTCAAGATATCATCGCCATTCTTGGCGTTGATGAACTTGCCGAAGAAGATAAAATAGTTGTTAAACGAGCAAAACGCATACAAAAATTCTTAACACAACCTCTCTTTACTGCGGAAACATTCAGTGGTATTCCTGGCGCGTTCCTCGACCGAGAAACAATCGTCAAGGATTTTGAGCAAATTCTAAGTGGGAAATTTGACCATCTTCCTGAGCAAGCGTTTTATATGGTTGGCACGCTTGAAGATGCAATCCAAAAAGCAAAAATGCTTGAGGAATAGTCATCATGAAAGTCATTATTCTTGGCCCAACCATACAACAAACCTATCATGCTGCATGGATAGAATTCGATACACCTGTAGGTAATTTTGTTGTCAAAAAAGATCACGTTCCCGAAGTACTTACCCTCAAAGAGAAATCACGATTCATTATATGGCTCAACAGTGGTAAACAAGAAATTATTGATATCACTAGCGGGGTCATAAAAATAACTCGTGAGAACGCCATGGTTTTACTCGACCAATAAACCAGAATCCTTGTATTCCTCTATTCCATTTTTTTACACTACATGCTGATATTAAGGAGAATCAGTGATGAAGTATAAGCTTACTCTTTTCTACGCAACAACTATGCTTGCGTCCCCCCTAATACATGGAGAACAACTCATTATTTCGAAAGATCAAGCTCGCAACATTGGCTATAAGATTTGGCAGAATGAGTGTGGCGGAAAAGAGGATAATCTCACCTTTTGGCATCAGGCTGAAGAATTCCCATCGCTTGGCATCGGACATTTTATTTGGTGCCCCCAAGGGACATCATGTCCGTTTTCTGAAGGATTTCCACTTGTCTTATCCTTCATGCAAAATAAGGGCATTAGTCTACCATCGTGGCTTACACCACAAACCCCCTGCCCCTGGAAAACACGTGATGCATTTATGCGAGACTTCAATAGCAAGCGCATGAAAGAGTTGCGAGTATTTTTAAAAAACACATTTGAAGCTCAGGCAGCATTTATCGTGCAACGTATGATCGATGCAGTACCTATCATGATCGAAAGTCTCCCTCGCGCTAAACGCGCTCATATCAAACAACAATTTTACCGTGTAGCACAAGCACCAAATGGAATCTATGCCCTTGTTGACTACGTAAATTTTAAAGGTATCGGTATTAAACTAAAAGAGCAGTATCACGGACATGGATGGGGCTTATTACAGATTCTTCAAAAAATGAATGGCATAAACACAAAAACGGCGCTCCAAGACTTTGTAACCAATGCTAAAGATGTTTTACAAGAACGCGTCGTCCATGCTCCTCCGACACGAAACGAACAACAATTTATACCCGGTTGGTTTAAGCGATTAGATACCTATCTTACGTAGTTGCAATTGTCTATCTTTGATTTATGCTTTCCTGCATGAAAAAGGTAGTAGGTCATGTCATATCTGGATCATTAACCGAAGGGTTTGTGATTCGCATTAGTCCTGAAACACATCTTGAAGATATCAAAACAGGAAAATTTGTGTGCGTCTCTGGGAGCACACATCGGTTCTTTTCGCTCATTACAGACCTGCGTCTTGAAGTCTCATCTCCCGATATTTTACTATTCCCGCCAGAACCTGATGAACCATTATTAAAAAATATTTTGTATAAAAAAGACATTTATGCAACGGCAACTCTTAAACCAATGCTGATGCTCGATCAACAAAATACAAAGATGCCTGTTAAGACAATTCCTCCACATTTTTCTCATGTATACGAAGCAACCCATCAGGACGTCGCTCTCATCTTTGGTGATGAAGCAGATCCATCGCAGCGTTATTTCAATATTGGATGTCCATTAGATATGACAACTCCTGTTTGTCTTGATTTAGAAAAACTAACTGAACGCAGCAATGGTATTTTCGGAAAGACTGGTACAGGTAAAACATTCTTAACGCGCTTGGTATTGGCAGGTCTTATTAAAAACGAAAAAGCAGTCAATCTTATTTTCGACATGCACAGTGAATACGGATTACAAGCACGCAAAGAAGGGCCTACTCAGCATTTCGTAAAGGGACTCAAAACACTCTTTCCTGATCGTGTTGCCATTTTTTCTTTAGATCCAGAATCAACACGTCGCCGCGGTGGAAGCCCTGATTTTGAAATTGTAATTCCGTACCAAGCCATTCATGTTGAAGATATTCTTTCTCTACAAAATGAACTCAACCTTCACTCGACAGCATTTGAAGCAGCCTATCTGATCGCAACACGCTATAAAAAAGATTGGCTACAAGTTTTACTCGAACAGGGAGACAATCTAAAGGAATTTGCACAAGAACTTGGTGCACATCCAGAATCAATTGCTGCATTGTATAGAAAATTAAAACGCATTGAACGATTTCCCTTCTTCAAGCCAATGCATCCTGGTGGAGCATATAAAGACCAATCTGTTATTGATCGCATGATGGATTATATCAATAAAGGCATCAACATCATTGTGGAATTTGGCAACTATACTTCAACTTTCTGTTATTTGTTAATTGCCAATATTCTGACACGACGAATCCATAGTGAATACATTGAACGAACCGAAAAGTTCTTGGGTTCACAAAATAAAAGTGATGAGCCGAAAAAATTGATGATATGTATAGAAGAAGCACACAAATTTTTGAGCCCATCTGCAGCTCGCCAAACTATCTTTGGCACCATTGCTCGTGAAATGAGAAAGTATTACGTATCGCTTTTAATCGTTGATCAGCGGCCTTCTGGTATCGATGAGGAGGTCTTATCGCAAATCGGAACTAAGATCATTGCGCAACTCAATGACGAAAAAGACATACAAGGCGTGCTAAGTGGTGTTAATAATGCATCAAATCTACGATCTATCTTGTCGTCGTTGGATACCAAGAAACAAGCACTGATCCTTGGACATGCCGCTGCAATGCCGGTTGTGGTCCAAACACGCGAATATGACGAAACATTCTATCGAGCAATGTCGCCCATTACGACAAAAGAAATCAATTCTTTAATTAATGAGCTTTTTTAGGGAGAATCGGGATGATCAAACGAAGTTTAATCCTTACTGTATGCCTTGCCTCTCTGTGTACACAACAAGCGAATGCACGCATTAACATGCGCTCAATTCGTGCACATCAAGAAAAAATCCGGTTAATCGTCTTAACGAAAACATTGCTCAAAACAAGCTTCAATACCGCCATGGTCACTGCTGTTTTGTATGCAGGATATGAAAGTATTTTTGGAAATGCCGGAGATACAACAACAAAAAACGTTCATCATCATGATAATGCCCAAGATCTTATGGTCGAATATCTTAGAAAATTGGTAGCTATTTTTGATGCCTCTGATCCATCTGGACGTAAATTTACACCCTGGTTTTGGAGTACTGATGAAACACGCACTGCCCTTAGAAAATTTGCTTTGGGAACCGCCATTGCTACAATTGCTTACCGTTTTGGCATATCTGAGTTATATCGAGAACTGCTTGGCAAATGTAGTCCGTACGATGCAGTAACATTGTTTCTTGAAGAAAAAACTCGCATCAATAAATTGCTTGGTACCCTCGATCACTACACATCATGCTACGCACAGTACAACATCTCTGAGGCTGACCAATCATACTGTCAGGAATCATTAGCTAAAACGCTTCAGCATCTTGAACGTCAATGTGAATACCTACTGGGCTATATGTATTATCGCGGTGGGAATAATCATTACAAGCGACGTGCCGTAGATACTATGAGGCGAGACATGAATCGATTTTTTACCACAGTAGAACCACAATTGCATGATTCCCATGAACGTATCAATTTACAAAAAACCGTAAGACGCTTTTGCTCATGGTTCCATAATGAAATTATAAACTTTTCAAACCTGGATGCACTTGAATAATGTGGGCAGGCTAACCTTAAAAAAAAGCTCCCAGGGGGCACATCTACACCCTGACACACCCCCCCAAGCTGCATGCTTGACAACCCATATCGCGGTTGCTAGGATTTCCCAGATTTGAAAAAATTTAACAAAGTCCCTGAACGAACAATACCACAAAAAGTATTGTTCACCCCCCTAACCCTTCAGCTTAGTTCTTAAGTTGAAGGGCTTTTTTTCAAACCCATTTTTTAGTTACACAATTGTTGGTGTAATAAAAATCAACAGCTCGCTATCTTCTTTTATTTTTTTATCATGCTTAAACATCCACCCGAGTAACGGAACTTTACCAAGCCCCGGGATAGCAACCTTCGTATGCTCCTGTTTATTCAACATCAAACCACCGATTACTGTCGTTTGCCCACTCTTAAGCAATACTTTATTTTTTGTTCGAATGGTTTTGATGATAGGAGCCTGATCAGCAGAGGCAAGACTGGCTACAGCAGAGTCTTCAACCCAAATATCCAAAAGAACTGTTTGTTGGTTCGGGCTCACAGATGGTTTTACGTTCAAGATAGTGCCAATGTCCTTGTATTCGATAGTATGAATTGGCGGGGCCTTATCATCGCCCTTTTTTATAATATTTTTGATAGGAAAGCTTTTACCAATAAGAATCTCTGCAGTTTCTTCATGACTAGTAAGTACTGAAGGTTTTAATAAAATACGAACACGATCTTCATTTTCAGCTGCATGTAGTTCAACATTGAGTTTCAAAATATTGAGATCCGGACCACCAAACGTAAGCGGAAGCGTCAAAGGACTGTCATGCTTTCGTACTAAATTAATGCCATAATTTTCAGCGGTTGCACCAACGGTCGCAAGATCAAACTTGCCATTCATACTTGCTTGCCGGTCATAGATACCTGACCAATTCATACCAAGACCATACTCGTAATTTTTGTCTGCAATGGCTACAAGTGCATCGATGCGAACCTGTGGTTTTGCACAATCAATCTCTTTTAAGAAATTTTCAAATTCAGCTAATGCATTCTTAGGCGCTTTGACAAAGATTTTCTTGCTCTCTGTATCAATCGTACAATATGCCGCATCAACATCAGTTTGTTCTCTAATAATAAGATTCCAGATTGTTTGCACTTTCTCGATAAATGCATCATCGCATCGTGCATGTTTTAACGAAAACACTCTTTGAATCAGTTGTGTTTTTTGTTGCGATTTCAAGTGTTCATATGCAGCATCGTATGCAACCAAGCGCCATACGCCACTTTGTGATACCAGTGCTAGACGCGGTGAGTAACTTGAACAAATCACGTCTAGTATTTCGCCTACCGTCTTATCAGAGAAGTGAAATGCCCCGCACTCTCCTGCAAGATGCTGGTCTATCATAATATCCTGACCAGATGCAGCACGTAGTAGGGTCAAACATTCATTGATATTTCCCGGCTGTGATACCAAGGTCAACCTACAATCTGCCAGGCCTTTATGCTTGAATATGTTAGACAGCTGGCAGATGATTTCCGCATCATAGGTCTTTTCTGAGGAAGCATGCACTCCTACACCGATAGAGCATGCTATAACAATTAGACTCCAACGATCCATTGCTCTCCTGTCTCATGTACATACATGATTTTATGAGTGGTAATTTCCGATACCCTCCATCCACCACCAACATCTGCACCGGCTTCTACGAGCCGCTGGTGATCACCATCTCGCAATAACGCGTATGCATCTCGTTTTGTTGTAGCAGCTCCGAACACGCGCCATGCTGGTTTTTCAATAACCCTTACCTCCGGCTCAAGCTGCGCATTAACAATAGGTTCCTCTTGTATGATTTCTTTGGAAGACTCTTTTCCTTTAGCCGTAGACCATACAAACGGATCCCGCTGTGTATTACCAAGCTCAAGCGGCAATACATGCTCTTTCATATCACTACAAGCAATAGCTGCACTCATGAAACACACCAGGACTATCCGATACTTCATACTAACCCCTCACTTACACGAATGGTACAATACAAGTACAACTTGTCGCCATCATTACGAATAGAAAACGACTTGATTACCAGCAAATCTTGGCGAATAGAAAGAACATGCAAAAGCCGCACGATATTTTCATATGAACCAATAAGCCCAGCCTCGACTTCATGAATCATGTACCACTTGGTCGCAATACTTTCCTTCGGGGCATAGGAAATCAAAGTTAGCCCTGCTTCAAGTGCTTTGTCGATAAATTTTTTGAGAGTAATTTCATGAGGATGCACATGGGCAAGATAATCAGTAATCGAAACCTCTAAGGAAGTAACTTCATCTTTGAGCTTTTTATTCGCATGCTGAATACGTGCAAAGGCATCTTGTTGCTGTAAAAGCGTTTTATATTCTCCGTGGAACCTTGTCTCTTTAGACGAAAGCGGCTCATACCAACTCTTCCACCACACCAAGCTCAACAGAAGACCACATCCGATTGTTAACACATACCATACTGGCTGTGACATTCGAATGAGATATGAATACACTCTGTTATTTTGAGATATGAAATACATAACATCACTACTATCCTCGCTACCTCACCATAATGGCATACGCCTGCTGCATGAGCATGCGTCTCCATTTCGCCTCATATGATTCAGTAATAACTGAAACAAACTCCCTTACTTCCGCATAAGCGTTACCCACCACTTCTTCAAGTGCGCTCTCTGAAAGACAGCTCATATATTCTGACAAGAACGACCAGTCTGTCGGTGAAAAATTCGGCACTTCTTCCTCTGGAACAATAGAAGAAAACACACATTGAAACAGGGACTGCTGTTGGTGCGCCAATGTAAGGTCTGTCTCAATATTAGTATCAACCTCAATAATTCGATCAGCGCATGCAACACCAGTTAACAATGCAACAAAAAGAAAGGGTTGATATCTCATCATGTGTCCTCATAATATTCCCGCACAAACGCCGTCGCTATACATGCTTCCCTACTTATAATTTGAAGGTGATTTCCCTGAGAACCCTAAGTACGAAAAACATCTGCATAACCACACCCGTCTTATGCCGAATCGCTTACAACTAGTCTTAACTTGAAAAAAGATCTTTGTCCACCCCCATACCTAAGAGATGGAATTATCAGATCTAAACCGTGTGAAATTTTTAGAAATTTTGCTTCGTCCACTGCATCGGATCAACCGGAATACCGTTAATAACGAGTTCCCAATGGAGATGATCACCCGTCGCAAAACCTGTCTTTCCCATAATACCTAGTGGGTTACCTTTCTTCACGTGGTCACCCACATTAAGAGTCGCAAATTTGTCTAAATGACAATATAAGGACATTACACCACATCCATGATCGACCACAACGGTATTACCTGATTGAACGAAACGATCTTTGGCAATAACAATACCATCTTGCGATGCCCAAACCACCGTTTTAGGTTGGCCAATGATGTCGACAGCCTTATGCATGTACCGACCCTTTTCAACTGTAGTGCGAATCGAGCCAAAATCTGCTGTCTGTGTTGTCATCTCAAGCGGTGTAATAAACGCACCTCGCCACAGTTTTTCTTGTGGTGACTGCGAGCAGCATTGTGCAATCAGTTCACGAAGTTCTTTATCATCCTTACCTAACTTTTCCTCCTGCTGAACCTTGCCTGAGTCAACGCGAACGGTATGCTTTTTAAATGGAAACATGAGCACTTGAAATTTGTTTTCCAGCGTCTGCGAGTTACCAACATGATCCTCAATCTCAAGGGCAAGTAAGTATTCATTAGGCTGCTCTTCACAATCAATAGGAATGAAGGCCTCGTAGATTGAAGAGCCCTGTGATTCGGGATAACACTTGAACTCTTGAGCAAGGAGCTTCACGCGAGCATCTTTAATAGGCTTGTTGACTTGAAATTGAAGATGAAGCGTTCTTCCCTGAAATACCTTTAGGTCCGATTCGGGACGAACAAACGCTGCCTGGAGAGGTTGATTATCAACACTAAAGGAATAATCATGAACGCTCCGATTGTGACGGTACGTTCCGTTTACTGCTTCAACCCGCAATCTATGAACTCCATTATTGAGTGCATGTGTATTAATGGTAAATGGGTGCTCAAATGCTTTTTTATTAATACGAAACTTAGTTACCAATGGAACATCATCTAACCATATAGAAAGATTAGCAACATTATAGCTGTCTGAACCCTTAACAATACATTGTAGATTGCCGGCGCAATATTTTTCTGCATCTATTCCATCGAGGATCACCGCAGGCGTGGTATCATCAAAAAAATAATGATACGTACGATATCCAACCCATCCTGTAAGAAGTAATCCACCCATCATGAAAACTAATCTGAATCTATTAACCATGAATACTCCACATCTATGATGTCTCCTGATATGTTGAGGCAACTATAATATTTTTTGAAGGAGAGGTAAATTTACACAGCTATTGATTCTTAAAAAGATCATTGGCTACCCTATGTGTGATTTTTCTTCCGCATAAGGAGAGATATACATGAAGCGATGGATTTTCGTGCTTGCCTACTGTGCATTGCACGGTGCCCTAATACAAGCACTCGATGACGGTCCATCGATGGACGACATTGATACAAATGACATTACTCCAACTGATCAACAAGAAGAGCAGGCGGGCAGCACAACGCGAGCATTCACTGATGCTCAACTACTGAATGCACTTGCACGTCCCGATGGAACCTTAGAAAAGAAAAATGACGATAACCGATACAATACTCCATTTGCCGCCCAGTTTGGTATGATGGCCATTGGGGGTGGATTTTGCATTTCAGATATTCCAAACCTGTTTCAAAATAATTACCCGTCCGCATCACAATTTTTCCCAAATAACGGCTCGCTTGCATCATCATTCTCATCACTGCAAACAAGTGTTGCTCAAGATCCAATTTTTTATGTGTATCTAAAGCAGATGTATACAACTGTTTTGCGCCAACTATACAGTCATCTAAAAAAAATACTTGCAACTTTTATCCTCACCAAAATTGATACTCTTGATACATTCGTTACCTATGAACAACAATACGCATTCAACGAAAAATTTCTTATTGTTGAGCACTTAATTAACATTGTTGATGCACAGTCATATAAATTTTCTCAAGCGCTCTTTTCAGCTCTTCCAAAATCGATCGCGGCTTTTACAGGCAAAACCATCCTTCACAATGACACAAATGTGAACCTGACACTTCTTACAATCGACGATGCTACTATGGAAACGGGCCTTAACTTAGATGCTCCAACACGAGAAGCAGTTAAAAATAAACAGGCGGCTTATAAACAAATCTTTGGCACTTACTTCAACCTCTTTAGAACCTACACCAATCTCATTTTACAAAAACCGACAGCGCAAGCATATCTTGGAGAAAATGAACTAGTACGCGATATGACATCCATGAGAACATTAGTCAAATCGTATCAAGAACAAAATAAACCAATTGTACCTCAATTTTTCTTTCCATCACAAGGAACTATCCGTGCCGTACGAGTCATTCCTCTGCTTATTGAAAATATTCCTACAACATCTCAACTCATAGACTGGCCCGTACAATACGTCACCGCTGCTGTTCAAGGAACACATGCACGGAATGCAGCAACAAATGCCGAACTGCCATTTAGGGTTGCCTTCTTTAAGGACAGTCAAGGAAATGAAATAAGTAGTCAAGGAGGAGCACAAGCTTTATTTGTTAACATGCCTTCTGGAAATGCAATCTTCGAACAAGAGTTATTAAGACAGCCTACATGGCTCAACTCTCCTGACGACATTATTAAGGTAACCCGTGGATGTCTTGGAGATTTCACCGCACTGATCGGCCTCAATATTCTCAAGCCGGAAACTGAAGGCATTATCTTACGTATGAGTAGTTAGGAACATAGATGAAGAAAAAAGTACTAGCTGCATCCCTCACCGTAGTCCTTGGAACATCGTTTTTTGTTTATCACTATACCATTCCAGAAACGCCTATCGCACCACGCAATGAGATCGTGATTGTACAGGGTATAGGAGCAATTCTGGTTGAAGCCGCGGGGAAAATTGCTGCATTTGTAGGAGAACTTGCTATCAGAAGAACCGTACTAAAGGCGGCATACGCTGCCGCGCGAGAAGCCGCAAAGGAAGTCGCGGAGAAAGTAGCAGCAAAACAACTTGCCAGATCCGCAGCAATTGCCGAGATGCGAACATCGGTAGAAGCTGCACTTGAACATATGGGAACAAGCTGGGTTGAAAAAGCTCTCCAAAGAACAATAATTCGAGATGTAGCTACTCAAGCAATGCCAACCCTTATGAGCAAGATTCTTCATAATCCCATTAGCATCATCATAGCGTATCTCCCTGTTGGAATGGCTCTTGGCATGCTAACACAATGGGAAGATCAAAAAGACGCGGATGAGTTTGCTGTCATAGATGAAAAACGTAAAACCCTCGAAGAAAACTTCGACACGTTCATAGATGATGCACAGGTTGAACAAGAAACGATATTTGCTCAACTTGCAGGTAATTTTGCAGCAGCACAAGAACAGCTTGAAGCACAATACGAAGCTAGCGGTTCTACAGTAGAACGACAACTTATGACATTAGATAAGTCTCTCAATATCGCTCTACCAAAACAAATGATGTTGATCGATCAAATCAATTTGGATAAAGCGTTTGCACACTCACCAATGTTTACTCCAAGCGGTCGTTATAGCTGGTATAACGTATCACGTTGTGGAGACTGGCAATTTAATGAATCAACAAATTCATTTATACAAACACAACTACAAACGTTCTTTGATCAAAGTGATCCTAAGAGCCCAGAATACGCGCAAAATAATTCGATCTTTTCAGAATATGTCACAGCATCTAACGGCTATGAGATTGAAATTGCATGCACCCCGCATCGCGTCTCATATCCATTCTGCCTCGGCATAATGTTCAATAAAGCTCGTTGGTTATCAGGAAGCCCAGAGCGTATGCGTCAATACAGACTACTCGGATTATATGGAACCAACATAAACAATGTTCCAGCAGCATCGGTTCATTTTGCGCAAACAATTATTCGTAACACTGCAGACGGGTTATCTATAACCACACCAATCAAACAATTAGTCGAACCTGAGTCACAAGCTTTCCAGGTCCTCACTGAAGAACAATTACAAAAATTAAACGAAGGAACTCTACGACTTATCTTCAAAATACGAACTGCAGCAAACCAAGTATCGTTTAAAGTGTGGGAACAGGGAGCCACAGAACAAGAAACCCAAGCAAATGAACCGCTTGAATATACAACCATCAACAACCTAGAACAGTTTGGATTTTTGTATGGAGGTATAGGATTTATGGCGCCCGGTTGTGTAGCAGAATTCACAGTAAAAAAACCAGAAGAGCTTCGCTATACGCAAAATCAACTTGATACCTTTAAGACGCTGGTAACAACGAAGCTACAGCAAAGGAGCTCGTCATGAAAAAACTATCCCTTATAATACCGCTTGCCAGCACGCTTTTGTTATTTTCACAAGAAAACCAAGATCTTTCTTTATCTGACGCAACTCTCAATAATGCTCTGAATACAGCATTTGCTGGATATACTCAACTTTCAGATTCGCTCAACGCGGATAAACTCGACCAGTTTTTTGGATCAGGAGGAGTTAATCTTGCCGCGACCGATCCCATCACAGTAATGTATGTAAAATCGTTTTATGCTTTTTTAGAAACACTGGCTAAATATGAAAAAGGGTCTGAGTCACAAAAACAGGAAATTTTAACCACTTTGCGTGCACTTAAAATCGCTACAATTGGTAAAAACAACTCGGCCGCTACAGAACAAACAACTTGGAATGAGGCTATCTCTACTGCGCAACAACAACTCAATACTACGCTTGCGCAATTAACCATCACCGCCGATGAGGTAAAAGCATCAGCTATATGGCAAACATATATCAAATACACGCTTGCTCAGCTATTTAATCAAATGGAATCAATTGCCTCTAATGCAAACTCGTTTCAGCTTGGCACCTATAAATATCTCCCCGACCTTGATGTTGCCATACATCAAACAGACTGCCGCAATACATGGTATACGATCGACTTTATGCGACATTATCTCGTCCTGCTTCGATCAGTAACACAACGCCTTGCAGCAAGCTGCGCTGATGATGCCTGGTCAACAACCGCAAATAATTTTGCGGCTCTCTCAAATCAGATCAAAGTTTATATAGCAACACCATTCTACCAAGCAGCTTCCCAACCAGAACAATTTGTGACAACGTCGGATGATTCAATAAATGCGGACCACGCAACTCTTGGTGCTCTGACGGCTATCGAAGCCCATTATATTACAGCCATTCATATGGCAGCAGCATTACAAAAAAAATTAAATCCACTCTTTAATCGCGATAAATTCTCGCAAACCATGACCGCACTTGCAGCTAGTAGCCCCACACCATCCATCTTGCCCTACACTCTCGATGACTATGTGTACCTTAGCGAGCTTAATGACACCCGCCGATCCATTGCTGCGTATGATACTGAAACGCTACAGCCTATTACCTTCCAAGATGATGAAAATGAGGACATTATCCTTTCATCAGTATCTACATCACGAAACGAAACAGTTGTTCCACAAAACTATTTAAGTGATGTCTGGGATGGCATAGTAGAGGGAGGAAAGGAAGCAGTTGACGCGCTTTCCGATGTCCCAGGAGATATTGCAAATTGGGCTACTGACACTTGGGAGGGCGTTAGCAAGGGAACAGTTGGATTTTTCACCGGCAATCAAGCACTTATGGATGAGGCATCCAAAGCGTTTGGCAAAGCAAATGATAGCATTGTTGCCATTATTAATGATCTTGGGGAAGCTGAGCGAGGAGCGCTACACTCCGTTGGTGCAGGCTTAAGCTTTGTTTTAGGCTTTGGAGATCCAACTCTACAGGCAGAATTTGAATCTCTTTTCAATAGTGCAGCTGATATAGTCGTAGACGCCATTGAGGGTGTAACGGGTGGCGTCATGAAACTTCACGGCACGGTTTTTAGGCTTGGCTTTGACACTATACGCATCGTTAATAACCTACTAGTTGGAGGAATTGAAGTCATAATTGGCGAACAAAGCCTCGGCGAATGGGGAAATAATTTTAAAAATATTGTCGAAGACATGGGTGTCGCAATTCTCAGCAGTCTCACGTTCATAGGAGATAAGTTATTAGATATTCTTCAGGATGCAATCAAGTTTATCGCCTACCTTACAAATTATATCTTAGATGTCATTCTAGACGTCGTAAGGGGCTTGGAGACTTTGTATCACACTGTAGTAGAGGGACAAAATATTGTAGATGCGTGGCAGCGATCTAAATCTGCCGCCTGGGCAGCAGACCACAGGCGCCTACTTTTCAATATTGTTCTTGGCATAGAATTCGCAGTGATTACGATCGCACTTGGAGGAGGCCCACTGATCCTTGGTATCGGCCTTACACTTGATGCAGCCTTTGGCGTTTTTGGCGCAATCGGTGGAGGACAACAAGATGAAGCCGCATTAGAGCGCAAACAAGAACAGCATGCATTTGTCGCCAATTATGAAACGTTCATCAACAATACTGAGAGCACCATGATTCATTTGCAACAGGTGATGGCAGATGAACTTGATAAAAAATATGGCGCACAAATCAGTAACATGGAACGATCTCTTGGCTTCTATCAAGGATTTCTTGGAAACCGCTATGAAAGCACGAAGGGCCAGCTCGCACAGAATCTTCGTGCTTATAACATTGCGTTATTAACGGCTGATCAAAATACCGGCGCAATCCCAGCCGATGTCGGTTCACTTTATGGATTTAGAACAAGAGTCAATGATTTGAATCCAGGGCAAGGATTCACGGTCTATAATGACGGCAGGAAGTCATATAGCCAAGAAATTGCAGTATCTCCTTCAACGGTAGAACCGGCCGATGACACTGCATCAAGCTCACCTGAATCCAAATACTGGTTCCTTCAGAAGGTCGTAACGTCTGTATCTAGTCTTGCAGAGGTGGAGGTTCGTTGGCAAGCACAGTATGTGCTCAGCACGTATCACATTGGTTTATATCTGGGTGGAGAACCATTTGAAACAGTTGAAGAACTAAATGCATCATCTGACACAATCATCAACCATGCACATTTGGCTAAAATGTTTGTATATAAAAAAACACTGGCCGAATCCCCATCAACCATAGGATTGTATGAACATGACACCACGCTAGAAACTTTCAACGACAACTGGTATCAAGGAACTCTATCAGGCCCTGCATTTGAAGTCGGTGCATGGTATCGCATGAAGGCACAACTTAGCGGTTCAACACTTCAAGTCAAAATATGGAAAGAAGGAGAAACAGAACCAGGATTTTCATCCATAGCCGTAACCCCTACCAATGAAACAACCTTAGGATTTATTGCCTCAGGAGCATCCGTAGAATTTGACTTCTTATCGCCTGAAATAACCGCACAAACAATACCAAAGCTTCGCGGTCAGGATCGTGAACAAAATGAAATTGATCGTGAACTAGACAGGCGTGCTGCGCGTGCACAAAGTAAATCGCCACAATTTGGCTCATTCGTACTGACCGCGGTAAGTGATACTGATCTCATGTTAAGCCAATTCATGTACACAACACCAAGTACACAACTCAACGACGCACAGGGTGCAGCCACACAAGATTATGTGGTATTTGCTAATCGACGACGCGCTGGCGAGATCAACGATATTGGGTGCCTGCCAACTGATGGCAACTGTGTTGTCAGTTTAGTAACCGGTAAGGTTTATGATTCCGGAGGAACAGTGACAGATACGGTAAGTACCGTGCTCAACTCATACGAACAACGATATGGCCATATTGACGATACCACACGCTCAAGCATTGTAACCTTACAACAAGCATATACTGCAACTGTACAAGGTCCGTTTGATTTTGGATCCTACCGACTTCAGGCAAGCAGCCTAGTTGATCTTGGTAATAATGTATTTATCTATACTGCCATCAAACCAGATACCACAGCTGATGCAGATTATGTTGTGATGGCACACCTAGATGCAAGCAATATGCCTGCCGAGTTTGGTATGCCATATACATCTGATATCAATGGGATCATTAGCCTGGTTAGCGGAAGCGCTTATACAGCCGCACAAGAAGAACCGGTCCAAACAGGCTTCACACGAATCTATTCTCTGCATTATCAATCCATTGTATCTACTAATCTCAAAACAAAAATCGAAGCTTCACAAGCAGCATATCAAGCACAACCAGCGCAAGAACAAACAACTGATGCATTGCCAACTGTTGTACCAACCAACTCCCAAAATGTATCAGAACCGCCCACATCCGATACGGGCTCTGGCGAAGGTAACGTTGGTGAAACGGGAGCACCTGAACAAAGTCTCAATGAACAACAGGCAAACGCCTCAGGAACCGAACCCGTCAGTTCTGGTATTGTCCTAGAGTGGGCTGACGATAATGATGGATTTTAAATAACAAAGGGCGGATGTTTTCCGCCCTTTTCACCTAAGCGTTGTGGTATACCTGCGCTTATGTTTAAGCCGTATAATATAAGAGCTTTTTCGCCACGTCCTCTAATTCCTCATCCATCTCTGGTATGTGGACCGCTCCCAAGATGTACTTGGTGAGATATTTTACCAGGCAACTGGAGCCAAACAACACCATAAGATATCTCACAGCAAAAAGCTTTTGCAGGGCATTTCCCCACCAATCACCAAAATGATCATAGGTCATGAGGTATACCAAGGCACCAATAAACAAGCTATTACGTTCAATAAAAAGCAAGAGCCGTTCATGTAGAGCTGGTAGTTCCTGAGAAACCTGCTGGTCGGCAAGGGTAATAAGAGCTACGATCATAGTCATACAAGAAAACAGAAACCGCCGCATAGAAGCATCCCTATCTGAAAGTAATAATTAGTTCGAAAGTATAAGTCCAAATGTAGCGAAACGTCAAAGCAAACGCTCCATTGGCGCTTGCTGAGAGGCTTTGGTCAGTTTATCATGAGAACATGAAGCATCTGCATATAAAAACCTTACCCTTATCTCCTGGCGTGTATCTGTTTAAGGATGATCAAGGCCGAATTGTCTACATTGGCAAGGCAACCTCACTCCGTACTCGCGTAAAATCCTATCTTCAAGAACCAAAGGATGATCTCAAGCTAAAGGCTCTTCAGGCGGTTGTACATGATGTATCGGTCATCACAACTCCTACAGAAACAGAAGCTGCCCTACTTGAGGCGCAGCTCATTCAAGAGCATCAGCCCAAGTTCAATACCCTCCTCAAAGATGGACAGCCCTTTGTATATCTTCTTTTTACAGAAGAAACATTGCCAACTCTGAAGATTGTACGCACCAAGAAAACTAAGGGACGGTACTTTGGACCATTCCTGTATAAATCAGATGCACGTAGTGTGTACGAATATCTTGCCACAACTTTTCGTCTAAAGTTATGTACAAGCAAAATCCCGCAGGGGTGTCTCGACTACCACCTCGATATCTGTGCTGGTTCATGTCGAGATGACTTTGATAAAGATGCCTACCTCACAAGACTCGAGCTTGCACGCGAAGCATTACAAGGTAATACGGAACAATTCACACAGACATTGCGAAACAAAATTAAGGTCCATAATGATGCCTTAGCGTTTGAGAAGGCACAGAAACTCAACACCTATCTTCAAGACAGCGTAACCAT
Organism: Candidatus Babeliales bacterium; assembly: GCA_016929235.1. Taxonomy (NCBI): domain Bacteria; class Candidatus Babeliae; order Candidatus Babeliales; species Candidatus Babeliales bacterium. Next base: position 143,452 of record JAFGJD010000004.1, on the reverse strand, counting down.
TTTTGCAACACTAGAAACTAAGTATCATGAACAAACTTATCGCCATGAAACGATCCGGGCAACTGCACCAACGTCAAACATCGTTGAAAACGAAACAACAGTAGAACACCTACAAGCGTTACTCGATCTTCCTCAGCCACCTCGTATCATCGATTGTTTTGATATTTCACATTTTCAAAGCACATCACTGGTAGGCTCGTGTGTTAGATTCGCCAACGGTATCCCAGACAAAAATAAGTTTCGTCGATTCAAGATTAAGAGCCTAACACAACAGAACGACTATGCGGCACTTCAAGAGATTGTGCAACGTCGTTATAAAAATAATGATCTGCCAGATTTGATTCTAATTGATGGAGGCAAGGGACAACTAAACGCCATCCTAAAACTCAACATTTCACGACCATGTATCAGCTTAGCCAAGCGAGAGGAACGCGTATTTAGTGAAAGGCATCCAGAAGGAAAATTGCTCGACATCCACGAACAAGCGGAAAAGCTACTCATCGCACTGCGCGACTACGCTCACCATTTTGCTATTACGTACCATCGTCTGCATAGAAATGCACACTAATTCACTGCTTCGACAGATACACCCTCTTCTGCATCATTAGGTAAAGGCAAGAATTGTGCCACATGTTTTCCAAATTGTTTATTTTGTTTCATTAGCATTGAAACAAGGGCAAACGGGGCCAATTTTGAACTGAATTTATTACTGAAAATCAGTGTCTCAAAGATATAATCCGCAGTTAATCCAATAAGAATAACAATCGACCATGGAGGTGCCATGATGAAAGCTTTCGCTCCAACAATATACATAACAACTGCGGCAGCAGCGACGTAGGGAGAAAAGCGCCCAAGCACCCTTGCTTTCTGCATCGTCATGCCACGTTGTATCGTAAAATTTTGTGGTAAAGATGTATCTTTGAGTTGAAATGACTCCCCCGCCGGGGCTGTTTGATTAGGTTCAGATATAGTTAACTCAGCAAGCACAGGCCGTGCTATCATCAGGCACAGAAGAAACGCCACCATCCGCTGCATACTCATAAGAAGATTCCTCCTTCTAACGTGCACCATTCTAGGGTATGGTAGAGCATACAAAAACCGCCCTTATTCTCAAAAGGTCCCGTATGAAGCCGACTTTTGCCTTTGTAGCCAACTGGAAAATGTATTTGAGTCCCAACGAAGAATCAGAATTTTTATCGAATTATAGTACCGACTTGATCGCTTTAATACCAGATCAAGCATCACTGGTCATCTGTCCCTCCTACCTTTCATTACCCGAGGCACTTAAAATAACCACTTCGCCCAAGGTCTCAATCGGAGCCCAAGCATGTTCTGCATATGGGTCCGGGGCTCATACAGGTGATATATCAGCCGCGGCCTTGGCTCAGATTGGAATCAGTCACTGTATCGTCGGCCATAGTGAGCGGCGAACACAGCATCACGAGACAAACCAAAATATTGCCGAGCAAGCCCAGCTTCTGCTCAAAGCTGGTATCTGCCCTATCGTGTGTATCGGAGAAACGGAGCAAGAACGCGCTCAAAGCCAGACCAATGCCATCCTTGAAAAACAGTTAGAACCCATCAAACTCGCCTGCAAAGGAGCCCATCTATGGGTGGCCTATGAACCAATCTGGGCAATTGGCACAGGGAAGACCCCAACTAATACCGAATTGGAACAGACCAGTTCGTGGCTCAAAAAACACCTTAGTGACATCTTTTCTGACCCACAATTACTTTATGGAGGAAGCATCAGCCCTAGCGAGGCGGGACGCTTGAGTTCATTGTCTAATATTGATGGGTTTCTCATTGGAAGAGCGAGCGTAGATTTTCAAGCATTGAAAAAAATAGTACGCTCTTGCTATACACCACAATAATGTAGGATTTATGGAGATACCGGTATGTTCTTAGGACTCATCATTACGCTTTTCTTTTTCGCATGTGTGCTACTTGTACTTCTAATTCTTATTCAAAAGGGAAAAGGAAGTATGGGCATCGGTAGCATCGGTGGAACCAACACCATGCTCTTTGGTGGATCAGGAGGACAAGATATTTTTCAAAAAGCAACCTGGATTCTTGGCGCAATCTTTATGGGCGGTTCACTAATTTTGGCCATCGCAAAGACGCAACAAACCAAGGGGCTTAAGTACGTAAGTAAAATACAAACAACACCATCACAACCAGCAAATACAGTAAAACAATCTCGCCAGCGCCATTCGTAAGACGTATGGATGAAAAGGAGATGAGGCGATGATGATCTTAAGGTTAGTAGATAGATTGGGATCTTCTGCCTTAGAAACATGCAACACAGTCGGTACATTCTTTATCTTCTTTCTTGCATCAGCTCGTACTCTTTTTACGTCTAAACTAAAAGTCTCCAAAATGTTCAAGCAAATGGAGCGTATCGGTGTCAACTCATCAACCATTATCTTTCTAACAGGCAGCTTTACCGGTATGGTCCTTGCAATGCAAAGCTATTATGGCTTCAAACGATTCGGCGCAACTGAATTTGTAGGAACGATCGTTGCACTCAGTATGACACGTGAGCTTGGACCAGTACTCACTGGACTCATGGTAACTGGCCGCGCAGGATCTGCTATCACTGCTGAAATCGGCACTATGAGGATCACGGAACAGATTGACGCACTGAGAACACTTGGTATTAACCCTCAGCAATATTTGGTTGTTCCTCGTATCCTCGCCAGCGTTGTGATTCTTCCGTTTTTAAGTTTGATCTCGATGATCTGTGGTGTTGTTGGCGGTTACTTTATATGCACCTATGTTCTTGGGCTGAATCCCGAGGAATATGTCTCCAATATCCGTGAGTATGTGGAACTTTCCGATATTACTGGTGGGCTCATTAAGTCCAGTGTCTTTGGGCTTATTTTATCGTGGGTTGGTACCTTCAAGGGGTACAACACATTTGGTGGAGCACGAGGTGTGGGAAAAGCAACTACGCAAAGTGTGGTGATCGGATCGATTATGATCTTGATAGCAAACTACTTCTTAACAGCTATTTTGTGGGACTAAGGAGTAAGAGTGATAGAGCTGATTAATGTAGAAAAGAGTTTCGGTGATACGAAAGTTACTAAAGGCGTCACTCTTAAAATTCCTGATAATCAAATCACCTGTATTGTTGGTCGTTCAGGTGAGGGGAAGTCTGTTCTCTTGAAGCAGATCATTGGTCTATTGCGACCAACCGCAGGGAAAATCTTAATAGATGGCGAAGATACTGCACAATTCACAGAACAACAACTTGACGCAAATTTTGATAAATTCGGCTACGTTTTTCAATTTGCAGCCCTGCTTGACTCTCTAACGGTTTTTGAAAATGTTGGTATCAAGCTCATAGAGCAAGGAATGCCAAAAAATAAAGTTCGTCCTATTGTTGAAGAAAAACTTGCACTTGTTCATCTTGATTTGGACACCCTTGATAAATATCCCGCTGAGCTTTCCGGTGGTATGAGAAAGCGAGTTGGGTTAGCGCGAACTTTAATTTCACAGCCAAAATATATGCTCTATGATGAACCAACAACAGGTCTTGACCCCATCACTTCCCGTGTTATTCATGAACTCATGGTTGATATCCAGCAAGCAAATAATTCTACGTCTATCGTGATTTCCCATGACGTAGAAATCTTTAAATTTGTTGATAAGGTTGCCCTGCTTCATGATGGCAAAATCCAGTTCTTTGGAGACGCAAAAACCATCTGGGATACCGATAATCCTTATGTTTATCAATTTATTCGCGGACTATCCGAAGGCCCAATCCAAAACGAAATAACACACACCACTACTCGAGTCTAAGAACCTCAACGTATTCTTGATGTCTTCTTCCCACTTATGTCATGATAAAGGTAGATACCATCCAATCATTCATAAAAGGGAGAAATATGATGGATAAAAAATATATCGTGCTGTCGTTGCTTGCTGTGTGCTTCAGTGCTACTAGAGCCCAACAGGCCCAACTTAAACCAATTAATCCTGCAAAACCCGGCAAAGAAAAATTAACCCCTGCCATCCGCAGCAATATTCAAACCTTTCTAGAAACCAAGAATGGCGCCGGTCTTGATATGCGCGGTGCTGACCTACGAAATCAAGACTTGAAAGCCGCAAACCTTAAGGGGGCAATTCTCAAAACATATACCCAAATGTGTCCTGCTGTCGTTGGAACGACCTGCAAAAGTTACCGACAAAAAGCAAACCTCTCCGGTGCAAAGCTGCAAGGGGCAAATATATCCTCAGCAAAACTGTATGAAGCTATTTTTGATGGAGCAAATCTGCAGGGCGCTGATCTAAGAGGAGCCGATCTTACCCTTGCTTCATTCAAAAATACAAACATGGATGGCGCACTTATTGATGAAACAACCACTATGCCTGATGGGAAAAAGTACAGCCAAGAGCAACTTGCTGTAAAATTAGATGACAATGGCCTTAAAGAAATTCTTCCACGAATTCAAGGCTTACCAAACCTTCCATGGCTAAATCCACAACACGATATATGCCAAGACAAAAATGGCTTGGAATGGGTTCGCTGCAAAATGAGTAATCCAATCGGATAAATCTAATAAAATATAAATGCAGAGGCTGCAACATGCAGCCTCTTTTTTTGTACTACGCTCTTTATTGAAAAACAACCTACCCATGATAGACTTTTGCTCTTGAACTGTACGAAAGGAATGAGTCACTATGGATCTTGCGTTTTCTCAGGAGCAGCCCCAAGCAATCAAGAATGCGAGCATTACATTTCAGCAGCTCACCCACGAGATTAGCCGTGTAATCGTTGGACAACACGATACGATTTTATTCACAATGATTGCCCTACTGTGTGATGGCCATCTACTCATCGAAGGCGTTCCAGGCATCGCTAAAACAACTTTAATTAAAACAGTTGCACAGACATTAGGGGTTTCATTTAAGCGTCTACAGTTCACACCTGATCTGCTCCCTGCCGATATCATCGGGACCATGATCTATAATCAGAAAACAAATGATTTTGAAACAAAGCGGGGACCAATTTTCGCTAACCTCATTCTCGCCGATGAAATTAATCGCGCCCCAGCAAAAGCACAGGCTGCTTTACTTGAAGCCATGCAAGAACGTCAAGTGACCATAGGTTCAGACACATATCTCCTAGAATCACCTTTTCTTGTATTTGCAACACAAAATCCTCTTGAACAAGAAGGAACATATCGACTCCCAGAAGCACAAATAGATCGCTTCATGTTTAAACTACATATGACATACCCAAGTCGAGATCAAGAAAAGGAGATATTAGCGCGCGTATTTAATCCTGCATCTATCACCAATATTCTCTCCCATGCGGACATTGCTACTGCACAAAAACTCGTCCGTTCTGTTTATGTTAACCAGCATATTGTCGATTATATTGTTTCACTTGTAGAAGCAACACGAACACCAACAAAATATCAACTGGATAATCTCGCCGAAGCAATACAAGATGGCGCATCACCTCGTGCAACAATTGCACTCTACCATGCAGCGCAAGCGCATGCATTCATACAACAGCGGCATTTTGTTACGCCAGACGATGTAAAGGCAGTGGCAAAACCTGTTATGAGACATAGGATCACACTTTCCTATCATGCAGAAGCTGATAACATCATTACAGATGATCTTATCACTACAATTGTAAAGACAGTGCCAACACCATAGCATGGAAACAATACGTATAGAGCAGAAATAGCGTAAAATCGCCCTAAAACTGGGCATTGTCTTGACAAAAAACGGCCTCAGCAAGTAAAGTTGCAGGTAAGAATTAGACAGTCAATTCGTCAAATATGTGGTAGCCGGTTTTAGGGAATACAATGCTTGTTGTAACATGACGATTCTCTGCCGAGAGGAATGTATCAATGCGCCATCCAGTTTGGATTTTAAATAGTTCATTGCTCATTCTTTTTGTGACGGCAATCACGGTGCTCATAGCAGTTCGTCAACGCACGCCTCGTTGGGTTTCTCTTGAACCCACTTCTTACACCGAGCAAACGAAAGAAGATGTCAAAATAGATATTGAATCAATCTATAACAATGACATCTTTCTGACATACCACAAACAACTTCCTCAACCACAACAACAATCCTTCGTCACACCCCTCCCCGCGCCACCACAGCCATTGCCAATTAGAATTCCACAGCCAGAGCCGTTGCAATTTGTTGAACCACTCCAGCTGACCCTGAAGGGTTGTATCATCACCGGCCAAGATGAAACTAATAGGGCTATTATTGCAAATAACCGTACAAAGGAAGAAAAAAGTTTTAAGATTGGTGACAAAATTGACGATGCAAGTGTGCTGAGAATTTTTAGAAACAGAACCCTCCTTGTTCGAGCAAACGGGCAAGAAGAATTATTATATCTAAGAAAAGAAGATGCAAAACTTGGGCCAGAAATTCACGATGCAGAGCAATGGGATGGCATCATTAAGAAAGTTAAAGATTCTACTTTTATCATTGATCCCCAAGCGTTCAAGGAAATTATACCATCGCTTGCACAGCTCATTGAGATGCTTGATATTACAACAGTCTATAAAAAGGGAAGAAGCGCCGGCATCCGTATAGGTAAAGTTACATCAGGCTCACTAGGTAAGGAACTTGAATTAACACAAGGAGATGTCCTCCTTTCTGTCAATGGTATTCCAATCACTACCAACAAAAATCGCCTAGAGATTTACCAAGCGGTACTTAAAGTCCCCCTTGGCGAAACGATTTCCGTTGTAGGAAATCGAGGCGGTGCGGAGTTTCATAGAAATGTAGTATTAAATTCCCTGGGCAAGCCATATATAGCATATGATAATGAAAATGAACTGCCCCGGGTCGAACCACCTGAGAAAACAGAAGAAGATATTGAAGCTGAGAAGCTCGAACTCTTTAGGCAAAAGCAAACGCTTGCCCCAACACTCGATACTATACGCAAGCGTGAGAAACGTAGTATCTTAAAGCAAATAAAATCACTAGAACAACATGGTGCTGGCAGTCACCCAGCTCGGTTTGATTTATAGGGTCGGGGTAAACTATGCAAGGTCTACGACACATAATCGCAACGACATTCACAATCCTGCTTATATTATGCGGCATGGGAACGTCGTTGCTTTCTGCCCAAAAACCAGAACGACGCATAAAATCTTCACTCACGAAAAAGTCTCGCAAAAAAGCAATAACTCCTGCAGCTCAACCACAAGCAACTCCGCTTACTGCTGAGCAAAAAATTGATAAAACGATTGATGCCATGCTTGAACAGGCTGAGGGCGAAGACGCAACAATAGAATTCAATTTCCAAGACGCTGAATTGAGTAATGTAATCAATTATATGGCTGATCTATTCAATGTTTCATTCATCATGGACGATTCGGTCAACCCAATATCACAGGGAGGTCGCGGCATCTCAGGACATAAAATTTCTTTTAGAACAGAGCGTCCAATGACTAGGCAGAAGGCATGGGACCTGTTCACAGTCTTTCTTGATATGGCAGGTTTTTCATTGGCAGAAACGCCATACCCCGATGTTCATCGGATAGTTGCTGCATCGGCCGACAAGGCAAATAAAGTTGCCCTTCCAACATATATTGGTACTGATCCTCGCAATCTACCAAATAACGATACACGCATTCGATATGTCTACTTCTTACAAAATACCTCTGTCGAAAGTCTTTCCCCTATTCTTGACCAACTCCGCGGCGTTACCTCATCACTAAGCTCATTTATCAATCTAAGAGCACTGGTCATCACTGACAAATCATACAATATCAAGGCTCTCATGAAAGTGGTTCAAGAGCTTGATACAACGCAAATGCCTGAAATGCTCTCAGTAGTGAAACTGCAGTATGCCCATGCTGAAGATATCCAAAAGTTATTCAGTGATCTGGTCAAACCAACAGAAGAAGCGCGAAGTAAACTCGCGCAGTTGTTTGGCGGCAGAAGAAACCAAGAGTCGTTCTTATTCCCGCAATCAACAAGTGTACTTGCAGAACCAAGAACAAATGCTCTCTTATTACTCGGAAATAAGGAATCAATTCAAAAACTAGAAGAATTTATCAAAAAAGTAGATGTCGAAGTTATCGGTTCCCCTTCTCCATTGTATGTATACGATCTTCAACATACTAATGCTACAAGCATGGCAACTATCTTAAACAACGTTACACAATTTGGCATTGGTACCGTTCCTGCGCAGCATGGTAGTGTTCGCGATGGCGACAAATATTTCAATAAGATCTCCTTCACTGCAGAGCCAGAAGGAAACCGCCTCATTATCAAGGGCAACTATGATGACTACATGAAAGCAAAGGAAGTCATTGAACGCCTTGATATTATGCAACCGCAAGTTGCAATCGAGGTCCTCATTGTCGATGTCAACTTATCTAAGAACAAGGTGCTTGGCTCTCAAATGAGAAATAAAACAAGCGACTTGATTAATCCAAATGTTAACTTCCAGAATTCAGGCCTCATCAGAAGTGGCTCAGGAACATCACCTATCATCAATTCAACAACTGGCAGTATCATGGCTAATCTTATTAGTCTTGCTACGGGCAATGAAGCAGGTTCTACACTTCTAACCCTTGGGCAAGAAGGAAATATCTGGGCAATCTTTAAGATGCTTTCAACACAGGTACAAACCAATATAGTATCAAATCCATTTCTTGTTACGGCCAATAAATATCAATCAACTGTCGAGCTTGGAGAAACTCGTCGGGTTGCTGTCGGTCAGGTTATTTCTGGCTCCAATACCGCTAGCAGTGATGATAGCTTAACGGCATCGCTTAAGGTGGTAATCACACCTCAGATAAACTCTGAAGGCATGATTACGATGGATGTATCAATCAGCATTGACGAGTTTACCAATACAACTGACCCAACAGACGCAACGCGTAATATTAAAACCGTTGAGACAAAGGTCATTCTTGCCAATAAAGAAATATTAGCTATAGGCGGCTTGATCAGAAGCAAGATTACCGAAACACAAACCAAGATTCCCATTTTGGGAGATATCCCACTACTTGGCTGGTTATTCAAAAACAAATCTAAGAGCAAAGAGAAACAAAATCTGCTCATTTTTATCACTCCTGAAATTATCCAGCCACTCACTGAAGGTGGTGCCTCCTCGTATACACAAAATAAAGCAAAATATACGAGCAATACCATGCATGACATACGAGATAGATCAGAAGAACGTGATCCTATTCATAGATGGTTCTTCAAGAGCAGTGATGATAAAACAGAAGAATTTGATGATTTTATGAGCCGCCGCTTTCAAGAACGACGCGTTGATATTGCACAGCCTGATTACTACATCAAAAAGACTGACAAAGAGCCAGGAGAGCAGCCATCATGATACGCAATGTACTGTTACCCGAAAAAGTGAATGATTACTACGTCTTTCCCCAGCGCGCCGTTGGTCTCGAAATACGGGTTAACGAAGTCATTGCATGTAAAAGTTATATGTATGGGACAACCAAAACGCTCGAAGCACTCTTTCGAGAAACAGTACCCAATGAAATACCGGAAGCACTAACAACTGCACTCGCAAACATTAAGGCCAAACTAGGGAAATATGATATATTAAGGACAGCATTCCCTAGTTCACTAGTAACATTTCGCTCACTGACATTGCCTTTTATTTCCCGGGATAAAATTGAGTTGGTACTTCCATATGAGGTAGAAAAACTTCTTCCTTTTTCTACGCAGGATGCACTACTTGATTTTATCATCACTGAAAAGGGAACGAATCATTCAACAATCTTAGTCGCCGCTACACAAAAGCAACACGTTGCTGAACACATAGCACAGCTTGAGGCTGGAGGCTTAACTCCTACCAGTATCATTGTCGACCTTTTTGCAGCTTATGAAATATGGAAACAATGTAATGCCCCAGCACAAACTACCGCTGCATTAATCATTCTCGGCATGAATCATATCAACATTGGGTATATCAAGAATGGACAACTCGTTGACTGTCGTACTATCAAAACGCAATCAGAATTCACTACAGAAACTATTAGTAGCATAGGCCAAACGTTAACTAGCTTTGGTAGGATTGGCCCAGAGGTCACAGAACTCTTTATTTGTTCAGGAAATAACCTAATCAATGTTCAGAAAGACCTGCATTCAAAACTAAATATGCCCGTTACCATCTTAGAGGGGACTTCGTTTATTAATAAAGAAGGGATCCTGGGCAACATAGAAATAACAAATGACGCACTAATAAGTTGCGTACTCAGCCTCCCTAATGATGCCTCTGAATATTGCTCCTTGATGAGCCAGGAATTTGAGAAGCCAAGCATGAACCTATTTGCACAACAACTATTTACAGCACTAGGGCTTTTTATCACTACCATTATTATGCTGTTTACAATTAGCCAGATGCAACTCACTAAAGTAGAAATGTCTATTAAACAATCTGAACAGAAACTCAAAAATACCATCCAAAGTAATCTCAACGTTTCTGGTGAACGAAACGTTGAGCGCCTTGTCGAAGAAGCACAAAGTTATGTTGAAACACAGAATCGAATTTGGTTTGCCTTTTCACGTTCAACCCGCTCTTCATTCCTAACATATCTCGAGAAACTTTGCGGGGCGATCGATACAGAGAGTACAGAGCTAAAACTAAAAAATCTCACGATAACCCATGACCTCATCACACTCAAGGGAGAAGTCAAAGACATTCCTGCCCTCGTGATATTCGAGGAAGAACTGAATAAGGCACAGCTCGGCACCGTATCTCGGCCACAGGAACCTGCATTCAATATTACCATTACCCTTAGCAAAGATGTGGAGTCAATATGAAATTTCTCACTCCTATTAAACAGTTTGTTGATTCTCTTGATGCGCGAGAATTCAAGCTCTATCTCATCAGCTCGCTCTCAATCGCCGTAGGTATCACCGGTGGCATTATGTATCGGCACTATAACTCCATGACGAGTATGAAACGCAAAATTCGCCGCATTAATAATAATCGAGAAATAACTCAAAAACTTCTTGGACAGTACGAGCACGTCAAACAACAGAAAGAAGCTGTCGCGCTGCTTCTTGCCAAAGATCCGACATTTAAAATTGTTGGCTACCTTAATGATACCCTCGCCTCTCTCCAACTTGCTCAGTACAAAGCAAGTATGACGCCAACCGAAGAGCCCCTTGAGAATATGCCCGGCTATTCAGAGGTCCGAGTTGCGATTCACTTAACAGGAATTGATATGAAACAACTGACCGAGTGTCTTCACAAGTTAGAACAAAGTGAACGCGTGTACACAAAGGACATCGCTATTACAAAACAAGAAAACACAAATAAGCTCGACGTGCAACTTACCGTTGGAACCCTAGAAACGAAAGCCGTGGAGTAATATGATGAAGAAGCTTCTTGCAATATTACTTGCATATACAGTCGGACTAAGCATTTCTGATATGTATGCCTCATCTAGCTCCCATAAGAAAATCAGTCTTAATTTTGAGAATGAAGACGTAAATACGATTATCAATTACCTCGCCTCGAAAATGCGCGTCAACATCATTATACATACTAATGCCATACCTCTAGCCTTTAAAGTTACATTACACAATCAAAAAAAAGTTCCCCTTGAAGATGCATTTAACTTCTTATATACCATCCTGGATGTTGCAGGATATTACATGAATCCATACGGGGATGACTATATCATTAAAAAGAAGGATGAAAACGCAAAAACAGGTTCTGTCAAAGATCCTCTTCAGGTCTACATTGGTATACCTCCAGAAGAACTCCCACATACAGATGAGCGAATTCGATATGTCTATTATTTTGATCACTTTAAGGTCGACCCAAGCGGAAACCTTAAACGCTATACCGATGAGATAAAAACTATCCTAACTGATCTTGGGCTTTCTGATGTAAGTTTTGACGCTGGAAGCAACTCTATGCTTATTATAGGGAAAGCACATCTCATTAAAACAGGCATGACTGTCATTACGGAATTAGATAAGATCGGATTTCGTGAAGTTGTTGAAATTATCAAGCTTTCTCATACCGATGCAACATTCGTATCTAACTTTATCAATAGCAATCTCCTGACAAAACAAAATGATTCGAAAGCAACGTTCACCTTTGCACAAACCATTGAATCTCCGGAGTATTTTGTTAAAGGCACAAAGGTTGTTCCCCTAACACGAACCAATTCTTTGATCATTCTCGGCAAAGAAAAAGCTGTCGATCGGCTGAAAGACTTCATCTACAAATATGTCGATATTCCGCTTGAATCAGGAGACTCGCTTATTCATGTATATGACCTACAATACCTCGATGCACAAAAACTACAGACAACGCTCAAGAGTATGATTGCTGCACAAAAAGCAGATGACCAATCCAAGGGAACGACACCACTCGAAGAACAATTTAAAAATGTCATTATTGAAGTGGAAACATTCGAAGAAGAACAAGGTAAAACACTGCAAACACAATCATCCATTGGTGAAGTAGGGAAAGTGCTCAGAGGTGGAAATCGTCTTCTTATTGCGTCAAACAAACGAGACTGGGTTCATATTAAAGAATTGATTGCATCCCTAGATAAGCCACAATCGCAAGTCGCAATCGAAGTATTAATTGCTGACGTCACACTCGATCATGATAAAATTCTGGCAAGTCAAACACGAAATAAACAAGATACACCGATAAAGAATGCTAATTTTCAAGCAGCTCACATGTCCGCACCGGTTCTTGACAACGCTACCAATCCAACAACTGTGGCTGCGAACTTGCTCACACTGTTTACGTCGGGAAGCACAACTGGCAACATTGCATCATTCGCAACACCCGGATCATTCATTCTGAGCTTTCAAGACACAATAGGCAGTGGAATCTGGTGGGTATTACAAACGCTCAAGGAGTACACTAACTCTAAAATTTTGTCACATCCTCATAACATTGTGTTAAATCATCAACAAGCTCGTATTACACTTTCTGAAACACGACTCATCCGTGATCGCGCAGTTACTCAGCCTGATGGCACCATTAATATTCAAAATACAAACTTCCCTGCCAAACTTGAAGTGGATGTTTTGCCACGTATTAGCACAAACAATAAAATCAATCTCGACATCGCCATTCACGTTGAAGACTTTATCGATAGAACGGCAACTGATAACTCAAAAACCATACGAACAGTTAGAACCAATGCAACCGTTGGGAATGGTGAAGTGCTTGTTCTTGGAGGATTAGTTAGAACACACGAAAGTGATACGAGCAGAGAAACGCCTCTTCTTGCCAAGATTCCTATAATCGGGTGGCTCTTTAAAGGCAAGGTGCAAACAACAAAAAAAGATAATCTAATGATCTTTGTTTCACCAACTATCATTCGTCCACGGGCAGAAGGTGGAATGTCTGATGCAACTGAACGAAAATTTGCATACGGGAAAAATCTTGTTTCAAACGACGAAAATGACCTTTTTGGCCAGCTCAAAGATCCTATCAATCACTGGTTCTTTAGAATTCCTGAACATGGTGGCTCTGATCTTATGAAGCAATATCAAAATCTTGATACCAGTATTGATCAACCAAAGCAGGTCTACCCACAGGAAGTCCCTGAGAAAAGTATCATTCCTAAGCAACAATCAGGATCATCATTGAAGCGCAGAGCGGGCATTTTAAAAAAGAATCAGAAAAATCCTGCCTTTACGCTGTAAGTTTCGTATCCATCATAAGATTCATCAACGTATCTTCTATACGCAATAAGCGGTTGTATTTCGCCATACGTTCACCACGCGCACAACCACCAGCTTTGAATTGTCCTGCCATAGCACCAATTGCTAGATCAGCAATAAATGTATCTTCGGTTTCTCCCGAACGATGAGATACGATAATATTCATATCCCGTTCTTCAGCTATCTGCATTGCTTGCAAAGTTTCAGTCACTGTACCAATCTGATTTGGTTTAATAATCACGGCATTGGCTGCTTGTTCGTTTGCGCATTTTTCAATGAATTTAGGATTGGTAACCGTAAGATCATCAGCAACAATTTGTACCCTGTCACCAAGCCTTTTCATCATTTTTTTCCATCCAGCCCAATCAGTTTCTGCAAGTCCGTCTTCAATAGAATAGATAGGGAAGTTATCAATCAGCTGTTCGTAATATTCAATCATTTGGTCTGCCGTAACCTGGTCACCATGCCAGTCATATTTTTTTAAGCGTGGTTTATAAAACTGTGATGCAGCCATATCAAGCGCAACAGAGAAGATATTGCTACGCTGTTTATCACAAGCTAGGAGCGCCTCATTTAATATATTAAGAGCTTCGATTTCATCAGAAAACTGGGGAGCAAAACCACCTTCATCACCAACCGCAATACTTTTGCCCTTCTTTTTCAAGATAGCTTTAAGTTCATGATAAAGGACAATTGAACATTCAAGGGCATCCCTAAAATTTTGCGCACCAACAGGAACCACCATAATTTCCTGTATCAAGAGATTATTATCTGCATGTGCCCCGCCGTTAATGACATTAAACAAAGGGATTGGCATAGCAACCGATTCTCTGCCACACCACCATGCAATAATCTCATACAGTGAAACCTGCTCCTGAATACTTTGTGCACGATACAATGCCATACTAACAGCCAATGTCGTATTAGCACCCAATTTGCTTTTATGTTGAGTTCCATCTAACTGCACTAAAATCTCATCCATGGCAGGCGCATTCAGTTCCTGCCCAATAAACACAGGAGCTATAACATCTTCAATGATTTGTATTGATTTGGTAACACCCTTTCCCATCAGGCGAGAACCTCCATCACGGAGTTCAAGTGCCTCATTTTTTCCTGTCGATGCTCCTGATGGCACGGACGCAATAACACTTGCGCCGCTTTCTAATGTCACTTCACATTCAAGTGTGGGATATCCACGAGAATCAAATATTTCACGCCCACGTAGATCAGCTACCTTCATATGACTTCCCCTCCTTTTAAGGATTACCAAGCAGCATTTGTCGGGATTTTTGATTATTTCTTTTTCACTACTAGCCCATACTCGCGCAACTTAGCTGCATCAACCGATGCTGGGGCACTCATCATTAAATCAAATCCTCGCTGTGTCTTTGGAAATGCAATGACATCGCGAATTGAATTCGAATTAGTTAATAACATAATCAAGCGATCCAAGCCAAGAGCTATACCCCCATGAGGCGGAAACCCTAACTCCTGCGCCTCGAGAAGGAACCCGAATTTTTCTTGGGTTTCCTCAGTAGATAGCCCTAGCAGCTCAAACATTTTCTTTTGAACAGCTTGGTCATGAATACGAATAGATCCACCGCCAAGCTCAACACCATTCAAGATCACGTCGTAGGCTTTAGCGTGCATCTCACCAGGCTCCTGATTTTCCCATTCCTCGGTTGGCGATGTAAATGGATGATGCGTCGCATTCCAGCATTTTGCATCCGCGTCATATTCAAAGAGAGGAAAATCAACAATCCATGAAAAATTATAAACGTCATGCGGGATCAAGTTCAATGCTTCTCCCAGCTCAAGGCGTAAGCGCCCCAAAGATGTCCATGCTTCTTTATACGGCCCTGCAATAATAAATAACGTATCATTCTTGGTGCATGATGGAATAACGTTTGCAACACGAAACAGAAAGTCATCTGGCAAGAACTTAGCCACCGGGGACTCAGGTTTGCCATCCTCATCAAAACGCACCCATAACAACCCCTTTGCACCAAGGTTTTGTGCTCGTATTACCCAACTATCAAGCTCAGACCGTGTAAATGTTTTTCCAGCAACGTGTAGCGCCCCAATACGACCATCCTGCTGCAAAACAGTCTGTAGAAATTTTAATGACGTGTCTTTAAAGAGTGTGCTGAGGTCCTGAATCTTGAGCTCAAACCGCAAATCGGGCTTATCTGATCCGTACACCTCAAATGCCTGCTCATATACTATGCGTGTAAATGGTCTCGGAATTTCAATGCCTTTGACCGCCTTCATGATATATACCAACAAGGCTTCCATCAGATCCTGGATATCTTGCGCTGTTACAAAAGAAAGTTCAAGATCAAGCTGGGTAAATTCCGGCTGACGATCAGCCCTAAGATCTTCGTCACGGAAACAACGAGCTACCTGAAAATATCGCTCAATACCACCGGCCATGAGTAACTGCTTATATAACTGTGGCGACTGTGGTAGGGCATAAAAGAACCCATGGTGAAGACGTGAAGGAACTAAAAACTCACGCGCACCTTCGGGAGTATCTTTAGTAAGGGTTGGTGTTTCAATTTCATGGAACCCATGTTGTTGCAGGAAATATCTCATTAGAAATATAACATCACTACGAAGCGCCATATTGCTGTACATGCGCTTACGACGCAAATCCAAGTAGCGGTATTTCAACCGCAATTCCTCATCAACATTCTCCGCGTCTTCTAAAGAGAATGGCAACATCTTTGCCCTATTAAGAATTTCTAGTTCAGTAACATAGAGCTCCAATTTGCCGGTCGGTAATTTCTCGTTAACCGTTTCTGTCGGACGAGGATAAACTATACCACAAACAGAGATCACATATTCAGAGCGCAGAGCATGGGCAGCTTTATGTGCCTCAGCGGCAATATCAGGATTAAATACCAGCTGCATAAGACCGGTTCTATCTCGTAGATCGATAAAAATCAATCCTCCATGATCTCGGCGCTTATTGACCCATCCGCTTAGCTGGATTTTTTTGTCAACATGTTCCTGAGTTACCTGGCCACAGGAGACCGTCCTTTGTATCTTCATGCCGTCTGATATCCTCTAAAACCATACACATACAATAAAAGGATATCTTGTTATATCCACAAAGGAAAGACGAAGGATTTATTCTTCCTGCGCCGGTTTTTCAGGAAGAGCAGGTTGGCTTGTAAACATACCCCGTTGAGGAAACCCCGGCGTCTGTACAACTGCTGGAAACAATCCACTCTCATAGAGATTTAACAGCCTCTGAAGCTCGGGATCATTGTTTTTCAGCGCCTCATCGATCATGACAACTGCTTCATCCATCTCCGCAGCTAATTGTGATAAAAGCTCTGGCTGATTAAAAAGAAGGGACTGAAATGCACCTGCCATGGCTGCCGTATAGCTTGCCCATAAGAGACTGAGATACGTTGAAATGCGATGCGCTTTGTCAAAATCACGGCGAACGACGCCACTATACACGAGTGGCACGAGACCAAGACCAACCCCGGTAGCAACACTATTCCAGAATGCAGCTACGTATGCCTGTTCAGCTGGACCCGACGGATTCACCCCTATAAGTGGGGCCCCTCTCAGTGGAGCCAGATATGCATATCCGTATTTGACAACTTTAGGCATAATTCCTGTGGGTCTAGGAACAGAATTCTCGGCATCAAGATTCCTGTACCTCATGAGTACTAGCGATGAGCAACAGCCCAACATAAAAGCAACAAACAAAGCTAAGCGTTGTCTCCCCATATGACTCTCCTTTTTTTGATATACCATATGTCTAGAGAGTCTAATACAACGCCTTGCGCCACAGCAAGTATTTTAGAATTGGTATTCAAGCCCCATATTAAACGAGAAAGCAGTATCAGTACCCAGGAGCGGTAAATTATCAAGATCAATACTTGCGCGATCAAGTAATTTTAAGTGAACATTATTGAGTGGTGTTCCTCTAATATCATCATAATGGCTTCCTGGGAAGAACGCAGACACCACAAAGAATGCTTTTAAATTTTCTAAAATATTTGCATCCACAAAACTATTGATCTCTATACCGAGGAATGAGTTTGCCTTCTGGATATCTGATGTCGTTGCTGTTGAAGCATCAAATGCTAACGTTGGCTCCGGTTGCCAGAACATCATTATGTTTGGCCGCCAACACAACTTTGACTTCACCTTTGGCTTAATATGAAATGCAGCACCTAAATATGAAACATTTGTAAATGACGCCACCGTCGATGCATAGCGCCCCTGCTTCATTGCAGAATTAGGAAGCGTCAACGGACGAGCCAATGTTCGTTGTCCCAAAACATATGCACTTTCTACTTTATTTCCATTAAAGATTTCTTGAAGACCAACAAATCCACTGAAACTTCTTTCACAGATGCTATTATCAAACATATCTAGATTTGGATCATCATCCCCTGATGCATAGCCAAATTCAAACGCAAGCATTAACTGTTTATCAAAGGTAGTAAAACTTGCATCTGCCACACACATCCATCCATTAAATTGATTTTGGAAACATGGACGGAATCTATTGCTGGCATTTACTAGGGTGCTATCCGGTATAGTTGTTCCATTCCACTGTGTTACATCGACATGGCAATCACATGCGCGTTGTGAAGCAACGTAGGCAGCATTTGCTGATGTTACTGCAGCAGGTGTCCCGTCAGCGTTATAGACATGTGTATAAACTGCTTCTACAGAGCCCGTTGAGCTATTCACTTGTAGTATTTGCTGGTTACGATCCCACCCCAAAATTTTTTGATGTCCAAAGTTTTTGGCAACTTCAAAATTGAAATCATAGTCACCAATAAAATGTGAAAATCTAAACCCAACCGAACCAAACTTACTTTCTGCACCTCCTTGAAATTCAATTCTCTGCTCAGGTGCACGGTCATATAAAAGATAAGGCTCTATACGAAATGTACCCAGATCCTCTAAAATAAATGGCGTCGCTTTCAAACGCGCAGCAACAAGCCAATTTATCGATCCAAATCCGCGAGATGGATTATCTTGGTATCCAAATGCATTTTTATAAATCTCCTCAGCATTGGTTGCAACACGATCACTGAGATTTTCTAAAATGGCACCGTACACATCATATGTTAAACGATCTTTGTAAGCCTCCCCGCTAAAAAGCAAACCAGGAGTAAACTGATCAACAACGTTATCTGTATAAAAGCCAAGAAAGCCCGGGTTCAGTGCATATGCAGGTCCTAATGTGATACCGTTTCCCAAAATAAACGGGTGAAATCCTAACTTAAATATATGTTCTTCTGGATCCTCTGATCCAAACATGGTACTCAGAGAGCCCTTCAACCATAACTCTTTCAACCACAATACATGACGCCCAAGATTGTGTCTGTGTGCACCAGTTGTTACACTTCCAACCCTGATCGTAGATTCGGTCGTAGGAATAATAGAACCAGTATTCCCCCAAATTCCTTTATTACGCAATGCAAAGCGCAACTCTACTGCCGGCTTTCCATATTTTTCTTTTCCCAAGAATGCATGTCCAACAAAATCAAATGTATGACGTATGGGTAACACTCGATCGGCTTTGTTGACATGATTTAAAAGAGCAAGGTTTTGTCCATAAAAAAGTTCTGGACGATATTTGCCACCCATGATCAGTTGCGTATCAAGCACTTTGAGAGAAAGGGGTTGAGGCATTTGCGGGGGCGGAGTATCGACATTGAAGGATGCCTGAGGGATCTCCCCCACCTGAGCCTCTTTCGCAGAAATAATGCTATCTTTTTTATTTTGTTTCTTATACACACCAGATGGTTGTTTTTCTGAAAAATATAATGATTGGTCTAACGTGCATGCATTGGGCCGCTCAAGTAACACAACATCATGCGCCTTTGCAAAATTTTCTTTTGGTTTTTTAGCTACAACATAAAAATGTGCGCAGAATAAGCTACAGAGAAGACCGTATCGCAGGATTTGCATGGAAAGCCTCAGTGGATGATAATACAAGGGATATAAAAATCACTCAACACAGAGTACCCAAACAAGAAAAAATGAAAAGGTTCTTTCACGGTTTTTACAATGCAGGAATTTTATGGGAAAAAAACCATTTGTATGTGGCGCACACATGTCAATTGCAGGAGGCTTTGATAAAGCAGTACAACGCGGAGCATCTATTGGGTGTACAGCATTACAAATTTTTACAAAAAGTAATCGGCAATGGCATGCGCGACCAATCATTCAGGATTCGATAGCCGCATTCAACGAGGCATTACAAGAAACAGGCATTCAAAAAAAACATATTGTTGCACATGCAAGCTACTTAATTAATCTTGGCGCAACATCCCAAGAAACATTTGAAAAATCACATAAAGCATTAAAGGAAGAATTAAGTAGATGCGACCGATTGGGAATACCTTACCTTGTGCTCCATCCCGGATCCAGAGGGAAACAAGAGCTGAATGATGCATTAAAACAAATCTCATCAGCTATAAAAGAAACGTTATCTCATCACGATGGAACAGCAAAGCTATTGATTGAAACAATGGCAGGACAAGGAACAAATGTTGGCGCAACATTCGAAGAAATTGCTTATTTACTTCAACACATCAACCATCCAAGTCAGACAGGTGTTTGCGTGGATACATGCCACATATTTGCAGCGGGATATGATCTTCGCACGAAGATAACATACAAAAACACATGGAAGTTCTTCGATGACATAATCGGATTACACCATGTGAAGGCTTTTCATCTTAATGATTCAAAAACGTCGCTTACATCCAAAATCGATAGACATGAACATATTGGAAAAGGAAAATTAGGGCTCGAGCCATTCAGATTACTGATGAATGACGAACGCTTCTTACATATTCCTAAGCTACTCGAGACTCCAGATCAACATGGCCTCAAAGATTATGAACGTAACCTTACCATCTTGAATAATCTGGTCACCTAGTACACTATAGCCAACCAGAACCCAAGCACCCCCCCAAGAACCCAGAACATGTGCCATATACTTAGATATCCATATAGAAACAATCCAGCAATCACACCAAGTAAGAGGGATACCCCTAAGACAAAGAACAAAATAACCTTATTCATCCACTTTTTGCGTTGGAGATAATGGGCAAAGTGGTGGGGGCTCCCCAAATAAAACGGAATATTATTTTTCATTCGTATGGCAATCAATGAGCAGACTTCGAGAATCGGAACCCCCAAAATTACAAGAGGAGAAACCAATCCATATTTTTGTATTAGACTCCAATTGAAAAGAAACGGAACACTGGCAAGAACTCCCCCAATAAAGAGGGCTCCAGCGTCTCCCAGATAAATGCGCGCAGGCATTTTATTGAACAAGTAAAAAGCAATAAGCGCTCCTAATAATGAGGCAACCATAAGTGCTGCAGTACTATTTTGCGCAAACAATGCAATCACCAAAAAGGATAAAGTCGCTCCTCCCGCAATGGTAACCGCAAGTCCATCCATAATATCCACAAGATTGATTGCGTTCGTAATTGTCAATATCCACAACAATGAACATGGAATAGCAAGGAACCAATAGGTATGAAAAAATTCATCTTTAAGATAAAAGCCCCCCTTGACCAAGATAATTGCGGCACCAAGTTGTCCTAAAAATTTTTGTAAGGGCGTAATTGTTATGATGTCATCAAGGAGGCCCACAAACAATAATACTGTGCACCCTACAACAAGAGGAATAATATCTGTAGACAATGACATGGTCGCTGCAAGCGCAAAAAGAAAACCTGCATAAACTGCAATTCCTCCCAAATATGGAGTTGCTTGCTTGTGAGTTTTTATTTTGCCGTCCGGAACATCGATAATGCCAAACGTATAAGCCAGTGATCGCATAACAGGCACAAGAAGAAATGTTACAATAAACGACAGAATACACGCACTTATACTGCGAAGAATAAACATAGACCCCTTCTGTCTAATTATTCTTTCGGAACTACAACAAAGCACTCTACCCTATCACCAACTTGCCATTCATTGAAGCCATCAACTAAGAATGCACATTCATATCCAGCGGCTACTTCTTTCATAGGGCGGCGATCCCTTTGCAAACTACGCACAGGGCCCTCTCCAACTTTGTAGCCATTACGGGAAATCACCACAGTGCAATCTCGAGTCACCTTACCGTCTCTAACATAACAACCAGCGATAACTCCGAGACCCTTAATATCAAAAACCTTCCTAACCTCAACTTCACCAATACGCTTTTTCACCAAGACAATATCTTTACTTTTTTCAAGAAGATCCTTAAGCGCATCAATAAGATGATAGATGACATCATACAGCTCAACGACAACTCCCAATCGGTGAGCAGAGCGTGCTGCATTTGTGTCAGCTTTTACGTGGAACCCAATAATACGGGCGCCGGTATCAACTGCCGTAGCGACATCACTTTCATTAATATCGCCAACTCCTGAATAGATAATATTTAAGTGTTTGTCAGTTTTTTTGGAAAGCGGCTTGATCGCATGCAAGAGTGCCTCGCGCGATGAATTACCCTCAGCCTTAATGATGAGATTAATCGTTTTTTCATCAAAGGCTCTTGTAGATAATTGCGCAGCCGTATCCCCTGTTTCCGTTCTTGCCTTGCGATATTCTTTTTCAGGAACAACCCTAAAGACAGCTCCAACGTCAGGAAGCTGCTCAAATCCAGATACAAGTACAGGAATTGACGGTGCCACTGCAGATACTTTTTTACCATATGAATTGATGAGGGTAATCACCTTTCCTTGTGTTGCCCCGCACATAAAATAATCCCCGATCTTCAAGGTTCCCTGATGGCAAATGACCGTTGCAACGGCACCACGCCCTTTTTGAAGACGAGCCTCAAGAACAAATCCCTGAGCTGGGACAGTTGGGTCTGCTTGTAATTCCATCATTTCTGCTTGAAGCGCAACAACTTCTAATAAGTCAGCAACCCCTGTGCCCTCTTTTGCAGAGATTGGAATAAAAATGGTTTGCCCACCCCATTCCTCGGGTAAAAGATTATATTGAGCTAGATCACGTTTTACAACATCAATACGTTGCGGATCAACGCGGTCAATTTTGTTCACAGCAACAAGGATAGGTATACCCATAGCCTCAGCATGCCGAAGAGCCTCTACAGTTTGCGGCTTCACGCTATCGTCTGCAGCGACAATCAAGATTGCTATATCTGCGGCCTTAGCACCACGGGCTCTCATTTGTGAAAATGCCTCGTGACCAGGAGTATCGAGAAAGACCAACCCACCATGAGGCGTATCAACATGATATGCGCCAAGATGCTGCGTGATACCCCCTTTTTCTCGTGCAACAACACGCGTTTTTCTGATATAGTCTAGCAACGTCGTTTTTCCATGATCAACGTGACCCATAACAACAATCACAGGAAGTCGCGTCTGCAGATGTTCATATTTTGTTTCATCTGCACGATGAGTTTCGCGCTTTTCTTCACGACGAGCCCTCACCTCGAAACCATACTGATCGGCCAGAGCCTTAATCAAATCTTCAGAAACCAATTGATTTTTGGTAGCAACAACACCACGTCGCAATAAAAAGAGAATCACCTCAGTGACGGGGCGATTTAATTTCTGAGCAATCGCGTCAACCGTCATCTCTTGAAGAATAATGTGGGACGATTCTTCCTCTAAATCCTCCTCTTTAGGAAGAGAAATCGGATCAACTTCTTTTGTGACATACGTAGAATTTACTTGCACAGGCTTTGATTGCACAACCTCTTTAACCTGCGGCTCAGATGAAAATTTTTTCTTCAAAAATACAAGGGCTTCATCTGTAAGCTGAGACATATGACTTTTCACCGGAAAGCCGGCATCGTCCAAGACCTTTAACAGATCCTTGCTTGTAACACCAACTTCCTGAGAAAATTCATATAATCGCATAATACCTACTCGTCTTTCTTGTCATCATCGCCTGAACTACTCAACGAATCCGAAGATAATTCAAACTCTTCTGTTGAAATTTCAAATGGCGTATCGCCCTTTTGTACAAGATCGATTTGAACACCCGTCAGTCGAGACGCTAATTGAATATTTTGTCCCATCTTACCAATAGCAAGGGAGCGCTGATCCTCGTCAAGCCAGACCTTAACCCTACCATCACCTTCAAGCTCGACGCGCTCAATTTCTGCCGGCTTCAATGATCTGCGGATCAATTGCTCAAGGTCATCTGAGTCCGCAATAATATCAATTTTTTCGTTGCTTAACTCTTTTAAAATAGGCTTAATTCTTACCCCACCAACACCAACACAGGTCCCAACTGGATCAATATTAGCATCGCTGGAAGAAACAATGATTTTAGATTTATAGCCAGGAGTTCTCACAATCTTCTTAATCTTAACAATCCCCTCATAGACCTCTGGAATCTCAAGCTCAAAGAGACGCCTCAAAAACTCTGGAGATACTCGATCAAGAATAAGCTGATTTTCGTTCCGTGGCTCAGCAAGAACCTCTTTTAATAAGGCGCGAATGGGTGCACCAACGATACATTTGTCGCCTGGAATCGTAAGAGACCGCGGCAAAAACGCCAGATTGTCCTGAATCTTAACTACCGTCCCATTTCGCTCACATTTATGCACAGAACCCAGAACAACCTCTCCCTCCTTGTCCTTGAATTCATTATAAATAATCGAAGCCTCAACAAGCCGAATCTTATTAGCGATGACCTGCTTAGCACGCAAAATTTCAATGCGACCAATCGTCCCATCGAAGGGAACCTTGATAGTTGAGCCCACCTTAAGCTTCTTATCAAGATTTTTAGCCTTCCGCACACTAATCTCAAGATCAGAATCACTCACGGACGCCACAACATTTTTCTCTATTAAAATAATAAGCTCATCTGTTTTTGGGTCATAATCAACATGAAGAGGAAGATCCGGATAACGCTTTGTATAGGCAGCCAGAATCCCTTCACAAATAATAGACCGCAAGAGAGATTTCTCTAGACCCCGCTCTTCAACGAGCTCTTCAATAACACCTGCAAGCTTCACGTTGCCCTTTTGTTGTTTAGAAGTGAATGATACTGGATTGTCTTCAATAAGAGTAACACAAGGGACACAAGGACCCCACTCGGAGAGTGTACCATGAAATACAAAAAGAGGAAGGATCCCCTTTATGCTCTCTCCCTATTAATAAGTAGTTATATATTTAATTTATAAATAATAATAATAGTGTCCCGCTTATTTGTGGATAACTTGAAAGTGTAATCTCGAAAACCCCTATTTAACGGTCACTTTTTGGCCATAACTTAATGTGGATAACCTGTGGACAATATGTGCATAAGTTGTGGATAGCCTAATTATTGAAAAAAGTTATCCACAATCTATCCACAGGTTATCCACATTTTGGGGTGAGTTATCCACAATCTATCCACATTGCCTGAGAAGCGTCGGCGGATTGAGGTTTTCGAGGGTGTCATTTGAAATGTTTTTTGAGGGGGAGCTCTCTATGTGTCAACTTTTTTGTTGATCGAGCGCCTGGATCGCTTGAGAGATGTCTGCAACAAATGTCTTGAGGGCCGCCGGATTTCTGAGGATGTAGGCAGGGTGATAGGTTGGGGTTACGGTGTAGTTGCCAAAGGCGTGTGTGATTCCCCGGGTTTTGCTGATTTGAATCTCGTCTCCTAAAAGCGCCCTGGTGGCAATGGATCCTAATGTGAGGATGCGCGATGGATTGATTACCTTGATTTGTGAGATGAGCAGAGGCATTCCAAGGGTGCGCTCTTCAGGGTTGGGGGTTCTATTTTGTGGCGGGCGCCATTTTACTACATTGGTGATATAGGTTTGTTCGCGGGGAATGCCAAGGCCTTCGAGGGTTTTGGTGAGTAGTCTTCCGGAGCGGCCTACGAATGGCCGGCTCTTCTCGTCTTCTTCTCTTCCAAGCGCTTCGCCAATGATCATGAGCTGGGCATTAGGGTTCCCTTCTCCAAAGACAATGTTTGCGCCTATTGGGCTTCCGAGTGAGGTTTTTCCGTTTTGGTATGGAAGATAAAGATTTTCTAATAATCTCTTTTTGTAGCTTTGAATGTTCATAAGATATCTCTTGTTGTGGTGCTCTGGTCTGGAGAGTATAAGTCTTTTTGCAGAGAACTAAAAACTGTGCCTATCCATTGAGATATGTTCTGACAAATGTAAGCCATTTATTTTCAAGGGCAAATGGAATTTTGTAGTACGAGCTATGCACTCTTACTTCTGGAAAATAAATTGATATGCCCTTTGCGTTTGGAAGCTTTGAACCGGCTGTGTTGGCAATCACAATGGATTCAATAAGTTTCATGCCATCTGTGAGCCCTTCGTATAGAGCCGTTTGGATCCGAGAGGTTTCGGAGCTCGTTGTTTGTTGGAAGAGTGGCAAATTTCTTGAGAGATTGAGATATAAATGATGAAGGTCTATGTAACTTGGTTCATCAAAAGCTGTACATAATCTTCTGGAGCGACTCATTTTTATTGCATCTTTGACTGTGCGATCGTGCTGTCCATGGAGTGCCTGTGTGAGAAGCGTTGAGACATGGTGCACGTTATTTTCAAGCAGTGTGATTGCTTGTAAATCAATTGCGGATTGCGTGTAATCGCCAATAATGTATTGATATGCGTTTCCATATGATTGCACCATATGGGTGGCAAATTCTTTTGGGGTTGGGCAGGTTTCTGTAAATAGTTTGAGAGTAAGTCTATAATTCCATCCAGGTCCAAGTTCTACATTCTGTGAAGAGACCATGATATTGGCGTAATCTCTGACAAGGTGGGCTATGGCAATGTCTGACATGAGACATGCATCAAAGCCAATTATGTCTAGCTTTCCTCCATTGAGAGATTCTTGGCATATTATTGATAATGCTCGTTGTAATCCTTCATTTGTTATGTATTGTCTGTGTTCATCATCAAAGCAGATCCCCTTTTGTAGGGGAGGGGTTGTTTGCGGAAGTAGGCCTAAAAATGATTTATATTGTATTTCGAATATTTCTGGGGTGAGCAGTGTATCAAAGGAAAGCGTTCTTCCTATAAAAGGATCGATTGGTCCGGTTCCGTGGTCCCAAAGAATTAGAGCATAGTGTTGTGCGGGAAATGCTTCTATTGCCCATTTACAAAAATCGATGAGATTCTCAGGGTCTCCGCTGTTTGTTAGGCAGCTGTTTTTACATACGATAAGGGGATTATCTTTTTCTATATATAGTCGGTAGGGGTTTTCATTGCCTCGCTCATCGAGATTGACAATGATATTTAGAAATTCATTTGATCCAATGTCTGCCATCTGGCGAATATTGGTGTGAGAAAACGGGTGTAGATCGTTGCGTGCAGCCATATACACCATAAACGTCCATTCTTTTTTTGGTAATAATTCTGAAGAACCAGCAAGATATGTAATTGAAAAAAAAATAAGGTAATGGAGTATGTGTACTGTTTTCATTGATAGCCCCCTTGAGTTTGTAATTTTACGTTTCTAGTTTATAAAAACGTTTTGCCAATTCTCAATAAAAATTCATCTTTTTTGGCCGTGGGCCTGGTAGGCGCAGATGAGTGCTGCAGTAAGGCTGAAGCTCAACTGGAAGTCCAAGCACATGAGGTTGATGGGGTTGGTAATAAGTACTATTCCAGCAACTACAATTAACAAATCCAATGTCGTATAAGGAAGATGGTGTAGGCGAAGTAGCTTGTGCCCCATCCACATTAATAAAGCACGTAGGAAGGAAACACTTGACCAACTGAGCATTGTATAGATCCCTACTATGCTTATCATAATAATAAGTTCTGTAAGCACAGAGAGCTGTAAAAATGAAAGAAGGGTATTCCACAGGAGCATAATAATCATGAGGTGTAGGCCTGAGCGAGCAAGGTAATGTGAGATGCCCCAATTGCGAAATGCCGGTGCATATTCGTGTGTTTCTGATGTTTTATGTCCAAGAAATAACGCAGAAAAAAGTCCGAATGTTTGTGGTGTAAGTTTTTGTTTAATTCGCTCATACAAATTTCTTCTATGTTTTTGTATCCAGCGTCGTGGGGACCATCGTTGTTTCTCAATTAATAGATATGACAAATGTTGAGGGAATACCGTTGCATAGCAGTATTCTCTTAATGAGAAGTACGATAGGTTTTTTTGGGTAAGGTACAGAGCGTTGACCTGAATGAGGTCGTCAATTTCGAGATATGGTGTATAGGGAAGGTAGATATCAATCGCCCCTTTCAGAGTAGCCCATCCCGCGTCTGTGCGAAGATCGTGCATAGTGAGTGTAAGCTTGGTACGCAGAAAAGGGTGCTCATAAGGGTGTATGTCAGAAACGGTTGCTAAAATGTCATAGGGCCCGTCCTGAGTTGTCCTGATGAAATCGTAATACGGCTGTATATGGCTAAGATATGAAATAGCGCCGCATAAGGCTATTCCCACGATAAAAGCTAGTCCCTTTAATTCTATTTCCGGTGTAGTAATAAGGGTCAGTGCGAGATACACCAAGATGACTATGGGAGAAGGCTGTAGTGCTTGGATATGGATGCCCGCTATGAATGCGATGAGTAGTGGGAGTGACCATGAAGTTTTAAGTAGGGACAGAGCGCGCGTCAACATAGTCTTTTATTGAAGTTAGGGGTCTTCCATGGCAGAGTAGTATACTCATAACAGTTTACAAAGCATAGATAAGGTATGGTATGGATAAACAAGTATTCAAGAAAGTTCTGAAGAATGGTTTGACCATATTGGTTCGTCCGTGTCATACAATTCCTAAAGTTTCCACACAGCTCTGGTATAGCGTTGGTTCAAAACACGAAAAGACTGGAGAGAAGGGACTGGCTCATTTAATTGAACACATGATCTTTAAGGGAACTACCTCGCTTACTGAATCTGATATAAATGAAATTACCCATAAATTGTCCGGTTCTTGTAACGCGTTTACCTCATACGACTACACTGGATATTTATTTGATTTTCCAAGTCAGAATTGGAAAGCGGCATTGCCTATTATGGCTGATTGCATGCGCAATTGTACCTTCAAAACAGAGATGCTGAATTCCGAATTGAAGGCCGTGGTGCAAGAATTGAAAATGTATCGCGATGATTATAAAACATCTTTGTTGGAGGAGATGTTATCACAGATCTTTCCTGATCATCCGTACCATCATCCAATCATTGGTTACAAGCAAGATCTGTGGAGCTTAAATCGTGAGCGACTTGTCGATTTTTATAAGAAACATTATATCCCTAACAATGCAACATTGATTGTTGTAGGGGATGTTGCTCCCGAAGATGTCTTTAAGGAGGCCGAATCACATTTTGGACCGCTTTCTGCGGATCGAGAGTATCAGCAAGAGTCGTTTTATTTGAATCGTGATATTGTGTCTCGTTCTGTAAGACTTTTCCGTGATGTCAAACAAACAACAGTGATGCTTGCATGGGTAGTTCCTGGTTCTACGGCAAAGATGGACTACGTGCTGGACATCATCACATGGATTCTTGCTGCTGGAAAGGGTTCTCGGCTTTATAAAAAACTTGTTGATGAATTGCATCTTGTAACTGACATTGAAGCATTTAATTACGATCTGTTTGACCATGGGTTATTTTTTATTAGTTTTCAGCCAAAAGAGGATATTGATTCACAACGTGTGATTCAGCTTATACACGATGAGATTGAAAATATTCTAAAGAACAAATTGAGGAATAAGGAGATAACGCGGGCGAGAAAGCAAGTTGATAATGAGTTCCTTTCGCTGCTTGAAAATAATCAAAAACAAGCATATCTCATGGGCAAGTTATATCTTGCAACGGGCGATGAGCAGGCACTATTCACATATAGTAATTATGATCCCAAGCAGTTAGAAGGCGATATCTACGACATGCTTGCATTATACTGTCGTCACAGTGTGACGCACTATGGAGAGCTTGTTCCGTTGCGTGACTCAGAGCGTGAATCATGGGCATCATTACAACAGCTTTCTGATCAAGAAGATACGCAAATTTTATCTGGTAAGGAACGCGAGCTTCCCGTTGAATCAGCGCAACATGCACACACTATTACTCCGGCGATGCCAAAGGTTTTTCGCTATCCTAAGCGCAGTATGGAAACGTTGGGTAATGGATTGCGAGTTTTATGGTGCGATCGCAATGTTGTTGAAAAAGTTGATGCAATTATGTCGTTGCGCACGAAGTATTTTTATGATCCTGAAGATAAACCTGGTCTAAGTAATTTTATGAGCGCCGTCTTAATTGAGGGTACAAAAAAACATTCTGCGTCTGAGCTTGCCCAGGCATTTGAGAATCTTGGGATGGGGCTTTATGTTGGGCCAGGGACGCTATCATTAACAACACTATCACCTGATTTTGGAACAGGACTATCCTTGGTGCAAGAGCTATTAGAAGAGTCTATATTTGAAACAGCCTCAGTTGAGCGGGTGCGCGCAAAGCTTTTGGCTGATGTTCGAAATTATTGGGATAGTCCAGTAGATTTTGCAACCGAATTTGTGCGCCGTCATATTTATGAAGGGCATCCGTACAGTAAGAGTAAACTGGGCACGGTTGAATCCATTGCCTCCATAACACGTGATGATTTATGGAGCTGGTACAAACGTAGTATCTCTCCATGTGGAGCACGTGTTGGGATTTCAGGTGATGTTGGCACGTATGATGTTCCATCGATTTTGGAAAAAACATGGGGCACGTGGCAAGGGCCAGAGGTTGCAGCTCTCAATTTCCCTAAAGTACGAGACACACAATCTCAGAATTATGCATACAATATTAATCGAGATCAGGTTGTTCTATGCTTCGCGGGTAAGTCGATTAGTCGTCTGCATCCTGACTACGACAAGCTTTTATTATTCGATCAGATTTTTGGTGGTGGGGTGCTTGGCTCTATGAGTTCTCGTCTTTTCCAGTTACGCGAGCAAACAGGGCTCTTTTATACTATTGCGGGTTCATTAATCTATGGGGCTGACGAGCAACCTGGCATGGCCTATGTGCGAACAATAGTGTCTCTGGACCGGCTGCAAGAAGCGGAGAATGTTATTCGTAAAACAATTGAAACTGTTGCTGATTCAATGACGCAAGATGAATTTAAACAAGCGCAGAATGCGCTCGCAAATGCGCTTGTGGATAATTTTGCATCAAATAGTAGCATTGCGGCTTCATTCTTGGCAATGGATCGGTATAATTTACCTGAAGATTATTTTGATACACGGGCGCAAGATTTTACCAAACTATCGTTCAGTGAAGTACAAGAAGCAGTGAAACGAGTGCTTGATGTTAATCGTTTAGCAACGTTCAAAATTGGGCGTGTTAAATAATATAAAAACAAAATATGAGTATTTCTGAATCCAAGATTGTCGATTTTCGGAATTTTATTAATAATTTCTATGTTAAGAATAGAAGAGCGTTTTCGTGGAGAGATGATATTTCTCCGTACAGAGTGTTTGTGTCTGAAATTATGTTGCAACAAACCCAAACATCTCGTGTTGAACAAAAATTTGAACCATTCATAAAAGCCTTTCCATCATTTCAACGGCTTACAACGGCATCGCTGAGTGAAATCTTGAGGTACTGGCAGGGACTTGGCTATAATCGGCGCTCACTTGCGCTTCACAAAGGCGCACGGATTATCATGGATAGGTATGCCGGCATACTTCCGAGTGACCCTGGACTCTTGGTTGCTTTACCGGGTATTGGTCCTGCAACGGCGGCGTCAATGGTGACATTTGCATATAACAAGGCAACAGTATTCATTGAGACAAATATACGTTCTGTGTTGTTACATCATTTTTTTCCCAACAAAAGCAATGTCACTGACAAACAATTATTGCCGATTGTTGAGCAAGTACTTGATAAAGAGCGGCCGCGAGATTGGTATTACGCATTAATGGATTACGGTGTAATGTTAAAAAAACAATATGTAAATCCAAGTCGTGCCAGTGCGCATTATGTCACACAAAAAAGTTTCAAAGGTTCTAATCGTGAAATTCGAGGAATGATTTTACGATACCTTACGCAGCAGGGATTTTGTTCGCAGCGCGATTTAGAAAAAGAGATCCCTAGTACGTGGGATTGTGTTCAAAAAAATCTCCATGCTTTTGAATAAGAAGGTTTTCTTATTCAAAAGCATGGAATGATTACTCTTGTGTAACTGCTTGACTGAATATTTCTCTTTACGGGGTGCTTTTTATGTTTGCTCTTGTTGCTTGATGATTTCCTTTGTTATCACACCGTAAAGACCTGGAGTATTTGGGAGTACAAAATATCTTTGTATGACCCACCAGTTATTGCCCCTACGCATAAAAATATAGCGAAATGCTCCCCATAAGATTCCTCCTCCTATTTGTATGCGGCCTATGATATAGACATGTCGTGTGGTGGGGGATGGGCGGAAAACAAGTCCCTGATTAAACCAGTTTCCTTGTGTAGGAATAAAGTTGTCTACGGTAATTGTCCAGCGGTGTCGAACAATTTGTTCTCTGATGTGCTCTGGACTACCTGCGTAAGCTCGTGTTGTACGAACGTCTTGTCCACCACGTGTAAACCAGTCGAGAACGTGGCCTTCCTCGGCTTCTCCACGCGCAAATTCTTCTTGCGTTGGATAATCGAAGTGCGCAAAATCTAGCTGACCATATGGCCAGAGTGGCTGATCAGGAAAGAATAATGTTATTTGTGCATTATTTTGAGCGTCGTAGATATCATATTCTGTGCGGTGTGCTGTTGTGTTGTCTCTTCTGAGAACTGTTTCGTTGAGCGGTCCATGTTGCCCTTGCGTGCCAGCGGGAGTCTCTGGGCGCAATTCAGGCGTGAGCCGGGTATTCGGACTTCGGGTAGGAGTTATTGTTCCGACGCTTGATGTCGACATAGGACTACTCTGTTGCCGATCTCGTCTACTTGTTCGAGGGGTTGCGGCAGCTGCCGCAAGTGTTGGAAATTCTTCTTCTGCCAGACTATCTGCAGGTGTGAGTGTTTGTCGTGAGGGTGGTGTTTGGCGTTGGATGCTATCTAAGGACATGGCGCTTTCTGCACGTGATAGCGATTCTTTAGGTGTTGCAGCGTGCGCTTCTACTGGAGTAGGCAATGCAAGGTCGCCGACGGGCGGAAGATCTTCTGCTGGAGGAAGGACAGCAGGGGGTAATTCTTGAGGTGCCATTGTTACTGGCGCCGGTCCAATCTGAGCAAGTCGTTGTTGAAAAAGCGCGTTAAGCTCTTCATTCTGTGGCCGCAACTCTTCCAGCGCAGTGCGAAATCCTGCATCTTCTACCAGTGCTCTTGCTAAATCAAATTCAGGATCACGAAGATTTCTTTTGAGGGTATCTATGAGTTCTTGTTGGAGATGCCCTGATGATGGGGCTATAACTAGATCAAATAATTTGCCGCTTCCAACCGAAGTAAATACAGCAGCTGGTAGTGACTTTATTGCTTCCATCCATCGATCCCAGGCTTGCATGAATCCTTCACGGTAGGTTTCAAAGTACGATGGCTCTTCCCCGGCTACCGGTGGAGTTGCTGGCCCAGCCTCATCAGATGTGGGTGGGATAAAGATCTCGCCGCTTCCAGAACCGGGGTCAAGCTTCTCTTCTATATCGCTTGCTAGGTCTTCCCATGATTCCGGTACTGGTCCTTGATGGCCTTCTACGACTTCTGCCTGAATAAATCTATCTTCTAGTTCTCTTCGTAAATCTGGCCTGCTCATAAACTCATCAAATTCTTCATCGTCTTCAGCCGTTAATCGTACAAATGCGACAAAATCTTCGAAATGATCCTGGATATAGCGGTAGCGATCCTGTTCATCCTGTTGTTCTGGTGTTAGTGGTCCCTTTCCTTTTCCAGGATCCCAATCGTCTTGACAATACAAAGCTCCGAATGAAAAAATAACAGTGGCTGTGATAAGATAAATATGCCTCATCAATCCCCCCCCTCTGGTTACTTAAGCGTCTTTAGACTCCTTGCGTATAGCATGGACTGAGCAGGGGAGATGCCCCACTTCTTCATTCTCCTACTCATGTTATTACAGTAGAAAACCATTTTCTTCGATGTCAATGGATCAGAATAGAAATGAACGATTACACTAGGTGTTTTTTGAGAAGGGCTTGTATGATTTGAGGGCTACCTTTCCCCTGGGTTTTTTGCATGGCCTGGCCAACGAAGAAACCAAATAATTTGTCCTTGCCTTCCTTATACGCTTGGACCATGTCAGGGTGTTCTTTGAGGATAGCTATTACAATTTTCTCAAGGTCTTCAGTAGAGCCGATTTGTTTGAGTCCTTTTTCATTCATGACTGTTTCAGGAGTTTGTCCTGTTTCAGCTATAGTTTCAAATATTGTCTTGGCGGCATGGCTATTGATTGTACCCTCTTCAAGCATGGAAATGATTTGCGCTAGTTTGGTTGGAGTTACTTTACACTGCGCCGGACTCATTTTATGAGCTTTTAGATAACTCATCACATCTCTCAGGATCCAGTTGATAGTTTGCTTACTTGAATTGATCTTAGCCGTTTGTTCATAATACTGTGCAAGTTGACGGTCATTGACGAGGATATCTGCTTCGTAAGAACTCAGGCTAAATTCGTTCATAAGCCGTGTATATTTTTGATTAGGTAATTCTGGCATTCGTGCGCGTACGCGTTCTATCCATATTTGGTCGATTTTGAGAATTGGGAGATCGGGCTCGGTAAAATAGCGATAGTCTGCAGCTTCTTCTTTTGAGCGCATTGGTACAGTCTGTTTTGCTTTGGTATCCCAAAGTCGTGTTTCTTGTTTGACAGTTCCTCCTGATTTTATCAACTCAATTTGACGTTCAATCTCAAACTCAATTGCATCACCAATAAATTTAAATGAATTGATATTTTTTAACTCACAACGTGTTCCGAGTTGTTTACTTCCCTTTTTGCGCACTGATATGTTGGTATCTGCGCGGAGGTTCCCATCCTCCATATTTCCCGTACAGATCCCAAGATACACAACAATATTGCGGAGTGACTTGAGATAAGCCTTCGCTTCTGCAGTGCTAGCAATATCCGGATAGCTGACGATTTCAAGCAATGGTGTTCCTGCACGGTTAAGATCCACAAAGCTTTCGTTTTGATCACCGGCATGAATATTTTTCCCCGCGTCTTCTTCCATATGAATACGAATGAGTCGTACATCCTTTTCTTGGTTGTTCTCAAGACGAATTCTCACCAACCCTTCAGTGCAGATTGGGCGGGTACTTTGTGTTGTTTGAAATCCTTTTGGAAGATCTGGATAAAAGTAATGCTTGCGCGCAAAATCAGTTTTTGAACTAATTGATGATTGCGTTGCGAGACCAGCAAATATCGCTTTTTCGACTACCTGTTTATTGAGCACAGGAAGAACTCCTGGGTGTCCGGCACAAATCTGGCAGATATTAGTATTTGGTTTATCTGTTTTGGCATTAGAACAAGTGCAAAATATTTTTGATTTTGTAGTGAGTTGTACATGGACTTCCATGCCAATGTTAATTTCGTAATCAGGATACTGATCTAGAATAGAAGTGGTGCGTGTCACGCATCATCCTTTCATGACAACCAAAGAGGTTTGTTAACCGATGAATTCAAACTGATTAAGGTCCAGCATTGTATTACTTTGTAGAACGATCTTACGCTGGAATTGTTTCTCGAATGTCAGCAGCGTATTGTACTCATAGGTTGAAAGATATTCAAAAACTTCTGGACTTACACGGAGAGTGGTATCACCTGATTTTTTCGACTGATGTAATGCCTCTTCAAATTGCTCAAGAATGCGGAAGGCCTCGGAGCGAACTGAGGGTAAAAAACCATTGCCGCCGCAACAGATGCAGTCCTCTGTTAACTGCTGACGTAATTGTTTTCCTGAGCGTTTTCGTGTCATTTGTACGAGTCCAAATTCAGAAATCTTCAGGACAACTGACTGAAATTTATCACGTTCTTTTAATGTTTTTTCAAAAAATTTAAATACCCTTTGTCTGTTTGTTGCTGTTGCCATGTCGATGAAGTCGATCACAATTAAACCGCCAATATTTCGCAATCGTAATTGTCGAGCAACTTCTTCTGCGGCTTCAAGATTGGTTTTTAGGATGGTATCTTCAAGATTCGATTTTCCCGTAAAACGACCTGTATTTACATCAACAACAGTCATTGCTTCTGTTGTTTCAATTACAATAGAGCCGCCTGAACGTAGCAAAACCTTTTTCTCGAGCGCACTATCAATCTGGCGATCTATATCGTAGTGCATAAATAGACTTTGCTCGCCGGTATACAGTTTTACTTTTTGGGCATGTTCTGGAGCAATGTTTTTGACAAAGCGATAAATACGTTTTTGTAATTGTGGCTCATCCACAATAATTTCTTCGACATCGTCATCGAGATTATCCCGTACTGTTGCAAGGGCGAGGTCGAGATCTTCATAAATTTTTTCTCGCATATCGGCACGGCGGAATTTTTTATCGATAGAGCGCCATGTTCTTACAAGGAATGCGATATCCTGTTCGATATCTTGTTCTTTTGCGCCCTCGGATGAAGTCCTAACAATGGCACCCATTCCTGTAGGGAGGCGACGCATAAGGATCTCCTTAAGTCGGGCTCGCTCTTCACGGGATTCAATTTTTTTTGAGATGCCGATTCTAGGAATATTGGGCATGAGCACAATAAACCGACCAGGGAGCGTGAAGCACGTAGTAAGTTTTGCACCTTTCTCGTAGATTGGCTCTTTACTAACTTGAACCAAAATAGGCTCACCTTCTCGAAGGATTTTGCTGATATCTATTCTGGAGCGCTCTCTCCGTTCGGTATCCTGCCCAGATGATATGATTTCACTGTCTCTGAGAAGACCCATTTTTTCTATAGCAAGCTCACGATCAATTTCTGATATATGTAGAAAGCCTGCCTTTTCTTGTCCTATATCAACAAAGGCAGTTTGAATTCCCGGAAGGACTGTTGCAACATGGCCCTTAAAGAAGGCTCTTTCAAGGCTATCGTGGGCGTGTGGTTCAAAGTAAATATTTTGTAAAATATTCCCATTGCGGGTTATGGCTACCCTGGTTTGCCAGGGTTCCGAGTTAATTAGAATTTTTTTCATGCTCCTCCTTGGGGAGATATTCAATTTTGTGCTATACAGCTATTTTTGAGGAATCGCATGCAGCGATCACTACGAAATTTTCTAAAAATATCCTTCTAGGATACTCATTCTTATTACTACTATATAGTATCTGCTCTTTCTTTGGTAGAAGTACTCGCAGATGTTCTTGCCAAACTTACTAGCAAAGCAGACCAATCTATGCTAGAGTTCAGCCCATTGAGGCATACTAACTCTCTACACAGATGGGAAGGGAAGATGAAGAAGTTCTGTATACTAGCACTTTGTGCTCTAGCTTTGGTTCCGGCATGTGGGAAGAAGAAAAAGAAGGAAGTAACTACTGAAGAACAGGGTATCAAGGAGGCTGCAATTCCTCTTGCCGATGCAGACGACCCTAAGGGAAGTTTCTTTGATGAACAAGTAGATGCATTTGTTCTAGCGGATGCTGATTGGGATAGTGATGGGACCCTTATTACTGCCGATAGCGGCGACGCGCAATCTCTTTCATGGGTTGAACAAAGCGTCGAAAAAGGATTTAAACCAATCTATTTTGATTTTGACAGGTATAAGGTAAGAGCAGATCAAGAGGATTCTGTTGGCTTGAATCTTCAGGAGGCAAAGAAGGTTGCTAATCTAGGCGGAACGGTTGTGGTTGAAGGGCACGCATGCCATGCGGCAGGGTCCAAAACCTATAATCTTCTCATCTCAGAACAACGTGCACAGGAAATTGCATATCGGCTTGAATCTGGAGGCGTTTCCGGTGAGCGTATGAGGGTTGTCGGCCGTGGAACAGAAATGCCGGTGGTCTTAGGTGGCGATCGTAATGTACAAAGTCCAAACCGCCGCGTAGAACTTTTCTCTCTTGCAGCGTAAATAGAATATTCAAAAAGCGTATAGGGCTAGCTAGAGAAGCTTTCTAGCTAGCCTTTTTTGACATTTTTTGGACTGCGCGTACCATAACGATATCAAAAGATAGTGCAAGCCTTGTGCACGCACACCATAGTATTTCGTCGTGAGGTGTAAGATGAAAAAACTTCTTCCTGCTTTGCTTATTTCGTATTCTCTCTGTGCGATGGACGCACCCTTATGTCTGCGGAGGGGGGTTAGTGTGCCGTCAGCAGTAGACATTCCTAGGGATCAGATAACTTCCTTGTTGCCTCCTGTAGGGATGACTCCTGGGGTTCTACATGGATTCTCTGACGATATCAAACATGCTTTACGTGGGGATATAAGAGCTATTACGCAATCATCATCAGCAGCGGAAAATTGTCAAAAATTAGTAGGATTAACTAAACTTTTATCTCATGTTGTTTTGTATATAAGAAGCAATGTGAAGTATGAAGAAGCGGCTCCTCAGATGATCAGAATAAGCTCTGATATGGTAGATTTAAGGAGACAGTCTCAATATGTTGCAGCGCAATTGATAAGCTCGCATTCGGGCGTCGAGACCAGTGTATTAGCACAGATGGTGGATCAGAAAATAGTGGATATTCTTCGTTATAAAAATGTTTTTGAGAAGATGGAGCGACGTGAGCGTAGACGGGAAAGTCTAGTGTTTCCCGGTTATATTCCGGCGGGATATTATGATGAAGGTTTGTCATCACCAGAAGACAGTAGTGCTTCTGGCTCCAGAGATTATTTCCCTTGATTATTTGCCGATGCAGAACGATGAGAATATGCAATCCAGGTATTTTTGAGTTATCGAAGATCCGTTGAGTTCTACAAGTAAGCTGAGTACGGATTTTAATTCCTGTGTAAGCAATTCATAATCTATACGGTTAGAAGTATTTTTTCGTAGAGATTTCAACTGTCTTTCGCAACGCAGCAGGATAGAATAGTGCCGTGCGTTGATCAGAAAGGAAGGAGCTGATTCTGCCATTATGGTTTTGGCGCGGGTAGTCAGATATTGTTGAAGTGCTTCTAGTCCATGCCCTGTTACGCAAGATAGCTCGAACGACTTATCATGATACAAAGTGTGGTGAAAAGGATCACAATCACACTTGTTATGGATTAGAATGCATTTGTGTTGATACGTGGTCAGAATATTTTGGTAGAGAGCATTCTCCTCAGCGTTTAATGGATGAGATCCATCAACAATAACGAGCAGAATATCGGCTTGATTTGCTTCAGTATATGATCTGCTTATTCCCTCTTGTTCTATTTCATTTTCAGTTTTTCTGATACCTGCTGTGTCAACAAGTGTTAGCGCATAATCACCGTACGTTGCGTATACTTCCAGCGTATCACGAGTTGTTCCTGCATGATGTGTTACGATTGCCCTGTTTCGGTTGACCAGGCGATTGAGGAGTGATGATTTACCAGCATTAACTGTTCCGATTAAGGCAACGCGAATTCCTTCTCTGATATATCGTTGCTTATTATGTGCTTGTTTTAAATTATTAATATGTGTAAGCAGGAGAGAAATCTTATTTCTGATTTCGCTGTCAAATGTTACTTCTTCATCTATAAATTCAAAGCTTCCTTCACATAGTGCAATTATTTTGAGAAGTTGGTGTTCAATTTCAAGAATCCATTGTGACAAGCTGCCCTCTATTTGAGCTAGCGCTGCTTTCCGTGCACCATGTGTTGTAGCTTGAATAAGATCATGAATTCCTTCTGCTTGCAGAATATCAATCTTTTTATTGAGAACTGCGCGTTGAGTAAATTCTCCAGGTTGAGCGAGACGTGCACCACATTCAATTGCACGGTCAATAATCTGTTCGATAATCAATTGATTATTGTGACAAGTGATCTCAACGGTATTTTGACCTGTAAATGTTGCAGGACCGTGCATGACTAAAAATAATACTTGGTCAATAATGTCGTTATGACTGTCAATGATGTGACCGTATGATATTGTGTGTGATGTAACGGTATCGATTCTTTTTTTATTAGCAAGGCTGCTCATGAGTGCGGCAACATTAAGCGCATTTTCTCCACAGATTCTTAGAAGTGCAATGGCGCCGGGACCACGTGGCGTACATTGTGCAATAATTGATTCTTGATCAGTGCTGTATAACATGCGATGCTTCTAATTTAAATTAGGCTATTTTTTATTTGATGGTTTATACCATCGGCGTGGTCGTCGCGGCTTTGAATCGCTGCTACTACCTGCGGGACGTCCCTCTTGAGACCCCTTGGAGAAAATATCCTGCTGTTTATATGTATCTCGTCTCCTTGGGTCCTGTTGGCCTTGCTCGTTTCTTCTATAATTGGCGGGTCTTTTTTGAAAGGAATTATAACGTCTTGGACGTCGCCCTCGCCCTCCCTGATATCTATCTGGAATAATGATGCCAATCTTAGCAGGGGCGCTGGTAAACCAGAAAAGCCATTTTTTTGGCTCTTCATAGATTCTGATAGTGAAATCCCGTGGCTTTCCGGCTTTAATCCATCCTTTTTCTATTGCTTTAGCAATGGAGGACGCTTCTTGAACAATGGATCTCATCGAGACCTTTCTCAATAATGCACATACTTTACCCCATTCTGGGTATATAGATTTCGACTGTAACAAGTTTCCTGATAAGTTTCAAACACCTGAAGCTGCTCATATACTGAGATTTTTGGAGCGGGAAACGGGATTTGAACCCGCGACCTTTGCCTTGGCAAGGCAACGCTCTACCAGCTGAGCTATTCCCGCAGAGGATGTCGAAAAAGGTACCAGAAATGGTCATACTGTCAATGTACACTAAGAGGTATTTTTTGCTACACTTGCCCCTCATGCGAGAGGATTTTCAATGATTTCTTATATTAAAGGACATGTTGCACGTGTAGGAGAACAGGCAATCACGATACTTCCTGGAATTGATGGAAAAGGGGGTCTCGGTTGGGAGGTAGCGGTAGCACGAGCTCACCAATTTTCCAAGGGTTCTGAGGTTGAACTTGAAGTTGTTATGCACTGGAACGCTGAACAAGGTCCGTCATTGTATGGATTTTCGACTTTACTAGAAAAACAGTTATTTTGTCTTCTTGTTAGTTGCTCGGGCGTTGGCCCTCGACTTGCCCTTGCAGTTCTATGTGCCATGAAACCAGAAGAGCTGATAGGGATTGTCACCGCACGAGATGCAACAGCAATGAGTCGTGTTCCGGGTATCGGGACGCGAAAAGCGGAACAGTTGATTGTGCACATGGAACCTAAAATTGCTGCGCTTATTAAGTCTGGAATAGCTATTGGTGGTACACAGGCAACACTGCAGCGCCATGAAGTTGCAGAAGCACTCAGTTCATTAAATTATTCGCGCCAAGAAATTTCGAGAGCAATGCAGCATATTAACGAACAGTATGCTGAGAAAGATTTAGCATTTGATGTGCTACTACGTCATGCACTTTCATTTCTAGCTAAACGTCTTTGATTATCGAGTTTTGTAAGCAGAGAATGTTTTGCTTGATATTCGGTAACATGAGCTTCTAGTCCTAATTCTATGATCGTATCTAAGACATCCATAGGCTTGAGTCCTATTTCAGCTGCCTGATGGAACAAAACTGTTGCCGGTGTGAGAGCAGGAAGGGTGTTTGTTTCTAAAACAATAACACGTTCTTGGCCTGAAGGACTTTGTTGTGCATCTTGATAGAAACAGTCAATTCGTGCATAGCCTTTACATCCCAAGAGTGTATATGCGTTTTCTATTGTGCTCTTGATGAATGCAAGAGTTGCTGGAGAAAGAGGTGCAGGTGTTTGATTTTCTCCGGCGCCCGGTAAGAATTTTTCTTCGATACTTAGAATTGCAGCCTGTGCGACCGCACGGCTTGGCGGTAGTGCGTACGGGATGTCATTACCAATAACACCTACGGTTAACTCCATACCAACAATACATTCTTCTAGTAGTGCATGGTCCTTTGTGAGGAAAATTTCTTCGAGGGCATGTGATAGTTCAGCTTTATTGTGACTTTTATGTACCAAAACGCTACAACCGTCATCATGGGGCTTAACGATGTATGGAAATGACTGTAGTTGTTGTAAGATGAGTGATGTGTTCTTATTCCACTCATTTCGAGCAATTAGGCGCGCTTCGGGGACAGCAATGCCATGATGTTTCAGCATCATATTACTTTTATATTTATCCATACATAGTGCGCTTGCCATGATTGATGAGCCATTGTATGGGATGCCAAGAAATTCAAGTGTTCCTTGTATGGTACCATTTTCACCTTCGCCTCCGTGAAGACCTAAGAAGGCAAAATCAACACAGTCTTTGAGTGATTCCCATGTAATAGGTTGCATATCGGATAAGCCATCTTTGATTTCTTTGGTTGAATGACGCACGAGTAATTGTTGTGAAAGAGGATATAGCTTCATATCGTCATTCAGGAATAGGGGTATTACTTCATATTTTGCTGGTGCAAGTTTGTAAGTAATGTTGCGACCACTTTCTAGTGAAATTTCCTTTTCATTTGAACGGCCACCGAGGATGACAGCAATGCGCAATTTTTTATCCTGTGCATTGGAATGTTTATTTGTAGTCATAGTTTTTATTCCGTACATGTGCAGTTCTGTATCGATGAGATGATTAATCAGATCAGCGTGTCCCATGCCTGCTTCAGCTGCCTGTCTAAACAAGAAACTTGATGGTGCCATGCCGGATAAGGTATTGGGATCAATGATAACAATGCGTTTATCTTGTGTAACAAACCCATCAATGCGTGCTAGGTTTTGCATGCCCAGAATATTCATTACGTTGATACATGTTTCTTGTATCTTGGTAAGTAGAATTTTCGAGCATCGGGCTGGAGTGTATTTTGTAGCTCGTCCCGGCATGTATTTTTGTTCATAATCAAAAAATGCTGTGCCGGCCTCGGCTATAATTTCTGTTGGCGGAAGAGAAAAAGCCCTGCCTGCTGAATAGTTTGTTAGAGTGATGCATGTGAATTCCATACCCGAGATTATTTCTTCGATCAGAACGGGCTGCATTGTTCCCGGGTGGATAGTGCTTGCATACATGAGGGCCGAGATAAGATCATCTGGTTTTTGTATGACCGTCATTCCCAAGCTTGAGCCTTCCTTGTATGGCTTGATAATGAGGGGGAAGGTAAGCTCGTGTTCTTCGAGTTTTCTCACCCATGATTCTAGTGGTTGTTTAAGGTCGTGGGGCATAACAACGAGGTCGCGAGGGACATCAATATTGTGCATTTTTAGCACGGCTTTTTGTTGTATCTTGTCCATTCCGAGTGCGCTTGCATATACCTTCGATCCCAAATAAGGGAGACCTAAAATCTCCAAAAACGCCTGAAGCGTTCCATCTTCTGCATAACGGCCATGTGTTGCAATATAGACAAAATCAATATGCTCTGGGAGTATGTCCCATGAAATCCGTTGCGCCTCGGCCTCCAATCTTGAAGAAAAGTCGACGATTTTACCGCGATACAAAAAGCGCCATGGCAGGATGAAGAGTTGGTTTGTGTCTGTTTGGAACAAGGGAATAACATCAAATCGTGTTGTATCTAGATGGTCACATATAGTTCGTCCAGAATTAAATGAGACCTCTTTTTCGACCGAGCGGCCGCCCATTAAAACTCCGACGCGTATACGAGACATAATCATACCTTCCAGGGGCTTTGAAATGGCCAGATACTTGTATTGTTCCGCCCATTTTTATACTATGATA
This sequence comes from Candidatus Babeliales bacterium, assembly GCA_016929235.1. Taxonomy (NCBI): domain Bacteria; class Candidatus Babeliae; order Candidatus Babeliales; species Candidatus Babeliales bacterium. The sequence continues at coordinate 100,162 of JAFGJD010000004.1, read as the reverse complement.
AAGCCTTTTCCTCAAATATGTTCTCTATTTTTTAAAAAGATCTCGGGCTGTGTAGACCCATTCTGAGGGGCAGGGAGGCTTTTAGGTGTGTGGATGATCAGTGAAGAACCCGCCCGCCTTGTGGTTCTCTATAGTTCAGAGGAGAGCGAAGTGATGTTAGTTAATAAGACCTTTTACTATCAAGTGTGTATCAATGATGACATCAAAAATTAGAAATATTGCTATTATTGCCCATGTTGATCATGGGAAAACGACTCTTGTGGATAAACTCCTGCAATATACAGGGACAATTTTATTGGATAACTCCGATCGAGTTATGGATAGTGATGCTCTTGAAAAAGAACGTGGCATTACAATCTTGGCTAAAAATACTGGTATTAAATACGCTGGCCATAAAATCAATATTGTTGATACCCCAGGGCATACTGACTTTGGTGGTGAAGTTGAGCGAACATTACAAATGGTTGAAGGTTTTTTATTATTGGTTGACGCAGCAGAAGGAGTCTTGCCAGGGACCCGCTTCGTTTTGCAAAAGGCTCTTGCCTTGAATCTTAAGCCTATCGTTCTGATCAATAAGATTGACCGTAAGGATGCCGATATTAAACGGACAGAAGATGATGTTCACCATTTATTTTTAGAGTGTGCAACAAGTGATGAACAACTAGATTTTGTTACACTCTACGGATCTTCAAAGAATGGCTATGTAACTGACGATAGTTCTGCTCGCCATGGTGATATGAAAATTCTCCTTGATACCATTGTAGAGCAAATTCCTGCGCCAACAGGTTATGAGAAAAGTCTGCAATTTCTTATAACCTCGCTCGGATATTCAGACTTTCTTGGCCCAATTGCAATAGGTCGAGTATTTAGCGGATCCATTTCTGTAGGGCAACAATTTATTTGTTGTAAAGATATGTATGTAAGTCGACCGATGAAGGTGACCAAAATCTATCGATTTGAGGGTCTTGATAAGGTAGAATCGCCTGAAGCACACAGCGGTGATATTATTGCTATGACAGGGTTCACTGAGGATATAGCTATTGGCACAACGATTTGTGAGCCAGGCAAACCTCTTCCCCGTACGACCGTAGCAATCGATGAGCCAACCATGACCATGTATTTTATGGTAAACGATTCGCCATTCAATGGTCGCGAAGGAAAGTTGCTCACGTCACGCCAAATCAAAGAGAGACTTGAAAAAGAATTGAAAACAAATGTTGCGTTACGGGTCGAGCAGATGCCATCTCCCGATGTATTTAAAGTTTCTGGTCGAGGACAGTTGCATTTGGGAATTTTGATTGAAAATATGCGTCGCGAAGGTTTTGAACTACAGGTTTCTGCCCCGGAAGTGGTCTACAAGACAATTGATGGCGTGAGATGTGAGCCAATAGAATTACTTACTATCGATGTGCAGGGTGAACACCAGGGTGTCATAATAGAGAAGCTTGGTAAGCGCAAAGCAGAACTGAAACATATTCACCATTATGATGACCGGGTTAGACTGGAGTTTGAGATTCCATCGCGAGGACTTCTTGGTTTTCGGGGGCAATTTCTCACTGATACCCGCGGATCTGGAGTGATGAACTATATTTTCCATGGTTATAAACCGTATAAAGGTGACATTCCGACCCGAACAAAAGGTGCGCTTGTTTCTATGGCAACCGGAACAGCCCGTGCCTATGCACTGGATGCACTACAGCCTCGCGGAATCTTATTTATTGCTCCAACAGAGAATGTATATGAAGGTATGATTATTGGCGAACATACACGAGAAAATGATCTTGCTGTTAATCCATGCAAAGAAAAGAAACTTACAAATATGCGGTCTTCAGGAACTGATGAATCCGTGAAATTGGCTCCACCAAAAATTATGGAGCTTGAGGCTGCTATGGAATGGATTAAGCCTGATGAGTTGATTGAAGTAACGCCAGATAGCATTCATTTGCGCAAGAAAATTCTTAAAGAAACGATGAGAAAGCGTTCAGTTTAAAACGCTTATATGCCCCTCTAGCTTGCGGTTTTCGATTTTTTTATACTATGATGTAACCTCCTTCTCACATTTTTACGATTTTTTTGCAGAGGACATTATGATAAATAAGACAAGTGGGGTGTTCGCGCTTGCGTTGGTATTTAGTGTTTTTTTAGTAAAGGCTGATGTTGTGCTACGAGTGCAGCGACTTGGCCAAGCTGTACTCCTGGGTGGCTATAGGGAAATGACTGAGGTCAAGTCTATCTGTGCTTTGATTGAGGCCGTTGAACAAGACGAGCTTCGAAAATACATAGATACTATGTTTCCCCAATGTGAGATTTCAGGCTCACCAATGCTGTGTACGAAACAGTGGGATCGCTTGGTTGCCTTGGTGAATAGGTGGTTTTCAGATCCCAATGCAGCTTTCACAGATGCCTTCTTCGTGAAAATGCGTAAACAAGCGGCTCCTGCTAGAGCAGATTCATCTGCTATCCAAAAAGGGGATGGTAGTGAAAGTGAGTTGAGTGATCCGGGAGACTGGCAGCCTCAGGATGATCCTGATGTTTTGTTTGACCATGATATCGATTGTCTTGTTTAAAATAAGAGTTCTCTAGCTTTTCTTTCATGTGCTGCCATATACTTGCTTATGATTTACATAAAATAAAGGGGCAGCATGAAACACAAAAATAATATGATCTGGATTGATTGCGAGATGACGGGTCTCGATTTCGAGAATGATACTATCTTAGAGATTGCGTCAGTGGTAACTGATGCAGAACTCAATGTTGTTGCTGAAGGCCCAGCGTTAGTCATCCACAAGCCAAAAACAGTTATTGAAGCGATGGGTGAGTGGTGTCAAAAACAACACAAGAGATCAGAGCTTATCTACGATGTGCACCAATCTCAAACGACATTAGAACAAGCTGAGGAGCAAACGTTAGCATTTCTCGAAGAGTATTGCTTCCCTCGCATATCTCCTTTATGTGGTAACTCCGTTTGGTCTGATCGTATGTTCTTAAGGCGTGAAATGCCTAAGGTTGATGCATTTACTAACTATCGTATTGTGGATGTTTCTTCTATTAAGGAACTGGTTAAGCGTTGGTATCAAATTGAGCCAGAAACAGCTTTCGTCAAAAAAGAGTTGCATCGTGCGCAACCAGATATCTATGAGTCAATTAATGAGTTGAAATTTTATCGCGATACTTTCTTTATCCCTGCTGGTATGCTTTAGAGTGTTACGGGATTCAGTGTGAAATGTACCGTGCTGTCCAAATCATATAGATTAAGATGGCTATAACACGCGTGTATGTCATGAAATCTTTTTCCTTTAATATAGATCTTGCGTATATATATTTTTTTGATCCTATGGAGTGGAGGTTTGGAGGGTCCCAAAATGGTGATTAAAGCTTTATCTTTTTGTGCCTGTTCCTTCAAGCGTTCCACAAGTGTATGCGTATCACGGTCAACAATTTGTTCTTTGCTATGTTTAACTTCAAGCTCAACAAGGCGCTGGCACGGTGGATAGCCAAGTAGTTGACGATGAGATAGCTCGCGTTCATAAAAATCAAGATATTTTGATTCGTCAACAAATTGCAGAACAGGGTGATCGTCCATTGTTTGCACGATTACCTCACTCTGTAATTCACTTCTCCCAGCTCGGCCTGCGACCTGGATCAATTGCTGTAAGGCTGTTTCTGATGCATTAAAGAGCGGAAAATGAAGATTGCTGTCAGCCCATAAAATGCCGACTAACGTTACGTTGGGAAAATGATATCCCTTAGTAATCGTTTGTGTTCCAACAAGGATGTCTAATTTGTTATTAAGCATGCGATTAACAGTGTCATTCCAGCGTTTTTTATGTGAAGTTGTGTCAAGATCAGCACGTTCTATCCGTGCGTGGGGGAAAAATGTTTGTAGCACCGTAACGACTTGTTGTGTTCCTATTCCCTTAGAAAGAAACTCGGTATTTTTACACGAAGGACACTGCGTTGGAACTGGGCGGGAGCTGTTACAATAATGGCATGTAAGACGACCTTCTGCATGCACGGTTAAGCTGACTGAACAGTTATTGCATGAAAAAATAAAACTGCATGATTTACATTGCATAAAAAAGCTGTACCCACGACGATTCAGGAATATTATTGTTTGTTCACGATTGGCGAGACGTTTATGGATCGCATTATGCAGCGGCGATGTCACCCAGAAGTGGTGCCGCAGTTTTTTATCCTTTAATGATGCGAATGTGATCTTAGGAAATGTCCCAGCAAAACGTTTTGTCAATTGAAAATAATGCCACTTTTTATGTTTTATGTTCGAAAGTGATGTTATAGACGGTGTTGCGGATCCTAAGATGATGGGAATGTTTGTGTGTGCAGCCCTAACAAGTGCGGCTTCCTTTGAGTTAATTTTGGGATGTTTTTTTTCTTGGAATCCGACTTCGTGTTCTTCATCAACAATGATTAAGCCGAGATTCTCAATTGGTAGAAGGATCGGCAAGTGAACACCAACTATTACTATGGGTGCGCCATCTAGGAGCATCTGCCATAATAGACGTTTTTCTTTTGTAGATACTGCAGAATGAAAACTCATAATAGGTATATGAGGCAGAACAGTTTGTAATCGTTGTACAAAGGATACAGCGAGGCTAACTTCTGGGAGAAGGAATAATGAGGTTTTATTTTGATTATGCGCAGTTTTTATCAGCTCGCAGTAGCATGCTGTCTTGCCTGATCCAGTTACACCATGAAGAACTGTCGGCATAAAGTGAGGTGTGATAAGCGCGGGTCGAATAGCTTCTACACAGGAGGCTTGTTCTGTGGTGAGAGTAAAGGGTATATGAGTTTCGCATGCAATTGATTTGAGGGATTCATCAGTATTTGGTTTCAGCGAGATAAAACTCTGTAATCGTTTTATAAAATGCATCGGCTCTGTGTGATAGAGATATGCTAGCCTTTGTAAAAACGTTTGATAGTGCTGATCGTTTGGAAGTCGTTCTAGCCCAACGATTGGTTGTATGGTGTATGTGGGCATGACATTCAGGATCGTATGTATGTGTGTTACAAGAGCAGACACTTTTTGGGTGCGTAAGGGGACCGATACCAACGATCCTACACCCACGGTATCAGCATATGATTCGGGAACGCGATATGTGAGTGGTTTTTTGAATCCATTGAGCAGGCGAACCGTGATGTACATGTTATATAAATCTGTTATGCAAAATGATATTAGCTATTATTTAAGTAGTGTATAGCTCTCATCACTGAGTGCAAGATGGTCTCCATCGGTGAGATCGAAATCGCGAATCATGTAGAGCGATTTATCCGGACCATTTTTAGTTCCGGTATAAATTGAGATTTGATGTTCGTCGGTAGTAAAGAATTCTGTTGTGACTGATTCCCCTGGCGCAAGATGATATTCTTTGTAAAGAATCCATTTCCCTTTGTGCGGACCAAATGTTGCAATGCGTTTGTTTTTTGCAGTGAGTGTTGTATGGGTTTTGTTGTGCAGAGTTATGGTTTTTTGTTCGTCGCACAGTGGTTTGTTCATCTACAATTCCTTCTGATATGTTGGTAATGTAGGTAACCATAAGCATGAAGAGGATGCTGGTCAAGAGGGTGCTTGAAAGGGGTGGAGTAACGGAGTACGCTTGTGGCATGAAGAATCAGTTTGATCCGAAATCCACACTCTTTCTTATTGACGGCTCGTCATTTCTATACCGTGCGTATTATGGTATGCGCCCACTCCATACTTCGACTGGTATCCCAGTTCAGGCAGTTTATTCATTCTGCCGTATGATTAAAAAATTACTTGATCAATTTAAGCCGCACTACATTGCTGTTGCGTGGGACAGTAAAGGGAGAACAGAGCGGCACGAATTGTATGAAGAGTATAAAGCTACGCGTCAAGCGCCTCCCAGTGATTTATTTGATCAAAAACAACGTGTTATCGATTTTTGCGATGCAATTGGATTGATGCAAGTTGCTCAAACAGGAATTGAGGCAGATGATATTTTGTTTTCACTTGCACAGGACTGGATACAAAAAGCATATGGTAGTCATGTGGTAATAGTAACCTCCGATAAGGATATGGTGCAAACGCTTGGCAGTGGCATTACGTTGTTCGACTGGCACAAAGATGCATTTGTTACTGATGCCACTTTTTTAGAGGAGCGAGGGTTCCCTGTGGCGAAGTTGCCATTTTACTATGCCTTACTCGGGGATACTTCTGACAATATTCCTGGGGTTCCTGGTATTGGCAAGGTTGGTGCAACTGAATTAGTAAAGCGGTTTGATTCTTTGCAGCATTTATATGCCAATCTCGAGTTAATTGAAAAAACGCGTACGCAAGCTGCGTTGCAAAAACATAAAGAAAAAGCGTTTTTAAGTGAACAGTTATTCATTCTAAAATATCATGATTTTGAATTTACAAAGCAGAAGGCTGGTTTTGAAACAGCACGCTGGGTGCAGGCGCAACCACTATTTGAAGAGTACGAATTCAAAAGTTTGTTAAAAGATATTACACGGTATGGAGATATTCCACGACGAACGTTGCTTTCGGAAACAAAGGGATATCGTTTTGTTTCGATAACTACCCAGGCGGCATTTAAGGAGTTGTGTTCCTATTTAAAACAAAAACGCATCTTTGCGCTTGATACTGAAACAAACGGTCTTGATTCTCTTAATTGTGATCTGGTGGGCGTATCTGTGTGCGCAGAAGTTGGGCTTGCGTACTATATTCCATGTGGCCATGAGACTATGGAAGAACAGTTGCCACGCCACTTTGTTGTTGATCAGCTGAGGCATCTTTTGCACGATGGTACCATCGTCAAATATCTGCATCATGCGAAATTTGATCAATTGGTTTTGAGCCAATATGGAATTGAGATATGTGGGATTGAATTTGATACGTTGCTTGCGGCGCATTTAGTGTCTGAAGATTGGCAGCGCATTGGTCTGAAGGCTCTTTCAAAATATTATCTTGATGAAGCGATGTTGTCATTCAATGATGCAGTTACTGGGAATGGATACAAGCATTTTGCCCAGGTTCCTATTGCACTTGCAACTGAATATGCCGCATCCGATGCACACCAGACGTTTCGTTTGGTTCCGATCTTACATAAAGAGCTTGAAAAGCATGACATGCTTACACTATACAGAACAATTGAATTTCCACTCATTCAGGTACTATATGAGATGGAGAAAGAGGGGATCATTGTAGATGTTGATGTACTCAAGGTACTTGATATATATGTAACGCGAGAACTTAAGACGATAGAAGGAAAAATTGCAGCTGCGGTGGGAACAATTGGGGACACCATCAATTTAAATTCGCCGCGGCAGCTAGAACAACTATTATTTCGTGAACTTAATTTACCACCTAAGAAAAAGACTAGGACTGGCTATTCAACAGATCAAGAGGTGCTTGAAGCATTAGCCAAGATTCATCCTGTTCCTGGCATGATCATAACATATCGTGAGCTCTTCAAATTAAAAAGTACGTATCTTGATACACTACCGCATGCAGTCAATCCAAAGGATGGAAAGATTCATACTTCCTTCAGGCAGACGGCGGTTGCGACAGGTCGCTTGTCATCCTCGGAGCCAAACCTACAGAATATTCCTGTTGGTTCAAAGTCATATCCAACACAGGTGCGTAGTGCCTTTCTCCCGATGCCGGGTCATGTTTTCATATCGGCAGATTATTCGCAGATCGAACTGAGGGTGTTGGCATATCTTTCCAAGGACCAGGCTCTTCTGAATGCATTTAACGAGGGACGAGATATTCATACCCAAACAGCCGCTCATTTGTTTGGCAGTGCACTTGAGAAAGTAACTAGTGAACAACGACAACTTGGTAAGCGGATTAATTTTAGTATTCTGTATGGTCTCACTCCCTATGGATTATCCAAGGATCTAGGAATATCATTTGGAGAGGCAAAACAGTATATAGATACTTATTTTTCACAGTATCCAGGTGTCTCAGCGTGGATGGAATCGGTGATTCAGGAAACGAAGGAGTGTGGGTATGTGACAACACACTGGGGGCGACGGCGCTATATTCCGGGTATTTATGAAAAAAATCGATCTTTATATGAGCTTGCGTGCCGGGTAGCAATCAATACTAAAGCCCAGGGGACAGCCGCAGAGCTTATGAAGCAGGGAATGATAGGCCTTTCGTCTGCGCTGCAGTGTCAGTATCCGGATAGTAAGCTGATTTTACAGATACATGATGAAGTGTTGGTATCTGCTTCTCAAGAATATGCAGGGGCTGTTGGAAGCCTCTGCGCTTCTGTTTTGGAGGGGGTAGTTGCATGGGAGGTGCCTTTAATTGTCGATGTTAGGCAGGGATTGACCTGGCAGGCCGTTACAAAGTAGATGAATTTTTGCTATTCTGAAGACATATCAAGGAATATCCTTTCAAATGTAGTCTCTACAGGGAGATGATATGCGTTCCGTCTTGCTCATAGTGTTATTGAGTCCGTACTTTGTGTTGGCCATGGATGAATTTTCATTTCAGCCAATTCCAACAAGAAGTGATCAGCTTGTTCTATGGCATAATACGCTTAGGGGAAACGATCAATGGGGCTCTCTATCGGAGATAGAGCGACAGGTTATTCAGGAAATGGTTGATTTTGCTGAACGTACAGGCACTATGGACCTAGTCCAATATGAGAGAGCAATACGAAGAAAATACCCTAGCGAACTTCCCGAAGAATATGCTAGATCCATTGAATCATATGCGGTCAGAATCCCCATTTTTGAAGCCGCTCTTGCAAAACTTGGATATGTAATGCTAGGAGACTCCGGAAATCTTTCTGAAAAACCAGCTAGAAGTGCTTCGCTAGACTATCGTGGTTCGGGGGCTGAAGGATGGTGTGCGCCAAAGCGCAAAACACCTTCAAACAAGCCTAAGATTCGCTGATCCTATAAGCGAGGGATTGACTTTTGAGGGCTGCGTTGGGATACTAAAGCCGTTACCTATCTTTTTGGTTCCAGAGTATATCTAAGTAAGGAATAACGAACATGGCAACGAGTAAATCTGGTGGTTCGACGAGTAACGGTCGTGATAGTCAGAGTAAACGTTTAGGCATTAAGCTTTTTGATGGCCATAAGGTGCTCGGTGGCGAAATTATTGTTCGCCAGCGGGGAACAAGGATTAACCCTGGAAAAGCTGTTGGAATTGGTAAGGACCACACCATATTTGCAAACAGCCCTGGCTATGTAAAGTTCCATTACGGCGCCAAAGGTCGCAAGTTTGTCTCTGTAGTTGAAGCCATATAAGAGTTCTGCTATTCTCACGCATAGTTTTACATACCTTTCAATTCCAGTAATTGTCTGCCACGCGTGATGAAGCGGAGAAGGATTTATGATCAATTTTCTTAAGTACCGAACATTGGCCTTTTTACTTTCAGGTGCCTTTCTTGCATACACTATTACTTCATATTTTACTGTTGGCTTGAAATATAGTGTTGATTTTGAGGGGGGTACGCAGATTCTTTTTTCGTTCTCACAACCAACAACATCACAAGATGTAGAACGTATCCTTGATGAAGCGGGTTGGCCTGGTATTGTAACACGCGAATTTTCTAATAAGGAGATAATGGTTCGCGTCAAAGAGTTTTCAGGAGACGCACAGGGAGAATCAGAACGGGTAAAGGAAGCGCTCCAAAAAGCAATGAAAGATGTGACGATAACTATTGAATCTAAAGACAGTGTTGGCCCAGCAGCTGGAGAATCTCTTCGACAAAAGGCTCTGTATGCATTGCTTTTAGGTCTTCTTGCGATGTTGCTGTATATTGCAATTCGCTTTGAGTTTTCTTTTGCCGTAGGGGCGGTGATTGCTTTGTTGCATGATGCATTATGTATTCTTGGTTTCTTTATATTGCTTGGAAAAGAGATTTCCCCCAACATTATTGTTGCAATATTGACGATTCTTGGTTGCTCAATTAATGATACGATTGTGATCTTCTCTCGGATTCGCGAGAATACGAATAAGATGGCAGGTAGATCACTAGCAACTATTGTGAATACAAGTATCAATGAGACATTGCGCCGTACGATCTTGACCAGTGTGTCAACGGGTTTGGCACTGTTGCCTATTTTGGTATTGGGTGGTGCAGTTCTCAGTGATTTATCTATGGCACTGCTCGTGGGTATTATCGTAGGAACTTATTCCTCGGTTTATATTGCGAGCCCGGTTATGATGCTCTTACATAAAAAGATGGCATAGCCGTTTTAGGAATGAGTAGTAAGCATTCAAATATAGTTCTCTAGGCGATTGGTACGTAACGTATCATTAGAAGTACATCCCGATACCGGACAACAAATTTTATTTTTATAAGAGGAACCGATGCAATGAAAAAACAGCAAGACCTGCAGCAAATGGCATTTAACGATCTACAGTACCAAGCAAGAAAATTGGGAATACTTGGTTCAAGCCTTATGTCTAAGGTAGAGCTGATTGAAAAAATTACTGAAGCGCGAGAAAACCCCGATCATCCTATTGAGGTAACTGGTGTTCTTGAGCGACTTCCCGATGGGTTTGGATTTTTACGATCTGCTCGTTATGATTACGTTTCTGGACCTGATGATATTTATGTTTCACCCTCGCAGATCCGTCGTTTCAATCTAAGAACCGGTGATACCATTACTGGTGTTATTCGTAAGCCGAAAGACGGTGAAAAATATTTTGCACTACTTAAAATTGATGCGGTTAATTCAGAAGATCCTGCAAAGACAGCGGAGCGTCCATTTTTTGATCGGCTATCTCCTTTGCACCCAGAGAAAAAGTTCAATTTAGAAGCTGATCCGCGCTTTATCTCAACACGTCTTATGGATATGTTCTCGCCAATTGGTAAGGGACAACGAGGATTGATTGTTGCTCCTCCAAAAGCAGGTAAAACAGTTCTTCTTAAGGAGTTGGCACAATCTATTGTAACTAATCATCCTGATGTCTACCTGATTGTTCTTCTTATTGACGAACGGCCTGAAGAAGTTGCTGACATGCGGCGTACAGTGCATGGTGAGAACGCAGAGGTTCTTAGCTCGACCTTTGATGAATCAGCAGACCGCCACGTTCAGGTTGCAGAAGTTGTAATTGAAAAAGCAAAACGTTTAGTTGAAGCAGGTAAGGATGTTGTAATTTTGCTTGATTCTATTACCCGTCTTGCTCGGGCATATAATACAACTGCCCCTGCATCAGGTAAGGTATTGACTGGTGGTATTGATGCAAATGCGCTCCAACATCCAAAGCGTTTTTTTGGTGCTGCACGTAATACTGAAGAAGGTGGTTCATTGACAATCATTGCTACTGCATTGATCGAAACAGGATCGCGTATGGATGAGGTGATTTACGAAGAGTTTAAGGGAACAGGTAATATGGAAATGCACCTTACTCGTAAGCTTGCCAATCGTCGTCTCTATCCGGCCTTTGATCTGCTAATTTCTGGTACACGTCGTGAAGAGTTGTTGATGCCAGAAGATGAATTGAGCAAGATGTGGGTATTGCGTAAGTTACTTGCCAATATGAACCTTATTGAAGGTATGGAATTGTTAATCGATAAGATGAAGCGTCATAAGACGAACGCCGAATTTTTTGAGGCGATTACCAAACGTGGTACTAATGGTACCGGAAGTCACGACTAAGATTTGTTAGAAAATATCCAACGTTAAATTAGAAAACTCTTTATTACGTGCTTTGTACTGCCCTACAAACGCGATCATTGCAGCGTTGTCTGTGCAATACTGCGGTGATGGGGTGAAGAACTGTGTCTGATGTTTATCACACAGCTCTTGTAGTTGTTGTTTAATATATTTGTTACAAGCGACTCCACCAGCGAAGGTTGCCGCCTGTACCTCAGGATGTTGTGCTAGGGCGTGTGCGAGCTTTTGTTTGAAAATATCGGCGATACATACGAGAAGTGAACTTGCTACTTGGTGTTGTATGTCGTGTGCGTTTGGAGCATCAAGGTTAAATTTCTTTGTTGTAAAGTCACACAATTCTTTTTTCACCAGATCGTAAAAGACTGCCGTCTTGAGACCAGAAAAACTAAAATCAAGAGATTTTAGTTTGTTGCGTGGGTATTTAAAAAAGTCTTTAAAATCAACTTCACGTGCATATCTTTCAATGGCTGGTCCTCCTGGATAGTCCAGTCCAATCAGCTTTGCGACTTTGTCGAATGCTTCACCTGCTGCATCATCTAATGTTTGTCCGAGCAACTTGTACTTGCCAAAGCTATGCACAAGGTACAAAGCAGTATGTCCACCTGATGCCGTAATACTCAGATGAGGAAAGGGCACGTCATGTTCTATGCATGGTGAGAATATATGACCCTCAAGGTGGTTGACTCCAATGAGAGGTAGGTTGCGAGCGAGAGATATTCCTTTTGCAAAACACAGACCAATTAAAAGTGATCCCGGGAGTCCCGGTGTTGTAGTAACAGCAAGAGCATTAATATCATCAAGTGATGTCTTTGCTGCTTGCAAAGCCTCTTGAACGATTACCGGTATTTTGTCTAAATGAGATCGAGATGCAATTTCTGGAACCACGCCACCAAATGGTTGATGTAGTTTTATTTGAGAAAATAGCCTGCTCGAGAGCACACCTCGTTCGTTATCTACGATCGCAGCAGCAGTTTCGTCACATGAACTTTCGATGCCAAGAATGCGGTACGCCATCTTATTCTGTTACCATAGACATAATTATGTGTGGCGCATTGCGATCGATGGATTGGACTATGGTTGGTTTTCTGTGAAATGGATTCAGATCGAGTGCAGCAAACGTCGATTGTATGACCATCTCATTGATTTTATTTTGTGAAAGCTCTTTTTTAAAGATAATGTCTGGCAAGGACGTACTATGCAACGGTGATGGATCTGCCTCGGTTTGAACAGCCTCAACATAATCAGGGTTCAAGGGAATGATGATGGTTGATTCCGGAATTTTAAGCATAGCGTGACGTGTTTGCTCCAGCGGCGTTTCTTCTATTAGCCATGGCCGATCGCCACGAGTTCTCAAGACACGGAAGCATTTATAGGGGCTCTCCGGATCTAGTTGGAAAAATTGGATAGTATTGGGATCATGAGCATCTGTACATGGAGTAACAGGGCTGAGTGTGAACAAGAAGTAAAATCCGGGGGCCGCTTCTGTATCACGAACAGTAAAGTTTCCATTTTGAATATCAACCCGAATTCCCTTGTAATATGCGGTCAAGCGTGGGGGCGGTGTAATGCTATCAGGAAAACGTAAGGAACCAGAATAAACACGTTTTATGTGGGGTTGATATTGGAATTTTGAACTTCCTAGAGACATGTGAGAAAGACATGTTACGCTCAGGAGGATAGTCAAAATACGGTATCGGTCCATTGCAATAATCCTCTCCGCTCTTTAGAATTACAATCAAACAGGTCACTCTACTATAGAGTAAACATAGTACTTTTTCAAAAGGCATATGAAGATTTTAGCCCAGAACAAAAAAGCATTTTACGATTATGACATCCTAGACCAACTTGAGGCAGGTATTGTTTTGTCAGGGGACGAGGTAAAGTCGGTTAAGGCGGGCCGGGCTTCCCTAATAGGAGCTTTTGCCACGATTCATAAGGGAGAGCTCTTTCTTACCAATTGCCATATTCCGGCTTATGAGCAAGCATATACCAAGCAAGATGACACTCGCCAGCCACGTAAGCTTTTGGTGCACAAGAAGGAGCTACACAGGCTTGTGGGAGATATTTCCAGGAAGGGGGTTACTGTGGTTCCCCTAAAGATGTACTCAACCAAGAAGGGCATGATCAAGGTAGAGCTTGGACTTGCCAAGCATAAAAAGGCCCCAAGCAAAAAGGCAGCCCTGAAAGAACGGGATCTTCTCAGGGAAACTGAGCGTGAGCTCAAAAGGGGGAACTAGGGTTTTTGACAGTCCAGAGCCTTTATTGGTACGATAAAGAGTGAAAAGAGTTCATTGAAATATACGGGGGCGTCTAGGCTTCGACGTGTTATGATGCACTTAAGGAGCATGCCGAGCGTTTCACAAGTGCTCGTAAAACAATTGTGTACAACAATAAATGCTGAAATTCCAGCATTCGCTTAATCGACGCGATTAAACGACTTATCAGGAAGACGTGTCTATCAGTTGACCTGATTCGAATTATCCAGATAGGACATTCAGGGTAGATTCTCTTATTTTGTAGCCTGATTGTATCACTGAATAAGCCTACTTACTGTACTGTGTCTTCGAGGCGGTAAGTTTGTATATTCGAAGAATAAGCATGTAGCGCTTTGGGTCTGTTGTAGTGCGGACATGGGTTCGATTCCCATCGCCTCCACCAATTCTTATGTTTTGTTTTATTTTTTATTTCGCGTTTCAATTTCTGCGTAATGCCCATCTTGACTATCCAATAGGGCTGAGGTTTCTTTCTTCAGATACTTATTAAAGAAGCTTAGAAGGTATGCGTTTACGATTTCTGTTACTTTTTCTCCATTAATAGATCCCAACCTTAGCAGAGAGCTGTTTGTCATCGCAATAAGATGAACAAGCGGGGCTGCGGACTTTGATAATGCCATATCTGAAAAATCAAGATGCCCTGCATTTTTAACAACAAATGTGTAGAAATTATGATGTGTTGATTGTGCGAGCTTATCAAGTGCTGGTAAATAACTTTCCTTCAATTTCGCTTCTTCTTCCTGTGAAGTAATATTATATCTTTTCCATTCGTTTTGAGTCAGGGGGCGTTCATTGAACGTAACGCCATTTCCCGCAAGCAATACCATGCAGGGTTTATCAATCTTTTTTGCTATATTATAACCAAATAAAGCACCATCTAAATTTACTGCTGCTTTTATGCGAGAATCATGGGCGGCTATTTGCAAAGCAGTTGAACCACCCATAGAATGTCCAAACATACCGATATGATTAAGATCAAGCCGTTTATATAAAAAAGAATTATTGTCTTGTTTCAGTTGTTCGAGTTTGTTTAATACAAATTCTATGTCGGCCAGCCATATTGTAGCCGAATCATCAAGAATGGAGCTTTGCTCAAGAGGGATTCCCTGGGATCTTTTTGAAAGAGACTTGAGACCATCTGCTATACGGTCGTCGGAAAATTTAACAACAGTATTATCATATGGATGTGTTATCCCAACAACCACGTACCCGTGGCTTGCCAATGATTCACATTGTGCCGTATTAGAATCCTGAAATCCTCGGAATCCTGGAGAAAAAAGAATGACTGGAAAAGTCGATTCATCTGTGGCAATAGGTAAATCGGGGATTGCATATACGTACGTAGGGCGAGATAATATCAACAACCAAGCGAAAGGGTTCTTTTTTTTGAAATAATCGATTGCATAGGGAGCATAGGGAGTAGTTGGTGCGTTTTGTAAATACTCCTGGGCTGGATACCATATTTTTACATTTAATTCACGGTGAGGGTGCTGCTTATCTTGATGTAATATTTCTTTACGACGTGTATCGATCCAATGATAGAGCTTTGTGCCCACTGCGTACCGGCCTTCTGGTTTTGGAAAATAGAAGGCTGGCTGAAGCCAGAGAAGATATACGATGGAGCTGCCCGTTAAAATAGTGATTATTGATAGGGTCCATAGAAGTAACTTTAAGACTTTAGGCATTCTGCTTCTTCTCCTTTGTGGTGATCCTGTATTCATTCCCTAATTAGGGAGGATATGCGGAATCAGAGCTTGTAAGAAGTTTTGATCAAAGGCAATAGACTGTCAATATTCGTCCAAGTTCCAAAACTGTTTTATACTTCGATCTGAAATGAAGTGGTTATTTTTGAAGTGGCTGCTCATGATTTTAGAGGACTAAGTTTACGATATTCTTACAACCCTCCAGACCGAAATCCTAGTGTATTTTAGTATCAAACCGACTAAGGCCTGCGGAGTTTCAGTACCTGCATAAGATTAAGTTATAATTGCCCAGAAGACTCCTGATTGATATAATGCAATGCATATTACATGCATGTTTCCATACAAGGAGTTCATTATGAAGTATCCCATGTTTTTTGCTTTATCTTTTTGCGGCTTAATTATGTCCTACGATAATCAGGAAAATATCATGCTTGACATGGTACTTACTGATAATGGCGAGGTTATCACACATCCTCAGTTGATTATTCCTTCTACGGGAGAAACTGGGTGCATAGAATTAAAGAATGATGAAGCAGGAATATACGTAGAGGTTGGTGCAACACGCAATGAAAATCAAGTTTGTCTCCATGTACGTTGCGGGAGCTTGAAAGAAAATACACGCACTCTTTATTCTGATTCGGAATTCTTCACACTATTTGGAGATGCAGTTAATTTGCAAATCTCAGATGAAACAGGTTACCTGCTTGAGTTATCAATTGTGCCAAGTCTAGCGAAATCAGAGTTAGAGTGACATGCAGCGTTGGAATCAATGACAAAGGTCACATTTGAGCCTTTCACAGAGGCGTGCGAGCAGAAATTACAGTTTGCGGTCATTGTTGCGCGATTTAAGGACAAATGGGTTTTTGTCAGGCATAACAAGAGAAATACCTTCGAAATTCCGGGAGGATCCCGCGAATTACATGAGAAGATACTCTTCACGGCAAGACGAGAGCTCTTTGAAGAAACAGGAGCTAGAACTTTCAGATTAACTCCTGTTTGTGTATACGTAGTGTCTAAAGCAGGCGTAGAGTTGGGTCGTGGCCTTCTATGTTATTCGGAAATTGTCGATCTTGGTGAATTACCGCCTTTTGAAATTAGTAGCGTCCATCTACTTGATGGGATTCCAGAGTCTCTCACCTATCCCGATATTCAGCCTTATCTGTTTCACAAAATACAAGAATGGCTTCATGGTAACTAGACCTTTAGTCAAACTTTAAAAACTGTTTTATACTTCGATCTGAAATGAAGTGGTTATTTTTTAAGGGCCGTTCATGACTATTGCAGATCGCATACAGACTATTCTCAAAACTCTCCAAGTACACTCAGATGCTCAATTACTAGAAGGTATGGCGCGCTTTGGCATTAAAACAATCAAAGCATATGGCGTCTCGGTACCCGTACTGCGTAAACTTGCTTGTGAGATTGGTAAAGATCATGAGCTTGCACAGAAGTTATGGGATACAAAGGTTCATGAGGCGCGGCTGTTAGCAACAATGGTTGCTGAAGCAGATAAATTTACAAACAAGGAACTGGAGCGCTGGCTAAAAGGTCTTGATTCCTGGGATGTCTGTGACCAGGCATGTCTAAATGTTTTTTGGAAAATGCCTGATGTCTATAATAAGGCATTATTGTGGAGCTCTCGTGACGAAGAATTTATTCGACGTGCAGGCTTTGCTTTGATGGCAGTGCTTGCTGTGAAAGACAAAGAAGCTTCTGATGAAAAGTTTATCCCATTCTTGAGGGCCGTTTTATTGCATGCCGATGATGACCGCAATTTTGTAAAGAAGGCCGTTAATTGGGCGCTTCGTCAAGTTGGTAAACGCAATGCATTGTTACATAGTCGGGCCGTGAGTGTTGCACGGGAGCTCAAGAGTGCGGTTGAAAAACCAACACGATGGATTGGCGCTGATGCTATGCGAGAACTGCAAAGTGATGCTGTCAAACAACGATTGAATATTTGAGCTTGTCACGTAACTCTCTCTTCTATAAGCTAGCCACCCGATAGTTTTTTACATTTTTATCGTGAGGGCTTGTCATGAGAAAATATTTCTATTCTTTACTCTGTCTTATTGCGGCTGTGGGGATGCTGTCTGCCAAAAGCCAGAAAACAACGAAAGCACAAACACAAGATGTGGACGTGCTTCTTTTATTAGCACTTCCTGCGTCAGGAAAATCAGAGGTGCGTCATTATCTCGCTAGTTTAACACCTCAAGAATGCCGCTCAGAATTTGGGATCAAAGAAACTGTACAACTTGATGATTTCCCATATGTTCATATTATGAGAAGAGTGAGTGATGAGATGACGGCTCGTGGACATGAGGGTCCGTTTTTCGCATCTCCTGCATATCCCTTCCGTGAACCTAAAGATTGGGGAACCCTCACTGTATTATTGAATGACGATTATGATGATCTTGTTGCACAACGCACCCATAAACCTCGTTCCGCTTCAGAGTGGCTCTTTAAGCGATATGATCAGGCTCGTATCAGTGTCGGTGCAGCTCCTGTGTTTAGTTCAATGGATGCAAAATTGCGCAAGGAAATAGCCCAAGCGGTAGAGCAGGATGCGCAGAAACTTTTGGCAAGTAAAAACCAAGAGGCAAAAAAGGGTGTGAAGGATAAGACCGTTGTTATTGAGTTTGCGCGTGGTGGTGCAGAATCTTCACCAATGCCGTTGCCTCAACCATACGGATATCAATATGCATTATCACAGCTTAGCCCCGCTATTTTGGAAAAAGCATCTTTGCTTTATATATGGGTTGATCCTGCAGAATCACGTCGCAAAAATCTTGCTCGCGCGAATCCAAATGATCCAGGCTCTATCCTTAATCATTGTGTTCCTCAGGCGGTAATGTATACAGACTATGGATGTGATGATATTGCTCATCTCGTACAAACCTCTGATAAACCTAACACCATTTGTGTTTCTACACGCGGCCAGACATTTCATATCCCTGTAGGTCGTTTTGACAACCGTGTGGATAAGACGACATTTGTTCACAGTGATCATGCGACTTGGAAAGCAGAAGATATTGCCAATCTGAAGTCGGGACTACAAACCGCGTTTCATGAACTACAGGATGGTCGTAGACGACGTGCCTGAGATGGCGACTGCATCTCAGTGTGCTGAGCATCGAGGTGTAAAGGTTAAAAATTAATGGGTAAAGCTTCCCAATGATAACGGTGTTCGCTTTTATCATTGGGAAGCTTTTTTATCGTAAGAATTGGAGTATGAACATTTTTTTAAAGCTTTTCATAGATGTTCTTTTCTATTTTACCAGCATGTCAATATTCAGATTGAAGGGATTTATGAATAAGAGCGATAGCAGTACGCAACGGCGCAAAAGTCTCTTTTCTTGAAGATTTTACGGTACATTCGTATGATAACGCTACGCCAAGATGCAGGAGAAGGAGTATAGTGTGAAAGCGTATCAAAGTACTATAAATGAGCTACTGCAAAAATATAAAACGAGTGCTGAACAGGGGTTGTCATCAAATGAGGTTCGACAACGTTTAGAAAAACATGGTCCAAATACATTGCCTGAACCTCCCCGCGATCCTCTTCTTTTGATCTTTGTCCGGCAATTTCAAAATCCCCTTATCTACATTTTGCTTATCGCTGCAGCGATAATTTTTTTTGTAGGCAATAAGATGGATGCATTCATTATCAGTGGGGTTCTTTCATTTAATGCCATTTTAGGAACTATCCAAGAGGGGAGAACGCAAAATATTCTCGATCGCCTTCGTCACTTTATTACAACAACATCGGTTGTATTGCGTGATGGGGAAAAGGAGGTTATTCACGATGAAAATATTGTTGTTGGGGACATTATTGTGCTTCACGAGGGAGAGCGTATTCCTGCCGATGCTCGTCTCATTGAGGTCAATAATCTCAAAATCGATGAAGCTCTTCTTACAGGAGAATCGGAAGGTATTATAAAAACAAGTGGCACCATTTCACGTGAGGCGTCTATTGCCGATCAAATTAATATGGTTTTTCGTGGAACATCGGTCCTCTCAGGATCTGGAAAGGCAATAGTAACTGCGATTGGATCTGATACTGAAATTGGACATTTACATATCAGCATCGAAGGTATTCGTACTGATATGCCATTAAAACATGAACTTGATCGGCTTGCGCGTGGTGTTCTGGTTCTCATTTTTATCCTGTGTGTTGCTCTGTTGGGAATAGGGCTGCTATTGGGAAAAACCTTCACTGATTTACTTGTCATGTTAACGGCGCTATTTATTTGTGTGGTTCCGGAAGGTTTGCCTGTTGTACTTACGTTGGTACTAGTGACGGGTGCGCATCGTATGGCCAAGAAGAACATATTGGTAAAACGATTACGCGCTGTTGATGCGTTGGGTCGTACTGAAGTAATTGTTCTTGATAAAACAGGAACATTGACTCGTAATGAGATGGTTGTTTCTCAGGTATACGTAAGTGGACAATTATGTTCAATATCTGGTTCTGGATATTTTAAACAGGGGACAATTAGGTGTAATGGCACCGAAACAATGATAGGCATGAATCCGCATATTGATGCCCTGGCACTTGCAGGAACATTATTGAATCGGTCTGAGATTGAATACGTGAAAGAGCGAGATATATTCAAGATCAAGGGTGAACCACTTGAAGCAGCTATGTACATATTTGCTCAAAAACTTGGGTTAGATGAAAAGAAGGTGTATGACGCATATAGTTTGATTTACGAGATTCCTTTTGACCGCGAATATGCGTATCACGCTGGTTTTTATAAATATAACGGTAAATGTATAGCATTCGTTGTAGGTGCTCCCGAGATTATGAAAGAGCGTTGTCACAATTTTGATACTCGTGCACAAGAATCGCTCGACAAAATGCTTGCGGTAGGTTTACGGATTGTAAGTGTTGGAGCTATTACATTAAATTTGGATCAAGTTGAAAATCATGGTAACGATCTTACGTTTTTTAAAAGCAAATTAGAGAGTATTGAATTTATGGGATTCTTTGGAATCCAAGATGCTATTCGTCCCGATGTCATTGATATGATCTCTCAGTCGCGGGACGCGGGCTTGCATATTGTGATGGCAACAGGTGACCATAAGAAAACGGCTCTTTATGTTGCTAAACGAGTTGGTATCTATCGTGAAGGCGATGAGGTTGTCGAAGGTAAGGATCTAGAGGCTCTTGCTTATGATGAATTGATGAGCCGTCTTGCTCGTATCACTGTTTTTGCGAGAGTGACACCGGCGGATAAGCTGCGCATAGTTCGTTTATTCCATGACCTTGGAGAAGTAGTTGCAATGACGGGCGATGGCGTGAATGATACACCGCCGCTTATTGCAGCTGATGTCGGTATTGCAATGGGTGGAATTGGTACTGAGGTCGCTAAGGCAGCTGCTGACGTTGTACTGCTTGATGATTCATTTGTGCATGTTGTAAGTGCGGTAGAGCAGGGTCGCCATATTCTCTATGCTTTGCGACGTGTTGTATTGTATTTCTTTACTACAAATCTTGGTGAAGTTTTGGTCGTGATGTTTGCATTGCTCTTGAATTTCCCATTACCAATTTTGGCGGCACAGATTTTGTGGCTCAATTTTGTGACTGATGGATTTCTTGACGTGGCATTGGCGATGGAACCTAAGGAAGACGGATTATTGCGACAAGATTGGTTCAAAAAAAGTCGCTATCTCATAGATAAGTCACTGATTATTAAGACTCTCTATATGGCGATCCCAATGGGGTTAGGATCACTTATTATTTTTAGTTTCTATTATCACACAGATCTAGATAAAGCTCGGACACTTACGATGGTGACCATGGCGCTATATCAGTGGTTCAATGCATGGAATTGTAGATCAGAACGCAAACCAATCTTTGAAATTGGATGGTTTTCTAATCGATGGCTTATTGCTGCTACAGTACTCGTTGGTGTATTACAAGTGCTTGTAGTCCGTATGCCTATGCTACAAAGGATATTTAAAACTGTGCCGCTGAGCGCAAAAGAGTTTGGTCTGATCTTGCTCTTTACAGCTCCATTATTCTTTTTTGAAGAAGCTCGTAAATGGGTGGTTCGTACTCGCGAACAGCGAGTTGACTCTCGTTGACGCATATCAGGAAAATAAGTACAGTGATGCCCTGTAATCACATTTGTTATCAAAAAGGGTCTGTCTATGAAGAGACACAAGGTTATTGCCGTTTTATGTTGTTTAGGATTGGGTTATTTAAGTGCAAATGATCTTGCTATTTGTGCCTATAATCCAGATGAAATTATGGAAAAGTCAAAAGAACGTGCTGCACTTGTAGAGGAAATTGATACAACATATCAAAAGTTATTTGATACTATCAAGCAAGAAGAGAGCGAGCTTAAGGACGCTGTTACTAAGTTTCAAAACAAAGTAGCGCTGCTCAGTGAGGCAGCCAAAGAGACTGAACAAAATACTCTCGTGCGCAAAAAACGTGATCTCGATACCAAGGCGGAACGGGCCCTTGAGGATTATCGTGTAGAACGTCAAAAAGCAGAATTGCGTTTTGTGCAAAAACTCGATAGCCAAGTTTCACAGTTTGCGCAAGAGCATCATTACGATCTCGTTGTCCCAAAATCACCGGGACTTGCAATGCGCAGCCAGGCTGACAAGACGCAAGAATTATTAGCATACATGAACAAGGCATACGAAGGTAAAAGTGGTAGCAGGACTGCATGAAGCAAGCCTCTCGCTGTAAAATTACCGTTATTATGGGCTTGGGAAATCCAGGCCCATCTTATTACTGGACTCGCCACTCAATAGGGTTTCGTATTGTTGATGCGCTTGCGGAGCACTTGGGTACGTCTTGGGAACGTCAGGGGGCTATGCTACTTGCCCATGTTACTATCCAAGATTGTGATGTCCTCCTAGTTAAACCGCAAACATTCATGAATGCTTCTGGATCTGTTATTCCTTCCTTGAAGCAAATGGGGCTTAAGCCAGGCCAACTATTGGTAGTTCACGATGAGCTAGAATTACCCTTTGGTATTTTAAAGCTTAAAGAGGGAGGAAGCGCTCGTGGACATAATGGTCTTAAATCCATAATGGCCTCATACGGCGAAGATTTTTTGAGGCTAAGGTTTGGGGTCGGAAGACCAGAAGATCGTGACGCTGTGGCAGATTATGTTTTAACTAAATTTAATCAACCGAGACCAGAGGTTGATCAGGCTATTCAGAAGGCTTGTGATATGATTGAGGAGCTTTTTGCTGAGCCTGCTCCGTAAGGGCGACCTGTTGCTGGATCATGTCTATTTGATAAGCTGGTGAGGTTTCTAAATGAGCCATCAATCGTATCAACAGGAGAGATTATGCAGAAAAAAGAAACAACCATGATCATATGTATGGCGTGCTCCCTAGAACTTTCTTCTTTGGATGCTGCATGCGAATGTCGCTCAAAGCAGCTATCCGATGACCAGAAAATTACATTTATTCCTGCTCGCGAAATGTACGACTCAATCTCCCATTAATCATCTAACTATATATGTGCCTGTAGCCATGTTCGTAGGGTTTCTTCCCATCCTCGTGGAAGGAGTGGCCCTCCTCCTTGAAGTAAGGTTTTTGTCCCACCACCACGAAGCTTAAACGATTTTTGTAAAAATGCCTTGAGAATCTCGAGGCTATGTTTTTGCGCTAATGAAGAATGTAGCGAAATTATAAAGGCGGTCTTATTCCCTTCACTATTAAAGATGCAATATAGTCCTGGTTTATGGGTTTGCAATTCTTGTGCAAGCATTCTGAGATCATCCAGTCCATATCCCTGAAGTTCCAGCAAAACGATTGAAAGACCGTTAATAGTTTCTGCGGACGCAAGCCACTGCGGAAGGTTGAGCGAAATGAGTTGTTTCTTGAGGGCACGAGCCTGTTGTTGTGCTTGTTTACATTGGTCTTGTTGCTTTATTACGGCTGTCATAAGCTCGTGTGGCTTGACCTTAAAAAGTGTGCACAACTCTTTAATGGTGATATAGCTCTCTTGAAACAGTTGTACCGCGTGGGGGCCAGTGACTGCAATAATACGGCGGTTTCCAGCAGAGAGGGCTGATATATCAGTAATCTTAAAGAGGCCAATGTCTCCAGTTGCACGGACATGCGTTCCGCCACATAATTCTGCAGAGAAACCAGGGACTTCTACGACTCGGACACTGTCAGGGTTGTACTTATCGCCAAAAAACGCGGTGACACCTTTATCAAGCGCCTGTTGGTATGTTGTCTCATGTGTTGTGACGATAATGTTTTCCATGATCATTTCATTAACGCGTCGTTCAATTTTGGAGATCTCTTCCGGACTCAATTGCTTGTGATAGGTGAAATCAAATCGCAAGTACTCAGGATGTACCAGAGAACCAGATTGCTTTATCCCTGTTCCCAATATCTCAACAAGCGCTGCCTGTAGTAGGTGGGTAGCGGTGTGATTTTTCATAATATTAGCACGATGCTTCTTGGCGACTTCTTGGATAATAATATCGCCGCAGGAAAGGGTTGTCGGTGCAGTTATCTCGATGCCAATGGCATTGTTAAAGGTCCGTAGCTGTGTGACTTGGGCTGTATGGTTTTTGATTGTTACTGTTCCATGATCACCAATCTGGCCCCCACATTCTACGTAAAATGGAGAGTGTTTTGGTATAATCCAAACGACTCGTCCTTTCTCTGCTGATTGTACGCGCACGTTGTCTACTATTAGGGCTTGAATGGGTGATGATGTATAAAGTTCCTGGTAACCCGTGAATTCTGTTGTAGTATCATCAAGGTGAAGTTCTTCTTGAACATAGTTTGATTTTTTGCCAGATCGGATCCGTTGTTGTTCCATTTCTTGTTCGAAGCCTGCTATATCGACTATAAATCCGGCTTCCTCAGCGATAACGCGGGTGAGCTCCAATGGAAATCCATAGGTATCATAAAGTGTGAAAGCTTCTGCGCCTGTAATTTGCTTCTTAGTGTTTTCTGACATGTACCGATTGAGAACTGTTTGCCCACGGACAAGGTTAGATGAGAACTGCTCAATCTCTTGGTCTATGAGGGCGATAATACGGTCTTGGGCATCACGCAATTCTGGGTAAATTGATCCCAGCTCTTTTACGACGATAGGAACTAGATCAGAGAGGAGCGGCTTGTCAGACAATTTTTGAGAAAATAGCGCGGCACGACGAATTATTTTACGTACTACGTATCCACGGCCCTCATTAGATGGATAGGCTCCATCGGCGATGATCATAGATGAAGATCGAATGTGATCAGCCAAAACGTTAAATGCTCCTTTAACTTTTACATCCTGATCTTTATAGATTATGCCAGTAAGTTGTTCTATTTTTTTGATGATTGGGGTGAATAAATCAGTTTCAAATACCGATCCAACTTTTTGTACGGCAAGAGTAAGTCGTTCAAGCCCCATACCGGTATCGACACCAGTTTGAGATAGTGGCAGGTCGGTGCCGTCAGGCTGTCGGTTAAATTGCATGAACACAAGGTTCCAGATCTCAAAATAGCGATCACACGAACATCCGGGTGCACACGTTTTTTTGCCGCAGCCAAATTCCGGACCAAGATCCATCAAGATTTCTGAACATGGACCACACGGTCCAGTATCCCCCATCTGCCAAAAATTGTCTGATGCGCCTAAACGGTAAATACGTTCTTTTGGAACGCCAATTATAGTATGCCAAAGATTATAGGCCTCATCATCCTGCTCAAATACGGTTGGATACAGTTTATCAGCGGGTAATCCCATTTCTTTCGTGAGAAAGTTCCAAGCAAATTGAATAGCTTCTTTTTTGAAATAGTCGCCAAATGAAAAGTTACCCATCATCTCGAAGAATGTGAGATGCCGTCTCGTGAATCCGACATTATCAAGATCATTATGCTTACCGCCTGCACGCACACATTTTTGAATGCTTACGGCACGGGTATAGCTGCGCTTCTCTTTGCCTAGAAAGACATCCTTGAACTGGTTCATTCCTGCATTGGCAAATAACAATGTGGGATCATCGGCGGGAATCAATGATGAGCTTGGGACAAGGGTATGGCCATGTTGTGTAAAGAAGTCGAAAAATTTTTTACGGATCTCGAGTGATTTCATGGAAAACCCTGCTCTTGGCTACTAGAATAAAAATCTTATTTTGAAATCATTCTAGCAGGTTTGGTCAGGGAGGCAATGTACAAAGAAGGTCTCTTTTAGGGCTTATTTCTTGCTATTCTTTGGCTTTGGAAGACTTAGACTCGTCTTGTTTCCGTAATTATAAGTGGTATTTTCTGGTTCAAGCATTCCATACACACACTCATAGCACTGATTTAGCATACGTTTCCATGAGTTGTCATTACAGGAGCCTGTTTTGTACGCTTCGAGTATGGCGTTCTCAAATAGCTTTACGGTTGCTAAATGGAAGTCTCTCATAGGATTGGGAAAAGATTCGTGGAGAGCATTGAATTGACGATTAAACGTTTCAGATGACGGCTTGTCTTCAAGTAAATATGCAATAAAGCTAGCCAGCGCATTTTTATACGTTTGGTTAAAATCGTTAACGTAGTACGTTGTCCTCCATTTTTCGATCTGAGGGTTGTAGTCGACATCATCAAGTTGAGTCATTGGTCTGCTCTCAACAGGTGTCTTGGTAGCGATACTACACACAGGGATCAAAAAAGTGAGGAGCAATCTTCGCAGATGCACATCTCGCATGAATAAAACTCCTGATTCCGGGAAGTAATTCCTCTTCTCTTTATCACTGTACCAGAGGGTGATTTGCGAGCTCAAGAGTTTTTATATTTAGATAATATTTTTTTCGAAATATGGCTTCAGCTCATTATAAATATCATTGAGATCAAAGGAGATAGCCTTGGTGTCGGTTAAAGTGGGAAGAAAGTTAGTATCACCGAGCCAACGCGGAAGTATATGCATGTGAAGATGCGCGGGGATACCTGCACCTGCAATCTTTCCTAGGTTTAATCCAACATTGGTGCCATGGCAACCTAAGGCTGTTTTTAGGATTTCAATACAGGAGTTGGTCAATTCTATGAGTTCGGTTCGAGCTGCAGGAGAGAGAGAGTTTAAATTTGCATGATGTTCATTTGTGATAATTAAGAGGTGGCCTGCATTGTAGGGATAGAGATTCAAGAGCACAGTACAGTGGCGGAATCTTTCAAGAATATAGTGCTTTCTATCTTCATTTTCAGCGAGTTTTTTGCAAAAAACGCATGCTGATTGCGGGTCATCATCCTTATTTTTAAGCGCTTCTTCTTGTGTATAAGTATTACGCCATGGTGCATATAATTTTTTCATAGGGCAATCTTTCCCGAAGACAGAGGTTGACGTTTTACAATTACTGTATACCAAAAGGATAAGGACAATATAAGCAAGAGTGGTTCAACGGGTAACCGTAATCTTGCACAACCAAAAAACCCTCCCATCGCAATTACAGCGCCTGCAAGTGGCAAAAGCTTGAGCCATAAAAATGTAACTGCGGGAAGTTGTGACTTTTTTCTAAATAGGGAAATAAACTCGGCAATGATGAATTTCCAAAAACCAAGAATGATGCCAGTCCACATTAGGAGCATGAAGAAGAATTCTAGCCAACATATTAGACGACTGCTAATTGGAAGTGGTTTGCTATAGAGAGCGTCAGGAATGTCTTCGGTTATGTATCGCTCCAATGGTTCATAGTGATAGGTATTGTGAAAAAAATGCATCAATTGCAATGAGTAGAGGTCAAAGGCCGTGCACAGTATTTGTACAAAAAAATCGTATAAAAAGTAACCTGGGTATCTGCGTATCCATGGCATCGCAATTTCCTGATGAATTAAATAACCGCAAGGAACTTTGGTTTTCTTTATAAATGCCTCTTTATATCGCTGGCGGGTAAGTTGAGTTGTTGCGTCCGATTGTTGTTGGTGGGCTTTTTCAATCGAGATGTTTTTGACACGACGTACTATCTTTGATGTCGAGAAAAGGTTGAGGTGAAGTCCGCTTGGCCAAAAAAAACAGGAATCAGTCAGATGATAATTCCTTATATACCACGGCGAAAGAAGGCCGAAAAATAATCCACCAAAAAGTATGATTTTTTTCCATATTGTTTTCCAATTTTCTCCTGAGAATAGAAGGAGTATTGTCATCAATATGTCAACTTTTTCACCCATAGGCCTGAGCCATGTATAAAGTGCTAGTGCAGCTGCAGCTCCGATCATAGAGGAAAGATTGTATTTGTTACGAGCCGTTTCTCCAATCAAGCTAAATCTTAGATAAAATAGGTAGAGAAATAGATAAAAGAGAATGGACCCAAGGCCGTCAGTCATAAGGGTCATACTATTCAGAATAAAACCAACATGAAGACAAGATATCCAGGCAAGCATCCATGCTATCCAGAAGCTGCGTGTTAATGCGAGTGCCAAAAAAAGAAGTATAAGGGGAATAAATGAACAGAGAAAGATCTGAAACCATAAGGCCGCTTGTTGGGCAGTAGCGGCATCAGAAAAATCAATGGAAGTGATAGTTTCTCTATGATGAGCGTAGAACTGTTTTAGGAACCAGGGATAACCTGGGGTTCTCCAATAAATGGGGGTTGGGTGATCGAGGTAGCAAAACGATCCTTTGAACGTAAGTCCGAGTGTACATGAGTGATAGTCCAAGGAATCTGGTGCATGATAATATTTATTTGGTCTGATGTAGAGCTGGAAAACGAGTGCTCTGAGGAGAAATGTTGCAAAAAAAAGGATTGAGAGGTTGGTAACGGTGGGTTGCGTTGCTCTTGAAATCATTATAAATGCCTTATCAAAGCGGTTTTTTCGAGAAACCTATTCATTGTTGCATGCACGTTGCTTACGATCTTGTCAACGATTCACGATATGGTATTGTTGTGCCGTGTCATTTGTCAACATATCTTTTTAACATATGCAAGGGAATCATGTCAGGTGATAAACCTGTCCTCATCGTTGTTGGTACGCGGCCAGAGGGCATAAAAATGATACCAGTTTATTTCGCGCTTAAAGAAGCAGGTATTCCTGTAATGCTTTGTTCAACTGATCAGCATACCGACCTTCTACAGGAGGTTTTTGATGTGTTCGCTATACAGCCTGATGTACATCTTAGGATTGGAAAAGCTGGCCAGGATCTCTTTCATATTAATGAAGCTGTGTTGAGAGAATGTAAGAAATTATATGTAGCGGTGCAGCCATCGCTAGTGCTTGTTGAGGGCGATACTACAACCATTATGGCGGCTGGCTTGGCTGCATTTTATATGCATATCCCTATCGGTCATGTAGAGGCAGGGTTGCGAACGTATGATATTGAACAACCTTTCCCTGAGGAGCTAAACCGAAGGATTGTGAGTCATTTTGCTCAGTACCATTTTGCACCAACATTACTGGCGGAGCGCAATTTGCTTTCAGAAAATATTGATCCATCGCTTGTCCATTGTGTGGGCAATACTGTAGTGGATGCTCTACGCATCGTGAAAGAACGACTTGATTGTGGACAATTAGTGCCGAGAAGAGATATCAAGAACGTTATCGAACAGGGTAAGGTGATGGGGCAGAAGATTGTATTGTTAACGGCGCATAGACGGGAATCATTTCATGGGGGTATTGAGCGTATTTTGACAACAGTAAAACGTATTGCGGATCAGAGAGATGATATTTTATTTGTGTATCCGTTCCACCCAAATCCACATGTGCTTGAGGCGATTGAGAAATCTGAAATCAGAGATATGCAAAATTGTTATGTGGCCCGACCACTATCATATCTGGATATGGTCTATGTGCTTCACGAGACTGATTTCATTATGACTGATTCTGGCGGCATTCAGGAAGAGGGCGTAAGCCTTGGTAAGCACGTTATGGTGCTACGTGAAAAAACAGAACGCATGGAGGGTGTCTCTGCCGGTTTGGCGCACATGGTCGGTACTGACGCTGTGCAAATGGCTAAGGTCTTTGAGCAATTATGTGTCTTGTCTGAAAGGCCCGCTGTACATAGTTCGGTGTATGGTGATGGCTATGCTGCACAAAAGATTGTTCACATTATTGAAGAAAGTCGTCGAATAATGCGTAATGAAGAGGTGTATCAAGCGCGTGCTTATACAAAAGAACGCGAACAGGAGGCTGCATCATGAAAGTAAGTGTTGTAGGGCTTGGATATATTGGATTGCCAACAGCAATCATGCTTGCTGAGCATGGAGTTCAGGCGTATGGCTATGATGTTGATCGTGAGAAAGTGCAGCGCATTAATAAGGGTCATGCTGTTATTAAAGAGGACGGGTTGCAAGAGCGATTACAAGCTGTTCTTGGCCTTGGATTATTTTGTGCTGATACGACATTGCATGCTGCAGATTATTTTATTATAGCGGTTCCAACACCATTTATTGCTGACAAAAAGCCAGACCTTTCTTATGTTCACGCGGCTAGCAAAGAGATCGCTGGAACGCTTCGGCCAGGAAATTGTGTGATATTAGAATCAACAGTTCCTGTTGGAGCAACCGCACGGCTGGAGGATACATTGGCACATTTAACAGGCTTTATACCTGGTGACGATTTTTTTGTTGCGCATTGTCCAGAACGTGTTTTGCCCGGAAAAATTTTCTATGAGTTGATCTATAATGATCGCATTATTGGCGGTATGGATGAAGCGTCAACCGATGCTGCGGTATCCTTGTACAATACTTTTGTAAAAGGCGAATTGCATAAGACAGATGCTGCAACGGCAGAGCTTGTGAAGCTTATTGAAAATAGTTCCCGCGATGTAGAAATAGCATTTGCGCATCAAGTTGCTGCGATGGCAAAAAAAATTAATAGAGATCCATACCAGGTTATTGCGCTTGCGAATAAGCATCCTCGGGTCAATATTTTGAAACCATCATGTGGTGTTGGGGGGCATTGTATTGCTGTTGATCCTTGGTTCTTGATTGATACGTTTAAAAACGAAACAACGCTTTTAAGGTCGGCGCGCGTGATCAATGATAAGCGACCGTATGATGTTCTACAAGAGATTAAGCAACACATCCAAATGCATAATGAAAAGCAACCACGAGTTTTATTGCTGGGGTTGACGTATAAACCTGATGTTGATGATCTTCGTGAGTCGCCAGCTTTGAAAATCGCGCTTGAGCTACAAAGAGATCATGAAAAAACATGCAAAGTGAGCGTGTGTGAGCCGCATGTTATTCCATCGATCTTGTCTCGCTATTTTGAAGCTGATCAATGTGTGACTTATAAAGACGGGGTGTTAGCTGCCGATATAGTTGTCGCGCTTGTTGGTCACTCAGTCTTTAAAACGATAGAAACATTGAATGCAGCGAGTGTAATCACATTGGATTATTGTGGGATTACTTCACGAGAGTCGGAAAAAAGGTTTGCTAAGAAGAAAAAAGTGATGATGTCCACTAGCACAAACCAGATTAAGGAGCATGCAGCATGAGACAAGTGTTTTTGGAAAAAGGTGCCATCGCTGTCAAGGAAGTTTGCCAACCCTCATTAGATGAACACAGTGTTTTGGTTTCTGTGCACTATTCATGTATTAGTGCCGGCACCGAGTCAGCAACCATTGCAGGAGCGAGTCAAAATCCTCTTTTTAACAATATTCCTATTAAGGTTAAAAAGGTTCTTGCATCACTAGCAAAAAATGGTGTTCAGGGAACTCGTGCTCTCATAAAGGGACGGCTTGCAGGAAATATACAAGCTTTGGGATACTCATGCTCAGGGCGTGTCATTGCAGTTGGGAGTAAAATCCGTCGATTTAAAGTTGGCGACTATGTAGCGTGCGCAGGTGCTGGTTTAGCAAGTCATGCGGATATTGTTGCTGTTCCTGAGAATCTAGTGGTTCTTGTTGAGAAAGATGTTCTGCGAGAAGTAAGTATGACAACGATTGGTTCGATTGCATTACAAGGGTTACGTCGTGCTGATGTGCGCCTTGGAGAAACGGTGTGCGTTCTTGGGCTTGGACTGTTGGGGCAAATTACCGTGCAATTGGCAAAATTATCTGGATGCCGTGTGATTGGTTCAGATATTATGCAAAATCGTCTTGATACTGCTAAAGATTTAGGAGCCGATGCCGTTTATCATGCAGTAGATGATGATCTTGAAAAAGAGGTGAATCGGCTAACCCAATACCATGGTGTTGATTGTACTATTATTGCTGCGGCATCAAAGAGTGATGTCTTGGTGCAACAGGCAATGACGATTACCAGAAAAAAGGGAAAGGTTGTTGTTGTTGGAGATGTGGGTTTGAAGCTACAGCGTGATCCATTTTATAAAAAAGAAATTGACTTCCTTATTTCATGTTCATACGGACCAGGTCGTTACGATTCTGAGTATGAAAATCAGGGTATTGATTATCCATACCAATACGTTCGATGGACAGAAAATCGTAATATGCAAGCGTTCGCTGATTTGCTCAAACAAAAAAAATTAAAGACTGAGCTTCTCATGAAGAACATACCTATTGCTGATGCTACGCGCGGCTATGATATGGTGAAAAATAAGGAAGCGTTTGCGGTTGTGCTTGATTATCTTCCTAAAGAGGAGGAACTTTATCAGCCGGCACAGGTGATTGAATCATTTGATCTTGATTTGCCAGTTACATTTACGCCAGCAGCGCGTGATATTCGCGTGGGATTTGTTGGTGTTGGTGGATTTGCGCAAGCCAAATTGATGCCGGTTGTTTCTAAAATTGGTGCTGTAAAGATCAATGCAATTGTTGACTCTGATATTACATCTGCAATTAAAGTCTCGCGTGCGTGTGGTGCTCGTAAAGTATTAATTCGAGATCACGAGTTATTTAGTGAAGACCTCGTTGATGCTGTGGTTATTGCTTCTCCCCATAAGTATCATTGTGAGCAAATTATGCGTGCCTTAACTCATGGGAAAGCGGTTTTTGTCGAAAAACCAATGGTGACTGATTTCAAGCAGCTTGATGTCTTGAGTGGCTTTCTCCGTGCACACCCAGATGCGCCATTTTGTGTCGACTATAATCGATCCTTTGCTCCGTTTATGCAAAAAATTAAGCGAGAAGTTGAGAAGCGTAAAAGTCCGTTATCAGTACATTACCGAATGAATGCAGGTCTGATTTCAAAAAATCATTGGGTACAAACTGATGTTGGTGCAGGCCGTATCATTGGTGAGGCGTGTCATATTTTTGATTTGTTCTGTTATCTCACTGAGGCAGAACCTGTATCGGTTTCGGTAGAAACAGTGCGTCCCGCTCACGATAACGTATTTCCTACTGACAACTTCTCTGCGCAGATTAGTTTTAGTGATGGTTCGATTTGTACATTGTTATACACTGCACTAGGACACGATGCTTCTGGCAAGGAACGTATGGAAGTCTTTTATGATTCTAAGTCGATCATTATGGATGACTACCGTACGTTGAAAGGATATGGATTAACGCCTGGCTTTGATGAGCAAACGCTCACCCAAGACAAAGGACACCAAGCGCTTTTGCATCGGTTCTTTAGTAGTGTCCGCAGTGGTGGCCCTGCGCCAATTAATTTTGATCGCCTCAACACTGTTGCAGAATTGACGCTTACCATTGATCAATTAGCATGTCAGGGTGGAGGAACCTACGATTTTGCATAGCAGCGGCATTTTCATGCAGGTTTTGTTTTTCTAACAAGCATGGTATAACGGTGCTGCTGTAACCACATAACACCGTTGCATGAGGGTAAAGGCGTGTGCGGTATTGCCGGATATAAAAATCTTTCTCAATCTTTGTTTAATCCACCAAAAGACATTTTAGAAAGAATGCAAAAACGCATGGAACATCGTGGTCCTGATGGTTCGGGCGTGTGGATATCTCACCATAAACAATGTGGACTTGCTCATAGAAGGCTCAGTATCATTGATCTTTCTTCTGCGGGGGCACAGCCAATGATGGATCCTCAGCAAACAGTTGTGGTGTCATTCAATGGTGAAATTTATAATCACGCAATCATTCGAAAAGAGCTTGAAAGCAAGGGCTATATATATCGATCTGGTACCGATACAGAGACCGTTATATATGCGTATAAAGAGTGGGGCATTGAGTGTATTCATAAATTTGAAGGTATGTTTGCAATAGCGCTCTATGATGTAGTTAGAGATGAGCTATTTCTTATTCGTGATAGAATTGGAATTAAGCCGTTATATTTTTCCGTCCAGGGTGGAGTATTTTCATTCGCATCAGAGATTAAGGCGTTATGGGAGTGTCCCTGGATCACACGTAAAATCAGTCGTCCTGGTTTATATCACTATCTTACCTATTTAGTAACCCCAGCACCGTACACATTATATGAAGGAATCTATAAACTGCCGCCAGGATTCTACTGTATGGTCGATGCACGTGGTGTATATAGCTTTCATGAATGGTACAATCCAATTGTCTCTGTTCCTACATATACACAACGCGAGCTTAATGATGAGCATTTTTTAGTTGATCATATTCGATATTTGCTTCGTGAATCTATCAAGAAGCGTATGATGTCTGATGTTCCCTTTGGTGTGTTTCTTTCCGGGGGGATTGATTCCAGTTTAAATGTTGCACTAATGTCTGAGTTCACCGATCGCGTTAAGACATTCAATGTGTCATTCTCGGATGGGCCTGAATTCAGCGAAGTAGAATGGGCTCGAAAAGTTGCAACTGAATTTGGGACCGATCATCATGAAGTGGTTATTAACGAAAAAGATGCTTTCGATTTCTTTGAAAAAATGGTGTATCACCAGGATGAGCCTCTTGCAGATTGTGTATGTATTCCACTCTATTTCGTTTCTAAGTTGCTCAAGGATTCAGGCGTGACTGTGGTGCAGGTGGGTGAGGGCTCAGATGAATTATTCTGTGGATATAGTCATTATGCAAAGGTGATTGATGTTCACCATA
Organism: Candidatus Babeliales bacterium; assembly: GCA_016929235.1. Taxonomy (NCBI): domain Bacteria; class Candidatus Babeliae; order Candidatus Babeliales; species Candidatus Babeliales bacterium. The sequence goes on along the minus strand of JAFGJD010000004.1, from coordinate 65,726 downwards.
AATTTTGGAAACCATCAGTAAAATTAGTGCCGCAATGGGCGAAACAATGTATGTACTATGGTGCGTGTGCTGCGTTTCCTACAAAAAAAAATCACCTTGCGAAACTAAAGGATTGGGTTGATGGTAGACAGCTCTTCTGGAGTGGTGCGACAGCATTTTCAGAAATTCTAAAAAGTGATTTTTGGAATCATGATCAGGTTGTGGAACACGATTATGTTGTTGCGCAAATTTATCCTGAGTTGCGACAGGAGTTAGATAGTTATTCGTTAGTTGATTATCATGTCATGGACCTTAAGCGACGTGATCCTGATGCTGATTTTCTTAAATCAATGATTTATCTCGAATTCAAACAACGACTCTCAGAGTTACTTTTAATGCGTGTCGATAAAATGACTATGGCAACATCAGTTGAATCTAGGGTGCCGTTTTTAGATCATACGTTTGTTGAATTTGCCTTGCAGATCCCTTCATCTATGAAGTATCACAGCGGTATGACCAAATATATTTTGAAAAAGGCATGTGAGGGAATTCTTCCTTATGATGTCATTTATCGTAAAAAAATGGGATTTGCAGCGCCAACACAGCGTTGGTTTCAGCAGGGTGATTATTTTAAAGATTATTTTAAGAAGTTAGTTGATGCCCGGGAGGTGCCGATTGGGACTTACTTAAAGCCTCAGTCAATACGCCGTATGTATAACAGGAATATGCGGCCTAATTGGGAGCACTCTCTAGAGCTTTGGACGTTGCAAAATGTTTTAGCGAATGATGCCTTTCATGAATAAAAAAAAATCTCTCTTGTATCTGCGTACTGATATCATGAGCGAGCCTCTCGTTGCGGGAGGTTCGGTTGCACATACACTAGGTGTTGTTCAAGGGTTCATAAAAAAAGGATATATGGTTGCATGCGCGTCATCTGTGATGCTTGATATGTTGCATGAGTGTAATCTTGCGCAGCTTAAAGAATTGCAAAATCCACGTTGGTTATCGTTTTTGAGATGGAAGCTGAATTGCTTTCTATCGACGTTTATTTTTACATGGCAAGCATGGAGAATGTTCAAGGATAGAAAGTATGATGTGCTCTATCAGAGATATAGCGTTTTGAATGCAACAGGAGTTCTTCTTAGCAGATTGAAAAAGATTCCGCTGATTCTTGAATACAATGGCTCTGAAGTATGGATAGAGAAATTTTGGTCACGCAAGGCGACGCTACAGCTTTTATGGCTTATTCGATGGATAGAACAAATTAATCTCGCACAGGCTCAGTCTATTATTGTGGTTTCACAGGTTCTAAAAGATGAGTTATGTGAGCGAGGCGTTGATCCACACAAGATCTGTGTTGTTCCAAATGGCGTTGATTATGAAGAGTTTGATAGTGGAAAACTAACTGAGCAACGAGCATGCATTCGCTCTACTCTTAATCTTACTGACAAGTTTGTCTTTGGATTTATTGGTACTTTCTCGCAATGGCATGGCATCGAATTATTGGCAGATATGATTCCACGAGTTGTGGAGAAAAATCCCCAGACATTTTTTCTCTTAATTGGTGATGGTCCGTTACATCCATTTCTGAAAACAAGCCTACAAAAATTGGGGATTACGAATGCAAATGTAGCATTTGTAGGTCTTGTTCCTCAGAATAGTGCAAAAAATTATCTTGCTGCATGTGATGCCTTTTTATCGCCGACGCAGCCTAATGCAGATGGTTCAAGATTTTTTGGTTCCCCGACGAAATTATTTGCATATATGAGTATGAGTAAGCCAGTGCTGGTCTCTGATCTGGAACAACTTAAAGAGATCGTATCACCTGCTCTTACTATTGATAAATTGAATGCTATAAATGACAAGGTGGTAGGTATACGTATTGCTCCTGATTCGGTGGAAGGATTTGCAACTGCGGCTCTTTGGCTTGCGGAGCATGCGGATTCATCTGTGCCACATATGGGTTTACATGCCCGTGCTCGGATTGAAGCGCACTATGGTTGGAATACTCATGTATCGACGATAGAATCATTTATCTCTAAAGGATGAATTTTGGCCCATTTACAATAAGTGAGATGGATATGAGTAAGAAAAAAGCATTGATTATTGGGGCAGGCCCAGCGGGGCTTACCGCTGCATATGAACTATTGCAAAAAACAGACGTTGCTCCGATTGTTTTCGAAAAAAGTGGTCACATTGGTGGCATCTCAAAGACAGTTAATTATAAGGGCAATAGAATTGATATAGGGGGCCATCGCTTTTTTTCTAAATCTGACCGTGTGATGACATGGTGGGATAAAATATTGCCATTTCAAACATTGCATGATGTTGATCCTACGGAACGTGATGATCTCATGCTGGTTCGTCAGCGTAAGTCTCGCATATATTTTACGCGACAATTTTTTGATTATCCGCTCAAATTAACTCCAACAACTATAAGGCAACTTGGATTTGTGAAAACAACAAAAATGGGCATGAGTTATATGAGGAGTCTTGCATTTCCTATTCGCAATGAGCAGCATTTAGAGCACTTTTTTATTAATAGGTTTGGGCGCGAGCTTTACCAGACATTTTTTAAATCGTATACGGAAAAAGTATGGGGAATAGAATGCGATAAGATAAGTCCAGAGTGGGGGGCTCAGAGAATCAAAGGTCTTTCTATTGCTACAGCGATTAAACATTTTGCTAAAAGCCTTTTGCCAAAAGAAACAACCGATGTTGCCCAAAAAGAAACTGAGACAACATTAATTGAGCAATTTTTATATCCCAAATATGGTCCAGGTCAGATGTGGGAAGAGGTTGCTCGTCAGGTGCACAATCAGGGTGGCCAGGTATTGCTGCATAGAAAGATTGTGAAGATTCATAGTTCAGACGGTAAACTGACTGGGGTGGATGTTCTGAATTCCGAGACCAATGAGATTGAAACAATTCATGGTGACTATGTTTTTTCAACAATGCCCGTTCAAGAACTGATTGAGTCGCTTGGTAATACTGTTCCTGATGAAATGCGTATGATCGGCTCCGGGTTAATGTATCGCGACTTTATTACTGTTGGTTTACTGTGCAACAAGTTGAAAATTCGCGACAAAGGAAATACATCTCGAGTTGGTGTGCGAGATAATTGGATCTATATACAAGAGCCTGATGTGACGGTAGGGCGCTTGCAGATTTTTAACAACTGGAGTCCATACATGGTTGCCGATCCAGAAACAGCATGGATAGGTCTGGAGTACTTCTGTCAAGAGGGTGATGAGCTCTGGAATATGAAGGATCATGAATTGATTGCATTTGGTGCAGGTGAAATGGAAAAAATCGGTATTTTGAATAAAGAAGATGTTCTTGATGGGACTGTCTTACGTGTTGAAAAAACATATCCTGCATATTTTGGGACTTATAATCGATTTGATGAGTTGCGATCCTATTTAGATACGTTCTCAAATTTATTCCTCATCGGTCGCAATGGTATGCATCGATACAATAACCAGGATCATTCTATGTTAACCGCAATGACGGCTGTTGATTCTGTCATATCTGGTGATACCAGTAAGTCACATATCTGGAGCGTTAATACCGAAAAAGAATACCACGAAGAAAAATAATATTACTGACACAGGATATTATGATGTCGATAGTAAAAAAAATAATGATATGTGGATATTTACTTACATTACAATTATTAGTATTTGCGGGACCACTCCATGATGCTGCACAAAAAGGTGACATTGAGAGAGTTAGAGAATTATTAGATCGGGGGAAAGATTGGCGGGGACGTCTGATAGATATAGATGGGCTGGATAGGAGTGGTTGGGGAAATAGGATCATGAAATCGCCACTTCATTATGCAGTTGAATCAGAGCAGGTTACAGTAGTCGATGAGTTGCTGGGGCGAGGGGCTAACGTTAATGTGCAGGCGGTCGTAACAGTTTCCGGTGATGAGCTGCCTTGTGGAACGCCCTTGCATACTGCAGCTGCACATGGGTTGCAGGCTATAGCCAGAGCCTTAATTGAACACAATGCAAATGTGAATGTGGTATCAGCATATGGCGCCACCCCTTTGTTGGGCATGTTTCCACGGCTACAAGATGTTTCTGAAGAAGATCATTTGGCAATGATACGTTTACTCAAAGAAGCTGGTGCTAACTTAAATCTGGGCGACGAGGATGGCATGACGCCACTCCATAAGGCAGAAGAGTATCATTATCAAGATGCTGCAAAGCTCTTAAGAAGTCTTGGTGCATCTGATAAATGTCGGACTACGCAACCCTATTTCCATAGGTATTATGTGCCCGAGGGTTCAACACCGCGGGATCTTGCAGAAATTAATCAAACAATGGAGGATCATAAAGTAAGAGCATACGCAGAAGCGTTGAGAGATCGTTTGACTGATACTATTTTGGCGGCTAAAACCATACGTTCTGGGCTTGTTGCTAATGTCTCCTTTCATCCCGCAGAGGCGATTGCTAGGGGAATAAGAGGTCTTGGTAGTCACGTTCCTGGGGGAGCGGTATTAGCGGCAATACTTGAGCGGGTAGCAGCTCAAGATAAGGATAGAGCTATCAGAAAAGTAGCTGCACTGGTACAAGATCCTGCTCAGATAAATGCACTCTCTAGTACGGTAGCTTCTTATGTGGCAAGATTTAAGGTACATGCCGGAGTATTTTTTGATGAGGAGGCTGGACGGCGAGATGGTGAAAGTGATGCGCAACAAATACTCCAAGAAGTTGCACGTGCTCGTAAGCCATTTACAGAGGGTGATGTAGTACAAAACTTGGTCCGTTGCATTGATCCTACATTTATACGTCCGATAGGTTGGTCCGAATGGATTTATAGACAGTATATGATAGCGACATCATGTTGTAGGCGACCGAAAGTTGATTAATTTTCTTGTGATCCTTTTTGTATTGGCTGCCGGGATACACTGTGTGCTATGCCATGATACCTAAGGCCGCATTCTGCAAGACGAGCGCTATTTAAACAGTTTCTTCCATCAAAAATGATTTGATCTTTGAGTGCAAGAAATTCCTGAGGTTTAATGGTGAGAAATTCCTGCCATTCTGTGAGAACCACTAGACAATGAGAGCTGTGTAATACTTCATGAGCATGAGGAGCAAGGGTTATGTCTAAGTGTTTTACATGCATTGATACAATAGGATCATATGCAATGACATGGGCCCCATATTCTAGACATTTTTCTATTAAATTGATTGCTGAAGAGGATCGAGTGTCATCTGTATCAGGCTTAAAACTAAGTCCCCAAATTCCAATGTGTTTATTCCGTAGTGATCCTTGATAATGATGCAATAATTTTGAAAAGAACCAGTCAAGTTGGGTGTTATTTACATCGTCTATAGCTCGTGTAAGAGGCATCGTAAGATTGTTTTGTTTTCCCATATATGCAAGTGCCTTTACATCTTTGGGAAAGCAACTTCCTCCATAACCAATTCCTGCCTTAAGAAAGAGCGAACCAATTCTTGGATCCTTTCCTATTCCGCGGGAAATTTGATTAATATCAGCGCCAACAACATCTGCAAGTCGGGCAAGCTCGTTCATGAAACTTATCCGCGATGCAAGCATTGCATTTGCTGCATATTTGCATAACTCAGCTGAGGCAATGTCCATGACAATCCACTGCTCATGATTTTGTAAAAATGGTTGATATATCTGAAACAACAAGGTTTTAGAGGATTCAGAATCTACACCAACCACAATGCGATCAGGATTAAGAAAATCCGTAACTGCGGTTCCTTGCCGGAGAAATTCAGGATTTGATGCAACTGTGACATTATGATTCGTTTGGTTGCAAATAATATCCAAAACTCGCTGTGCTGTACCAATGGGAACAGTTGATTTATTCACGACGAGGCAGTCGTTTTGTACGTGTGTTCCGATGTTTTGTGCTACTGAATAGACTGCAGATAAATCTGCGTTGCCATCTGCTAGCGATGGTGTGCCAACGCAAATAAAAATGACATGGGGATTTTTATGTAAGGCTTCTGAGAGTGAATTAGTGAAGGAGAGGTGGTTTTGTACTGATGATTCTTGGAGTAATTCCGAGAGTCCTGGCTCATGAAAGGGAATGCGTTTGCGACGAAGTGTTTTTAGTTTTGCATCGTCAGATTCAACAAGAGTTACATTGTGATATCGAGCAAGACAACTTCCAGTTACAAGACCAACGTAACCTGCACCAACAACGCAACAGCGAAGTGAAGATTCTTTCATATCTACCTTCTAAACATTGATTCAATGTGATGAATTAATATCATGTCTCCTTATTTTTTTCAAACAAGGGGTTCAATCTAAGATTCTTTCATTATCTCATTCTTTTCGCTAAACTGGCGCACGCAATTAAAGAGGAGTTACGTGTGATATTAATCATTGGTGGTGCCGGGTATATTGGCTCCCATACTAACAAGTTACTACATCATTTGGGTTATGAAACGGTTGTGTTTGACAATCTTGTTCATGGACATAGAGAGTTTGTGAAATGGGGTTCATTTTTCTTAGGTGATATGGTCTCCAAGGAACAACTCAGAACATGCTTTGCGAAATATCCCATACATGCGGTGGTGCATTTTGGGGCGTATGCATATGTTGGCGAATCAGTGAGTGATCCTTCAAAGTATTATCATAACAATGTTGCCTGCGTATTGAATCTCTTGGATGTAATGCGTGAGTATGATGTGAAGAAGATTATCTTTTCATCTACCTGTGCAACATACGGCATGCCACAAAAACTTCCTATTGTAGAAACAGAAGAACAAAAACCGATCAATCCATATGGAAGAACTAAGCTCATGGTTGAAACGATTCTCAAAGATTATGAGCATGCATATGGAATACGGCATGTTAATTTACGCTATTTCAATGCGGCGGGAGCCGATCTTGATGGCGATGTTGGTGAGCGACATGATCCTGAAACTCACTTAATTCCATTAGTGTGTGAAGCCGCACTTGGCAAGCGAGACAAGATTGCTGTGTTTGGCACAGATTATCCTACAAGGGATGGTACATGTATTCGAGATTATATTCATGTGACAGATTTGGCAGATGCGCATCACAAGGCATTACAATACTTGGAGACAGGACATCAAAGCGACTCATTTAATCTCGGGAATGGCTCGGGCTACTCAGTGAACGAAGTCATCGAATCAGTGAAGAAAGTAAGTGGCCGTGACTTTCCTGTTGTGTATCAAGAACGACGTCCTGGCGATCCTCCGATTCTCGTGGGATCTAACGAAAAGGCACAACGCATTTTGGGGTGGACTCCTCGATATGGAGCTCTTGATACCGTAGTAGAAACTGCTTGGCAATGGCATATCAAGGAACATCAGAAAACAAGGGGTCTAAAGCCAGAACATATGCAGAAGATATAATATGAATTCTCTCGATAAGGTTTTGGTATATCTGGAGAGAATGCCGTGGTGGACGATTTTAAGATATGTTTGTGTTATCTGGTCGCTTTGTATACTAGCCTTTGCGCCGTTTAGACAATTTACTGTTGATGAGTTTGAGGCAATTCATTCGGCGTATCATATTTTCAAAGGACATGAAGTTTATCTTGATTTCTTTCAGCACCACCACCCATTTTTATATTATCTAGTACAGCCGGTTTTTTGGATGTGTGGGTGTTCTACTAATCTTATATTTGCTTTGCGCTACTTGATGATTGGTATCTTTTTTCTTACGTGCTGGGGAACTTATAAGCTCAGTCTGTTGTTGTATGATGGGAAAAGAGCATTGCTTAGTGTGATTCTTTTGCAGACGTCACAAATGTTTATGAGTACCGTTATAGAAATCCGTCCTGATACGCCACAGATTGCCTGTAGTATTTGGGCGCTATATTTTATTTTTAGCTATATCAGCAAATCTCATAAGTTACTCGATTTATGTATAGGCAGTTTCTTATTGGGGTGTTCATTTTTGTTCTTACAAAAGGCGGTCTTTCTTATTAGCTGGATGGGGATTCTGTTTATATGGATGATAATACAGCGTAAGATTCGTGTGAAAGATGTGGTTTGGGCATTTTTGTATGGGTTTACCCCTATTGTGCTCTACGCGCTCTACCTCATATGGAAAGGTTGCTGGCTAAGGTATATTGATCTGTGTTGGCTACTTAATGCTGCAATGTCTTATGTCGCCCCATGGAAAACGTATTTGCAAGCTTTACGAGAGAATACCCTTCATTGGTTTTACTACTTCTTTTTTTTGATTTTTGGAAAGAAAAATCAGGTCATCTGGTATGCAACATACATTTCATGTGTATTGGCAGCGATTCTTCTCTATACTCCTTGTTCATTTCCTCAGTATTTTGGTATTGCAATGCCGTTTGTTTCTATTCTTGCTGCAGCAGGTTTATATGAAATTTTTTCTTATAGAGCCTTTGTTATGGCATTTGTTGTATTGTTTACGTGTGCTAATCCAATGTATTCCATATACAGGGCGTTTCGCTGTTCATCGGATTCTGATATTGCGCGAGTTGAATATATTCACTCTCTAACAAATGATTCTGACTGTGTACTGGATGATACTATTTGTGGGAATCTTTTTAGAGATGATGCATTCTATTGGTGGTTTTTTTCTAATGGCATGCGTGTATATCAAACTATGCGCGATTACCCATTTGATGCTATGGCTGTAATCATTGCAAAAAGGCCTAAAGTGGTTATTCCTTTTGGATGGAAGGATGTAATATATAGGGATGAATTTAACAAAATGTATGAACAATCGCCCATCTATAAGGAGATGTATCTTCTTAAGGAGAGAGTATGATTATGAGGAATCAAAAATCCATTTTCCGATTGTCGTCTCGGATGATTTTACTTATGCTTTGCACTAGCTTGCTTAAACGCGTTGATAATAACAATTCTTGATCTGCGAAACAGAGAATGGTGTCAATGATTTCTTTTGTTATCCCCGCTTTCAACGAAGAACGCAATCTTCCGTTTTTATATGAACGGCTCTGTGCCGTTATGAAGCAACGCCCTTATGAATTCGAGATGATCATAGTCAATGATGGCAGTGGCGATGCAACCTGGGATGTAATCATTAACTTGGGGACCAACGATAATAGAGTAAAGGGAATTAATTTTAGCAGAAATTTTGGGCATCAAATGGCGTTAACAGCTGGTTATGATTGTGCCAGGGGAGAAGCTATTATTTCCATGGATGCTGACTTACAGGATCCGCCTGAAGTTATTTTGCACATGATCAGAAAGTGGGAAGAGGGATCGGATATTGTATATGCCCGCCGATTAGATCGAAATGATGGGCTTTTCAAAAAGTTGACAGCCTCGGTTTACTACAAAATCTTGGATGCGGTGTCTGATGTCAGAATTCCAAGGAATGTTGGTGACTTTCGATTGGTAAGCAAAAGAGCTCTTGATGTTTTAATGTCCTGTCGTGAACATGCACGCTATTTACGTGGTCTTGTTGCATGGATTGGTTTTAAGTGTGCATATGTTGACTTTGTACGGCCAAATCGCAAGCATGGAGTGTCTGGATACAGTCTCAAAAAGATGTTTACATTGGCGCTTGATGGTCTTGCTGGTTTTTCCATCTTCCCTATGAAGATCGTTGGCTATATAGGCTTACTTATTCTTCTTGGATCAGGTATAACTCTAAGTTATATGATGATATCGGCCTTGTTGTTTCATGGACCATACACCGGTTCGATATGGCTCTCCGTGATCATTTTATTATGCATAGGTTTCCAATGTGTTGCTTTGTGGTTTCTTGGAGAATATGTTGGCCGCATCTATGAAGAAGCAAAAGGACGACCTTTATACATTGTTAGTGAAACGATCAATATGAATGAAGATTGATTGTAGATTGAACAATGTATAACGAGAGCCCCAATTCCCCCTGATGGATTCTACTGATGTAGGCGCCTAAGATCCAGATGAAAAAGAAAGTCATGTTGGTTGTACAATACAGGGCTGCAAGTCCGAAAGATGGTTCTATCCAAAGAATAAGCCATGGAAAAATAAAAAGCATGAGAAAGCCCATATACAAACTGAGGTTAAGGGGAAGCGTTGAGAAGGTCGTGATCCCATCCCATGCAAGAGAGAACATTTTTTTTAGCGAATAACCCGATGTTCCTGCTGTACGTTTCTGGCATGTAAAGTCAACAAACGTAAATGAAAGTCCTGTCCAGCTCACAAGTCCACGAAGATAGCGTGTTTTCCCTCGATATTTTTGCATATGGTCATGTGTCTCTCGGTCGATCAAGCGAAAGTCGGCTACTTTTTCAGGTATGATAATGGAGCTGATGCTTTGTAATAATTTGTAATATAGAATTGATGTATATTTTTTCAGGAATGACTCTTCGTTATTACGTTTGCGTGCGTAGACAATGTTATAGCCAGATTGCCATTTTTCTAAGAGTTGAGGAATAAGTTCTGGCGGGTGCTGAAGATCTGTATCCATTGATATAATTGCATCGCCCGATGCGTAATCATATCCAGCAGTGAGGGCTATTTGATGCCCAAAATTTCTTGATAATTGTATCACTTTTACCTGTGGATTTTTATGTGCCAGCATGGTCAGGATATCCCATGAACTATCTGAGCTACCATCATCTATAAAGATGAATTCATAGGTGTAGGGAAGTAAGTTCATGATAGAAAATACTGTATTAAAGAATCGTTCAAGTGATTCTGCTTCGTTGTATACGGGGAGAACGAGTGAAACTGCGGGGTGATTCATGGTTTGGCTAAAAGGCGCCTTATGTTGTGTGTATGCGCCTGACTGAATCAGATCTTTATCTGTGAAAGGCCTTGCTGTACCAGTAAAAAATGATTTTTCATCCTTATGGTTCATGAGAATTAGCTCAGTGCTTTTTTCCGAATATTATGCTCAACTGCATCTCCAATACTGGTGAGCCCATACAGTGTGGCACATGCTGTGAATCCAAGCAAGTAGAAAATGGTTGGTATAGTCAGGAGTCCGGGAAGAGCACTAAATGAAAGGGTGGCAATAAAGGCAAGGTCTATGTACCACGGTTTGCGATACAACCATGCCGCTAACAAGCCTACGTTTGCAAATAAGAACAAAAGAAGTAGTAAAATGCCGACTTTTGCGCTGTAGGTATACAAGGCAAAGATGGGATGTTCTAGTATGAGTTTAAAGACTTCCTCGCGTAATAAACGTTCGCTTTTTTTGCATGGATATGGAGTATTGGGGCAAATTGACTGTACCTTCATATCTGCTACATGGTCATCATATTGTATGTTATAATCATTTTGCAGAAAGCCGAATCCTAAATAAACCTGGTGCCAAAAAACATGTGCTCCTTTATCAGCGTGATGTTCTGGTAGATGTTGCTCAATATAAATAACATGCTTGTGCCATTGATACATAAAATATGAGCTACTCAATACAAAGCCGAACATAAATGTACAGATGAGCAAGAGCTTCTTTGTAATATTGAACTTTGTATGAAGCAGAAGACATAGAACAATAAAAAGAATGATGTTTGTTCCAGAATGAATACGTATGTACTGGGCAAGGCCTGCATACAGTCCAGCATAGACGAGAAATGGATACAACCATAGTGAAGTGTGATTCTTGCGAATAAAGTACAAAAAGAGAGGTAATGTTCCGAAGATGACCGTTCCAGAGATCCGATATACATCCATGGTGGGAAGCATGGATTGAGCAGTTAGTGCTAGCCCCATAAGGACGATGCTTCGTGTGACCCATGATTTATAAGAGAGAAAGAATCCTATTGCTGCCATGATAAGAGAAAAGATCATTGTCCCGTTAAAAAATGTTGTAATGGCGTTCTCAAGGGAAATAGAAAACCATTGCATCATTGAGGGGATGATGCAATAAAGGCCAATATCGTCAGCAGTAATTGCTGGAGTATATCCAGAGTTAGTTTCAAAAAGAAGAGGAATACCGGTTGCTTGAAATGCTGCGAATGTTTTTTGCAAAACAAGATAGCGAGATTCCATAATCGGCAGTGGTGTCATTGTAGCCTCACTTGTTTGGTAATGAAGTGTAAGAATAAAATAGTTAGTCCGAGACAACAATAAAATGGCAGTGAATAAATAAGAAGTAACCGAAGTCCCTGTTCAATTGAGAGAATGTGGCATGCTACTGCTTCAATGCCGATGAATAAGAGCGAATAAAGTAGATTATTTCTACGATTCACATAGTTCAGGCCAAAGAGGCATGCTAATGTAATAAAACCGAACATATAGTTCTCTCGCGGTATGACAAGCATACCTGGAAGGGCGCTAAATGCTAGAGCAACTATCCATGCAGCGAGTGTTTTCCAGTCGTATGGAGGGAGCAAAGCGCAGAGCATCCCTATATTGGCGAATGCCAGCAGGAATAAAAGGAGAATCCCTATCTTGGAAAAAAGCGTGTAAAGCACAAATTTCTTGTTCGTTTTGATAAGAGTTATTACTTCATTCTTTAGAAAATGTTCACTCTTTTCAGATGGGTATATTGTTTCATGGGTTGCCTTTGATACTCGCTCTTTTGCGAGGTTATCATCAAAGGTAATGTGATATTGATTTTCAAGGAACCCAAACCCTAAATACACGGCATGCCAGAAAATATGTGTTCCTTGATCACACGGAGTATCGGGATAATGGTGTTCAATATACTGGGTGTATAATTTGTATTGATGAGAAAAATACAATTTTGACATAGCAAGTCCACTGAGCAGCAATGTACAAAAGATAATTTTTCTGCGAGATGAAATTGCCTCGAATATGATCATGATTGCTATAAAAAAGAAAATAGGTGTTCCAGCATGCGTGCGCAGAGTATTTCCAAATCCTATTATCAGGCCAGCAAAAAAAAGAAATGCGGGAGTTGTTTTTGATCGTATTTGTTTGGCAAATAAGTATGTAGTGAATGGTAAGAGTCCGATCGTAATTGCTGGTGCAATTCTGTAGATATCCAGCGGTTCAGAAGTCATGCTTGCGATGAGGAGCAAGGTAATCGTTGAGATGATACGTTGCTTCACAGAAGGATAAAGGAGAAATAATCCAACAAGACCAATAAGAAGAGCACATAGTGTTATGGTATTGAAAAAATATTTAAGAGTATTATCTAAGGTCCAAGAAAAAAAAGAGGCTATTTTTGGGATTAGTGTGTACATACCCATATCATCTGCAGTGACCACAGGATAATACTGTGTTCCATTGAAGCCGACGAGTGGTATCTGAATCGTTTGATATGCTGCGCAGATGTCTTGTAATGCCTCATAGCGACAGCTCATCATATTAATGTTCATTGTGTTAATCTCGCATCCCAATATGCACATGCAAGTATGATCAAAAGCGGTTCTACTGGGACCCTCAATCGTGCGTAACCACATACAAAAGCAAGCAAAATGAGCGCAGCAATAAATGGCATTGTTCTAAACCATGGACTGACAATTGGTGGAAATCGATAAGAACTGATGAGGTGTATAATAATACCTAGAAATTGTAAAAATAATCCAACGAGAATGAGTAAATACAGCAGTGTTTCAAGCCAAATAATAATCTTAAGAGACCAAGGATGAGTTTTGGGATGTAGGTAACGAATGAAACATGATAAGAGTGTTCTATCTTTTGTAAAAAAATCTTCATGTTGTTTGCCTGATGCAAGATAGAGAAGCTCTGATGAATAAAGACCTAAGACTGTTTTTGTGAGGTCATGTATCCATAATTTGATTGATGTAAGAGGATAGCGTTTAAAATATTCCACAGATAATTGCTCTCCACAACAACATACTTCAATTTCCTGTAGAGGTCGGTTAAGAGTGTTTTGTTGCGTAATGACTTTATTGTCTAATTCTCTGCGAAGAGCCGCGAGTGATTCCTCATATGTACACTGTCGTTCTTGCATGACTACGCGTGCGGCCGATAGCGTTAAAAAATGGCCTCCACCGAGAGTGTGAAAAAAGATGTAGCCTGTGAGTAGCCAATTTCTAATAAGCCACGGTGCAACTACTACCACCCAGCCAGAACAAAAAACCGCAATTCGTTTGAGGACTTCTTTCCAGTGGTTCCATGAGAATAAGAGAAGTAAGCAGGCTACAATAATCAAATACTGTCCAACAGGTCGTATCATTGATGCGATACCTAATAGTATTCCTGCTAAAAAAAGGGCTATTAGCGATTTTGGTATAGGATACAGCCGGCAAAAAAACGGTTCGGCGTATGGTAAAAAGAAATAAAGAGAAGCCAAGAAAAAAAGCAAAAATAGGGTCTCACTCATAAGAAACCCAGAATATAGTACAAGACCTAGATGTATCGTGCCATAGATGCCAATAAGGCGGGCGCATCTCATTCTGCCTGGAAAAAGCCGTAATGTAAGCAGAAACATGAGTGCAGGAATCAGGGATGCGAATATAATCTGTACCACTAGGGCTGCAATGGGATTTATATCAAAAAGCCAATAGCAGCCCGCAAGAAAGAGTGGATAACCAGGGAGCCTCAGAAAATTCAGCGAACCATTGGAGTGCACAAATCCGTTACCTTTGGCCAATGAGCATGCGATGTCATGGTACGAAGGGGTATCGATTTGCCAGTAGTTTTCGTTGTATCGTAAGTACAGAAAAAGGACCAAAATTCTAATGAAAAAGGCTGAGATAAATAGGCCCACGAGAAAGACCTTATGCTGTTTTAGTGTTTTGAGCATAATGGTATCAACTCCCTATCAATTTTCCATATAGGGTAACGTATAGCCTAGGGATAGCAGGAGGTCAATGAGGGGGGAGCCATAGACACTGAGGCTGAATCCTAGTAGGATAGGTAGTATCTAAGATCTATTTTTTCCTGTCTAGAAAGGGTTCCTATCGTCTAAACGTTTTTCTTAAATATCCGCTTTTTTTTATTATTTTTTTATTATTTTAGGATTTTATCTACATGAATATTTATATCGGAAACCTTTCTCGTACAGTCACCGAAGAACAACTCAAAGAAGCATTTGAAGCATTCGGTATCGTAACCACCGCTAAGGTCATCAAGGACAAGTTCACTGGCGAACCTCGCGGTTTTGGTTTTATTGAAATGCCTGAAAAAGAACAAGCAGAACAAGCTTTAGCTGAATTGAATGGCAGTGAGCTTGGCGGACAACGCATTCGTGTTAACGAAGCACGTCCTCCACAACAACGTACTGCAGGCGGACCTCGTGGCCCTCGTGGCGGCGGATTCCGTAACGACCGTGGTGGAGACCGTGGTGGAGACCGCGGTGGACGTCGCTTCTAAGCGAATTGTCTAACGGATTTTTGAAGGAATCGCGGCAACGCGGTTCCTTCTTTTTTATGCTTTTGAGAAAAGGGTCATAAGGTTTTGCCTAACTCTACTATGGTCGCCATGCGGTTTATTTAATACCTGATGAATCCATAGTCCGATCTGTTTCATAGCATTTTGTTTAAGTCCACGGGTAGTAACGGCAGGAGTTCCTAACCGAATGCCGCTGGTAATCCATGGCTTTGCTGGATCAAAAGGTATACAGCTACGACTGACGGTGATCCCAGCCTTTGAAAGAATTCGTTCAGCATCGCGACCCGAGATTCCCTTATCTGTGAGATCAACAATAAATAAATGATTGTCGGTTCCCCCCGAAACAATACGATATCCAAGCCCCTGGAGGGTCGAGGATAGGGTTTTTGCGTTCAGGATTACCTGTTTCTGATATTCGATAAACGAAGGGTCCAGTGCCTCCCTAAAGGCGATGGCTTTAGCCGCAATGACCTGCATAAATGGGCCGCCTTGGATGCCTGGCATAACAGCCTTATCAATCTTTTCTGAATATTGATGATTGCACAAGATCAATCCGCCTCGTGGGCCACGGAGCGTTTTATGCGTAGTACTCGTTACAAAATCAGCATGGGGGACTGGTGATGGATGGAGTCCAGTTACAACAAATCCAGCGATATGTGCAATATCGGCAAGAAGTACTGCGTCGACTGATTGTGCAATGTCGGAAAATGCCTTGAAATCAATCGTACGAGAATATGCAGACGCTCCTGTGACAATAATTTTTGGTTTGACTTTGAGGGCCTGAGCTTGAATGGCATCATAATCCAATCGCTCTGTAGTCCTATCAACGGTATAGGGGTGTGATCGGTAGAATATGCCTGAGAAGCTTACGGAGTGTCCATGGGTGAGATGCCCTCCTTCAGCGAGGCTCATGCCCATGATTGTGTCACCAGGTGCGAGCGCAGTCATATAGACAGCCATATTTGCTTGTGAGCCAGAGTGGGGTTGCACATTGGCGTGGTCAGCACCAAAGAGGAGTTTTGCTCTATCTATTGCACATTGCTCAATGGCATCAGCATTCTCACAGCCAGCATAATAGCGTTTTCCAGGATACCCTTCGGCATATTTGTTGGTCAGAACTGATGAAAGTGGTTTGCGGACGCACGCGCTGGCATAATTTTCTGACGCAATCAGGTTAAGCGTATTCTGTTGACGCTCTTCTTCTTGTGTAATCAGTGATAGTATTTCTGTGTCAACGCATGAAGACATGTGCGATCTTTATTCTTGAGGTTCATCGGCTTTCGTTTTGTGTACCGTTCCATCCTTATGTGTTGGTGGTGCATAGATAGTATAGAGCTTCAATGGCAATGTACCAGTATTTTTTATGTTGTGTTTTATGCCAGCTGGGACAAAAAAGACATCTTCTTTATCTATGTTATATGTTTTGTCTTCAGCCAATGCGGTGCCTTTACCTGCAACAAATACGAAGGTTTGATCAGTGTTTTGGTGTACTTCTTCTCCGATTTCCTCACCCGGTTTTAGTGCCATAAGAACGAGTTGGCTTTGTGCTCCAGTAACCACAACGGTTCTATAGGTATCATTTTCTTGGGCTCGTTTCATGATATTGTCATGGAATGCCGTGATATGATGTGAGCGCCACCGCTTATACAGGTATCCCCCTGCGAAAATAAGGATTACAGCGGCCACTATCGCAATAGTGATTCGTATATTCATAATCTCTCCGTGTTTTATGGCAATCTCTTGAATACTCCTGATCTATTTATCTAGCATATTTTTGAAGTCAACAGAAGATTTTGGTGAGGAGAGTTGTATATGAAGTGGTATATGATGCTCATGCCGAGCGTGATCATTACAGCGTTTGGCATTGGAGCATTGATGCGGTATCAGGGATCATCATTGATGAAGGCATACCATAGCGTAGGTCTTCCTGCTACATATGGATTTAAGAGTGTGGCGCAGACAGTTGGTAATTCCATGCAACGCTATAGAAACCTCTGTTGTGAACATAGTAGGATACAAATTATGCAATGGTTGCATGAGTGTGCGTGTTTGAAAGAAGCATTTTATGCACGATGGTACCGAGGTCGATTCAACCTCGATGCGGTTGTTGAAACAGAAATCTTTGTTCCTGAACAATCACGGTTGCACGCAAAGACAGTGCAACAATTGACAGATGTCTGGAATAATTTTTCTATACTTCTTTTGAGTCGTTTTGTGGGACCTGAGAAAATCAATGATAATTTGAAGGATGTTTTTGATCTCATACAAGAATATGCAATTTATACTGATGTTGGTCGCTTGCAAAAAGTTATCGACGCTATTGGTAATGCTCAACAGGCGGTTGTTGATGGCAAGTATGCTAAACTTGTAGATTCCTTGAAGGGGATTGTTCATCCGCTTAGGAAACATAAAAATGATCTTGGAAAAGCAATTAATCGTTCAATAGATCATCTCGTAGATAAGTTGTGTCTTGGCCGCGAGTCTCTGGGCCGTAAGGCTGCAGAGAATGCATATCGTGTAGAGGCAGAGCGGGAAGCCATTGCAGAAGCGGTAGCAAAGAAAGTAGTTGAAAAAACGGTGATAGAAGCGGTAGTTCGTGAAGCAGTCGCCAAGGAAGCGGCTCGCCAGGCTCAGGAGGCTCGAGAGCGACAGAAGGCAGCTGAAGCGCTCAGTGCTCGGATGTCTTATTAGGGGAATTGCTTTTTACTACGGTCTTTTTTATGCTAGTCTACTCTTTGAGCGATAGCTCATGTCTCATTAGTATGAAAGGTCCATAGTGATTTCCACATCCGATTTTCGCAAAGGCTGTAAGATCCTTTTCCAGAATGAGCCATATATGGTGATTGAGTACCATCATGTTAAGCCTGGTAAGGGCGGGGCATTCGTTCGTACAAAAATGAAAAACATGATTACTGGCCTTGTCAGAGAAGAGTTATTCCGTTCTGGAGAAAAATTTTCTGCTCCTGATCTTGAATACAAAGAAATGCAATATCTCTATGCTGATGATCTATACCACTTTTTAGATCAAAATACCTATGACGAAGTAAGTCTCAATAAAGAACAGCTTGAGGATGTAAAGAACTTTTTGAAAGAACAAACGGTCTATACGATTCTCTATTTTCAGGGTCGTCCTATTGCAGTAACCCCACCATTATTTATGGAGCTTGAGGTTGTTGATGCACCTCCTGGTGTGAAGGGTGATACTGCCCAGGGAGCTGGTACTAAACCAGTAACTTTAGAAACAGGCTTGGTTGTTCAAGCTCCTCTATTCATTGAAGTGGGAACAGTAATTAAAGTTGATACACGTGATTCAAAATATATTGAGCGTGTGGATAAAAAATAATGAGACTGAATCGCTCCTTGATTTTTCATATACTCTACGCAGCAGAAGAGAACTCCTATGAGGTATCACTTGAGTCAATTGCCGATATGCTGAATCGAGGATTTGATACAGATATTGACCTTGCTGGTCCCGAAATGAATGTTACACATGCCATCGTTGAGCAGAGAAATGAGCTTGATATGAGGTTGGTCCCCTTGCTTGCCAACTGGAAAATCGAACGTATTGGTGTTTGTACTAAGCTTATTTTGAGATTGGCGCTATGGGAATTGTTAAATACAGACAATGCGCCAAGTCTGGTTATCAATGAAGCAATCGAATTAGCAAAATGCTTTGCTGAGGTTGATGCATACAAATTTGTGAACGGCGTTCTGGATGAAGCACTTAAAAAAATCGTAGAAAAAAAAGAGGTCGAGTAGTTCGGCCTCTTTCTATGACGAGCTTGTTGCTTTATTCTATGCAGACCAATCCTTCTTCCTCCATACTCTCTGCGACTTCTCTCCACTGTTCTTCAGTAAGCCTTTCCCTAAGATATTCTGCGACTGCACAAAATGTTTCAATTTCTACTTGGTAGAAATCTGATTCTGTGGTGGCTCCTTTGTGTTCTGGCACACAAAATGTGCGGACAAGAATGCAGCGGCAGGTTTCATAGTCAGGGCTGTTGTCGCATAACTCCAGAAGCTGAGCTTCTTCTTCACTAAGTTCATAATCATCAGCGCATTTGGTCACGCAGGTTGCATGGGCTGATGCATAACCGATAAGAGCAATTGAGGAAACTAGAAGAATACGTTTCATTAAATAGACCTTTCGTGTAACGGGCATAAAAAACCGGGACCAGTATAGTGCAGCAACTTATTTCTGCAAGATTGCCGGAGCGACGGAATTGAGTTTTTGGAGGAATGATATTTGTGGGCCTGTTACATGAATGGAAATAACGGGTTTTACAATATCTTGATTTTCTACAAGTGGATATAAGAGCGCCGTCATAAGTGGTGGTGTGCTGATGAGTGCGATATCTTTTCCTACAAGTGGATTAATAAGATTCCGTATCAATTCGTAATGCGTGCAGCCGATGATGAGAGTATCAATAGAGTGGGCAAGAAGTGGTGTAATATATCGATGTAGTGCTGCTTTCGTGGCGTCAATGTCAAGCTGCGGCGCTTCGATGAGTGGAACAAGATCAGGACATGCTTGTTGAATAATGTACGCATCTGGTTCTATGTTGAGAATAGTTTGTTTATGTCGGCTGTGAGCAATGGTTGCTGATGTTCCAATGATGCCAATGCGTTTGTTAAGAGAAGTATGAGCGGCTGAGCGTGCTGCAGGCTCCATTACATTCCAAACTGGAAGGTGGGGAAATGCTTGAGTAATTGTTTCATATACGAGTGATGAGGCTGTATGGCAGGCAAGAACAAGACCATCTATTGATGGATCAATTACACTCAAAAGTGTCTTCATCGTAAGGCTTATGATTTCATCGGGCGTTTTATCGCCATAGGGTACATGCGCAGTATCAGCACAATATACAAATTCCTTGATAGGAAGTTTCATAAGTTCTTGGAGGACAGAAAGGCCACCAATCCCTGAGTCAAACACTACCAATTTATGTAATGGTTTTTTTGTATCATTCATTCTTTTTTGATCTTACAAATTTCCAAAAACCAATACTGATTTGTTGTTGAAGCCATTGATCCAAATCTACAGATACTGCGAATGAATCGTCAATAATGAGTTCAGGATTATGGTTAGAGGATAACTGTAAAACTCCATCTTGTCCTGGTGTGATATATTGATTTAAGTAGGGAAGCCACCGAGCACACAATGGACTATGAATCTCACTATGATTTGGTTCCTTACGGTTATAAAGTACCGCAAGATTGGTAATACGAGGGTGTGGCGTAAAGACTCGTTCGTAACCGCTGACCATAGTTTGTATGGTGTCACTGAACGAAAACAAATGTACTAAATGACCAATGTAATTCATGTTGGGGATATAATCATTGGATGCAACGGGAGTTGCAAGTGCATACAACATGGGAATACGTGTTTGACTATCTTGTTCGGCAAGCATGTTGATGGCCAATAATGCGACATTGGTCCCATGTGAATGTGTTACGAGCGTTACGATTGGAAATTGATTCAAAAGTGTTGCAAGATTGCGTGAGGCGACTATCCGTGCATCGTGATTATTTTTACCTGACCAACAAAATGTGAAAACAGATTCTGGTGCGTAGTTCTGTTGTAATATGTCAAAAAAATCTCCGCCTGGTTGGTGCCACGATGCTGATACAGACCATGTTCCTGGAACTATAATGACAATGCTGTTTATTGACCAAAAAGTTCCAGCGAGCAATAGCACACAGAAAGTGCGAATATTCATGTCTTATAGATCAGGAAAAAAGAGTGCAAGTTCTATTTTTGCATTTTCAGATGAATCAGACCCATGTACAGCATTTTCACTAACTGATGTTCCAAAAAGCCTACGAATGGTACCAGGAGCTGATTTGGCAGGATTGGTTGAACCCATCAGTTTACGCCATTCTTCGATAGCATTTTCTTTTTCAAGTGCAAGAACAATGATTGGTCCTGAGGTCATGAATTCTATCAAGTTAGCAAAAAAAGGTTTTTCTTTATGTACTGCATAGAATTTTTCGGCTTGGCCCGGCGTGAGTTGGACTTTTTTCATGCGTACAATTGTAAAATCATGATGCTCGATGCTATCGATAATTTTTCCAGTGTTGCGTGCGCGTACTGCATCTGGCTTAATGATCGCAAGGGTAGTTTCGTTAACGGGTTGCGGGGTTGAAAAGAACCATGAACAGCCTGGAATAATACAAAGCACTGCAAATGCTGTGATGAGAACTGCAGTTTTGTGAATAGTCATGATGCGCCTCTTTCCTTAATGAAATACCGGGGAAGAAAATCTCCCCCGGTATTGATCTTTAGAGTTCTGGGAAAAAGAATGCTATTTCAGCACGAGCTGTTTCTGGAGCATCGGATCCATGCGTTGCATTTTCACCGATTGATGTTCCAAAACGCTGACGCAAAGAACCTAATGGTGCTTTGGCAGGATTGGTGTCTCCCATCAAATCACGCCATGCTATAATCGCATTTTCTTTTTCTAGAACCATGACAATTACTGGTCCTGACGTCATAAATGTTACGAGCTCGTTGAAGAAGGGTTTTCCTTTGTGGATGGCATAAAATGCTTCAGCTTGTTCTTGTGACAAGTGTAGCTTCTTCATACCTGCAATGGTAAAACCGTGTTCTTCAATTGCATCAATAATCTTGCCGCTGTATTTAGCTTCGACAGCATCTGGTTTGATGATACCGAGCGTTTGTTCCATATTATGAGTCCTTTTTATTCTTGGTATTCATATGTCGCTCAAGTTCCATTTGGAACAAGGACCGTGGTTTCGCTTGAGGTTCTTGTTTTTCTCTGACCTTAGAAGGTTTTTTGCTTACTTGTTTTTGTGGCGCAAGCTCACCTTCGGTCTTTAAGCTCAACCCAAGTTTTCGTTCTTCACGGTTTACGTTGATTACGCGGAATGAGCGAGTTTGTCCAACTTCAACAGCAGCCTCACCTTCGGCAGGTGTGAGCTCTGAGCTATGAACGAGTCCTTCGATACCAGAAGAAAGCTTCACGAAGGCGCCGAAGTTAGTAATCTTCGATACGGTTCCTTCAATGACTTTGCCTCGTGGGTATTCTTCTTCTAGATTTTCCCATGGATCTTGCGTTAATTGCTTGATACCAAGCGAAATCTTTTTATTGTCTTCGTCGACGCCAAGAATGATTGCTTCAACATCCTGGCCCTTTGCGTAGAGGTCAGCTGGGTGGTTGATGTGTTCAGTCCAGGAAAGATCTGAAATATGCACTAGGCCATCAATACCAGGCTTCAAGGTTACAAAGATACCGAAATCAGTGATATTGCTGATGGTTCCTTTGACTCTATCACCAGCTTTGAACTCTTGAGAAATTGAATCCCAAGGATTTTGTTCAAGTTGCTTAATACTTAATGACATGCGACGGTTATCCTTATCGAGGGAAACAATTAATGCCTCGATTTCATTCCCTACAGCATAGTGCTTACGCAAATCATTAATACGTTCGGTCCATGAAATTTCTGAAATATGGACAAGTCCTTCGACGCCTTTTTGAATTTCAACAAAGAGGCCGTAATCGGTAATGCTTGATACTTTACCTTTAATGCGGGCGCCAATCTTGAGTTGATCAGCAAGTTGTTCCCACGGATTGTCTGACAATTGTTTCATGCCGAGTGAGATCTTTGCATTGTCCTTATCAATGGACAAGATCTTCACGGCAATGGTGTCTCCAAGACGAACAATTTCACTTGGGTGTGCAATACGACCCCAGGTCATATCTGTAATATGGAGTAGTCCATCCACACCACCGATATCAACGAACGCACCATAATTGGTGATGTTCTTGATGACTCCTTGTACGACTTGACCTTCTTCAAGTGTCTCCATCATCTTTTTGCGTGACTCTGCGCGAAGATTAGAGAGGTACTTACGGCGAGAAAGAATAACATTGCCACGACGCTTGTTGAGCTTGATAATGTCGGCGGTAATAGTTTGGCCAACAAAGGTGTCAAAGTCCGTTACGCGGTGGATATCGACTTGTGATCCAGGTAGAAAGGCTTGGACGCCAATATCTACGCTGAGGCCACCCTTAACTTTGTGAGTAATAACGCCCTCAACAGGCTTACCGTCATCAAAGAGGTTGGTAATGCGTTCCCAGGCACGCATTTCCTTGGCTTTTTCGTAAGAAAGGGTGACTGAACCGTGGATGCTTTCAAGTTCATCCAAAATAACTTCTATAGTGTTGCCCACTTTGAGGGCTTTCATTTCATGTTCTGAAAATTCATAGCGAGGAATCAGGCCATCAGACTTATAACTAATATCGACGAGTACACCATCAGAGTCGGCGCGCAGAACGGTGCCTGAAATGAGCTGCCCGGGCTTAAGACGATCGAGACCCTGATAAAGGACATCAAGTTCCTTTTGTTGATCTGCATTAAGTTCAAGATGATTGCTTTTGGCCATCAGCGTTGCATGAGCAAACTGCTGGGGACGAATTACTTCTTTTGACATAGGGGAATACACTCCTGAAAATGCCTCTTATAGGGAAGAGCCATCAGTGATCCTGACATGGTCCCCAAAGAGGGTAAAGGTATTAAACATATATCCATGCCACTATGGTAGCATGAATTGAGAAGCTCATCAAATAACCGCAGTTGAAGGGCTTTTTCAGGTTTCTATGGATTATAGAGCGTTCTTATATCGATGACGATCTCTTGTTTGACCTTCCTCATGTAGTGCCTATGGATCAAAGCGCAGAACATGATAACGACTGTCTGGAAAATGATGAGAACGGTCAGGATGGTGGCATGGTAAATAATGCCCCAGGGTAAGACACCTAAAAGCTGCAGAAACGAAACAAATAAGACAGGGATCAATAAGAAGCTAACAAATACGGTGATGCCACCTGCAAGTTCCCAGGCATACTCACGAATGAGTGTTAAAGCTTCCTTTATCATGGACAGTAAAGGTTGTTGCTCTGAGGAGATGATGGCGATGATGAAAGCTGTGAGGATGATCCATAGGACCATGAATGGGAGTGTGATGATAGAGCTGCGAAGGCCGATCCATGAAAGAAAAGATTCTCCTAAGTATGATAATCCAATGGCGCACGAGGCGACCGCTCCCCACAAAAGAATAGGTGCTGTTCTCATGGCGGCATCAGCAATGCTGTTTGACCATGACTCGTCGTCGTATTTAATAATGTGGTAAATATGACGCACAAGAGCAACCCCAAACCATACAATTAATACTGGATGAAAGAGATTGTAGATGTATGTTGCTTGGTGTGTTGGAGCGAGTGTATCAAGGAGAAACTGTACGGTTGTTGGGAGGGCAATATAGGCAAGCAATTTGATATGTTTTACGAGAATATTATAGGTCATAAGGGCGACCTGGATGCCTTGGGCGATTTGTATTTTCATGGATCTCCTTTTTTTACATCATAGTAGGGGGTTGGAAAAACGGAATCTTTAATTCGATGAACATAGTGACGAACGATACGACACTAGCAGTAAGCGCAATTGCGAGGAGAGTGGTTACTGAGATAAGTATTAGTTGTACGAGATTTGGTCGTTCGAATGTTGGTAATGGTTTGCCAATTGATGTTCTATAGACACCAGCAGCAAGAGCCGTTTCTGCTAGCGTCATGATTACTGATATGACAGCAGACGAGGCCATGCCGGAGAACATAATGGCAAACGAAAGTGTTGATAAAGAGGGACGTATTGTAATGATATTATATTGGAATATGAGCCTGGGTGCTAAAACTGCAAGTTTAGTAAGGTGCCAGCCGACAAATGATTTTATGATCATGAGTGATGCTGTCGAGCTTATAATTAAGCCGAAATTTTTGTGAAGAATGTTAATTGCAAGCTTTAGCCCGTGTATAATAGTGTTTTCTTCATCAATAAGTAATGGAATCATAAGGAATGTAAGAACCCACCATAGGTAATTAAGTGCTTCAATAATCCAGTGTAGTCGTGATGCTGATGGTAATAATTCACCTGATGACGTGAGTATGGTTCCAATAAGAGCTCCCAAGAATGACCAAGCGACAACACGCGACCATTGGGTAGGAACACTGGCGGCTATGATATCTTTCCAAGGACGATTTTTGGTAACTTTTGAAAAGTAAACAACTAAGCTGGCATAGACAACATTGACAACAATTAATCCAATACTGCTTGCTCCAAATGTTAAAAGAAATGCTGTAAGAAATGTTGATTTAAGTGTGATAAATAGGTTAGTGAGTGCCAACTTATATAATCCAAAGCCAGCAAGCAGTGCTAGGAGTGGAGGGATAGCAGCGACGAAAAATAATCGTTTATGCTGATTCGCTACGGCAAAGCTTGTAATTGTCATGGCTAGGCCGCGCCCAACTTGCTTGATAATCATTGAGATTTCCTTTTTGGTTCTGTGTGTACGTGCAATAATTCTGTGCGTATCCACATGTAAAACCAGACAGCAGGGACAAGCGAGAGCGTGACAAGAATGATTGTTACTCCCTGGTGTATGTAGCAAAGAAATTGTTCAACCGTTTTTTGGCTGAGTGCTTCATCAATATCATCGGTAATAGGAGATTCAATGAGCTGTAAGAGAATATTACCAATTTTTAAGACAAGTGGTTCGAGGAATGGAACTTGAGGTGAATTTTCAAGTTGATCTTGGTATAAGAGCCCCGTGAATTTTGTGCCTAAAACAAGACGGATAGCTACGCCTAGTCCAACATATAGCAAGCTAGCGTATAGTACGATGCGTGTGCCAATAGGAATGCTGAGAAGAATAAAATTATGCAGGTATATTTTTATTGAGTCATATTTACTTACCAGATAACTGATGATGGTATAAAGCAGTAGAATGCTGCATGAAAGCCAGAAGCACACCGCGTCACATGTTGCCGCAATGATGTATAACGGAAGGGCTGTGATAAGTATTGTAAGCATTGCGGAATAAGCCCCTGCTGCAAGTAGCCAATAACCAGAAAGCGTGTGTTTTTTAAGATATGATTTAATGGCATCAAGGCCCAATGAAACCATCGTTTACCGCTCCTTTGGTTTTGCAATGTATTTGATTTTTGTTCTAATCATGAGCCCCGACCATAATGCTGCAATTCCAGTCATCACACACGAAAAAATATGCATGCGCATACTAATGAACGTCATGATAGAGGACAATGTCTGTAGCTGGTTTAATTGTCGCAATGGTTTGAGGAGACCAGACATAACGGCAATATGTTGAAGCTTATAATTGAAAAAAATGAGTGAAGCGAATAGAACGGTAAGGAAAATAACTAATACATAAACACCTACACGAAATGATACTGATACAGCGAGACACAAGAAACGCTCTAAAAAGCGTTTCTTATCTCCACGCTGGTTTGCATGATATGCGATCAGTACGCATAACCAGATCAGAACGATAACAATAAGATCAGTGATATAATTGAAGTCGCTAAATATTTTTAGAGCTTTTACGTCAGGCGCCTCTTTTGCCATATACTCATTGGTGAGGCGATATATGAAGCGATATAAACCAGGAATCCAATTGGATCCAAGAAGTCCAGTTGGGATATAGAGCATAAACAGGATGAGATATTTGACCTTCTCTCGAGCTGGTAGGGTATTTTCCTTGAGCTCTTGAGCTAAGCCGTTCACATTCCATAGATACATTCTTCTCCCCTTCATCTAGATTCTTCACACTATAGCGTATAGGGCAAAAATGAGGCAACAGTTAGCCATTACTAGATTAGAAGGTCGTGATTCGGTAGACTGGGGCCTCTTCAGGGGAGTTATATGAATGGGTGAAGGGTTATATATCAGAAGGATGTGCTACGATGATAATGACGATCTTGCGCTGTGTGATGTCGGTTTTATTGCAAGGAACAGTAATGATTGAGGGTCCTCATCTTGCCCATAAAATTACCGAATACATGGCTCCAAGCCGTGTAATAGAACAACGTAAGAAAAAGATTGTCGTGTTTATGAGCGTTGGTGGCGCGGGCCATATTTCTGTTTCTCAGCGTTTGGTAGAGGACCTTGGTACTAAATACGATGTTCATATTGTTAATATTCTCAAGGACGTTGTGAATAAGTTTGATCCTGTCCCCAAGTTGTCATGGGGTTCATGGAATGGCGAAGATCTTTACAATTACCTTCTGCGGCATAATCGTACATGGTTAGTTAATCAGCTTGCGCATACTGGTGCTCATGCGATGCGTGCAATGCGCAATTCGCTTGCAAAGTCGGTAGAGGATTACTTGCGTGAAAACGAATTTGATCTTGTCATATCATGTGTCCACTTTGTTGATGGTTTTGTATATCAAGCTGCCAAGGCAGCCGATATTCCGTTTATGATTATTCCGACAGATGTGAATGTCAGGGCTTTTGTGAATGACATCAAAAGGCCCGACTACGATAAGTTTATAATGACAATACCATTTGATCTTCAAGAGTCGCGAGCCAGTATTGCGCACGCAAAAATTCCAGAAGATAAAATTGTCGTAACGGGCTATCCCGTTCGCCAGTCGTTTGTTGCGCCAAAGGATAAAGAACAGATTCGTAAAGATTTTAATATTACGACCGATAAACCAATTATCACGATACTCATGGGTGGTGCCGGCTCAAAGTTAAGCGGGCGCTATGTAAAAACGATTTCAAAAAATCAACATCCCATGCATTTGTTAGTATGTGTTGGAAGAAATGCAGCAATGAAGAAGAAGATAGAAAAAATGCAACTACCTGATCATATTACTGTTGATGTGATTGGCTATACACAGCGTATAGCAGACCTACTGGCAATCTCAGATATCTTCATTACGAAGGCAGGGGGTGCAAGTTTTGGTGAGGCGATTTACTCAAACATTCCGATGTTGGTGGATAAAAGTCATGGTGCGTTGGATTGGGAAGCGGTTGCATATGACGTTATAGAAAAATATCGGTTTGGACATGTGTTGTATTCTCGCCGTGATGTGAATGCGTATTTGGATCAATATCTTTCTGAACCAAAATATCTTGCGACGTTACGACGTAATGTGACAGCATTTGAAAAAGAAGATTTTGGGCAACATATTCATAGACTAGTCGAAGATCTTGTACAAAAAAGTCCTTATCTCAATGCACAAAGTGTGACGGTATAGTTTTTCAACTTATATAAGTCTTTCTTTTTTTGAGAGTCTCTTTATTCTGTGCCTGTTTTTGCGACTTTTATCTCATAGAAGGGATCCCATGAAGAAGATCTTGCTGATGTTGGGTTGTATGATGTCGTTGGTTGCAACGGAATTGCGGTGGGATTGGGAGAATATCGATACTAATGATATTGTATTTCCGAAGTCATTTTTATTTGGTGTTGCTGCATCTGATTTCCAAAATTCTGGTAATGAAAACTTCCCTTACAATAACTGGAGACTTTGGGAAACTGCCAAGGCTGGACGTGAGAAGTCCGGAACTTCATGCGACTTCTGGCATCGATACGAAGATGATATTAAGTTGGCGCGAGATCTTGGTGTAAATACCTTCCGTTTGTCCATCGAATGGAGTGTTATCGAGCCGCACGAAGGAGAATTTAGTCAGGATGCGTTAGACCACTATCGTGATGTTTGCCAAAAGATGATCGATGCAGGTATGACACCGATGATTACGTTCCATCATTTTACTGATCCAATTTGGTTTACTGCTCGTGGTGGATTTGAAAAGGCGTCCAATATCAAGTACCTCGTTCGCTACTGTGAGGTAGTGTTTAAGGAACTTAATGATCTCGTTCCATACTGGTGTACGATCAACGAGCCGGGAGTCTATGCATTTATGGGCTACATCATGGGTGAATGGCCACCTGAAAAACGAGGTATAACAAATATGCACGAAGTAGGAATTGTCTTACGTAACCTACTTGAAGCACACATTGCAATCTTTAAAAAGATTAAGTCATTACCCGGTGGCGATGTAGCGCAAGTTGGATTCGCACATTCGGTCACACAATTTGAGGCGTACCATGATTGGAACCCGCTTGAAAAGCTTGTTGCGTCGTACATAAATCATATCTTCTATAAAGCAGCACTAGATTTCTTTGTTACAGGCGAGTTTACCTTTAGTGTGTTACCACTTCCTGTGCAGCCCGTACGTCACCGCAATCCTACTGCAAAACAAGCTTTAGATTTCATTGGGATCAACTACTACTCACATGTACTGGTAAAAATACCAACAGGTGCATCAGTAACGGATGAATCAAAAATGTCGTCGTCAAAACAGTTTAGTGCAGAACGGCCTGGTGACATCAGAACCGATATGCCATATACGCTGTACGCAGAAGGGTTGTATAGGGCTATTCAGGAAGTCGCGGCATGCGGCGTGCCAATCATGATCACCGAAAACGGATGCCCGGATGCACGCGATGATCGTCGAGAACTGTGGTCGAAGCGGTACTTGTACGCACTTTCCAAGGCTATCAAGGATGGCTACGATGTCCGTGGTTATTATTACTGGTCATTGCTGGATAACTTGGAATGGGCTGAGCGGTATACCATGAAATTTGGTTTGTATGAAGTTAACTTTGAGACCAAAGAGCGTCGGCTTCGTGATGGTGCAAACTATTATGCATCGGTTGCTCAACATCACATAGGCTATGAATCTAGGTCATAGCTATTCAAGGTCTAAGAGGTATGTATGATAATGGATCTTTTTCATTACTGTGCTTGCCCTTGTTATTCCAGCCATTGAGGTCAAAATGCCAGTGAAGCTGTTGGCAATCATGACCGCTTCAATCAGAAAACCATAGGCAAGCCTTTTTTGGATAAGTCCATATCGTTCTGATGGAGGTTTTCCCGCCTTTCGGTTTTTCTAGTTGGTACGATGTTGGCTACCTTTTGTAGTGATGATGATGTCGAAGAAGACAAATGAGCTGTAATTATGTACAGCTCATTTGTCTTCTTCTAAGGATTTTTTCTAATCAGTGGGGCAAGCGATTTTGTCGTATTGTGCCACAAATTCCTTTATAGTTTCGGGATCAAAGTTTGACTGAGGTTTACATGAGATAACTGACACGACATCGCCACGAGGTAGCCTTGTGCGCGAGTATGCTATGTAGTTGTTATGTCCGTGTCTACATTGATGGAGAAGGATTAATCCTGGAACCCTTTGATGACATGAAGAACAAATTTCTTTCGTGTGGTTGTGAGGCTCGAGTAGCACTGAAGCTTGTTTGCCGATCAGGTGTGCTGCCCAAACAAGCATGGCAGCCCAGAACAATTTTGTTAAAAATGCTCCGTCCCTTAGTGCTCCTGTTAGCTGTTCTACCACCTGGCTATCCGAAGCCTCGGGGGCTACACGTGGAGTATTTTCTGTAGCCATAATAATACAGTTGCCCAAACAACTCAAAAAAGCCAGATACACGAAGTTCTTCTTGCGCATGACATTGTCCCTTGTCGGTTACTACGGTTAATGACTAGCCCGCAGTATGGTGTTTCTCTGCCATGAAGTCAAATACAATACGACTCCATGACTCCATGCGAGGATAGAAATCTTTTAACTCTTCAAGCGGAAGTAAAGTGCCACTGATGTGTTCATCCTTGACCTTGATGTGAGGCGAGTCGCCTTTGAGAATGAATACCAATCCAACATGCACTTGGCCAATTGGGTTTGAGTCATCGTTTAAGATCCCAATCGGTTCGGCTTTATAAGTGCCATTGTATTCAATTTCTTCTTTGAACTCACGGTCGGCCCATGCAAGGATGGACGATGTTTTCATGTCATCCTGGCGAATATGCCCTCCGATACCTAAGGAATATTTATAGCGAAGGTCCTGAGCTTTAGTTGCAGGTGATCGTTGCATAAGAAAATAGCGTCCATCGTATTCAAACAGAAGATACGGGATGATTTGTTTGTACGTTGGATCAGTTTCCATGTGGGAGCGAGGCATAAAGAGTTGCTTTTCTTTAATTGTTGCGAGGATTTCATCAAAGGGAACGTGTTGTAATCCTGACCATGCTCCCTGAGGAAACAGGTCATCACGTTTGACGACCAGGATCATTTCATCATCAAGAAATGACTGTCGAATATCAGCATGACTGGTTCTTCTTTGTTTCATCCTAAAGCCCTTTTTTCACCGCTATCATGATATCTTGCAGCAGCCTATCACAATGGGATTCGAATTTACAGAGATCAGGGGAGAGGGCTTCATTGAAAAAAATGCCCATGAATGTTACAGTGGTTTTTCGAGTATTTGTATTATTCTTACTACTACAGGAGCCTACGATGGAGACATTAAGTCGGTGGGTCTATAACCCAGGAACTATGTCGTATCGTCGATCGTCTTTCTCTTTTCTTTTCTCGTCTTTTGCCTTTATTTGCCTGCTGGTTGATATCAGGGTCATCCAGCCCATTATTATTCTGTAAGCATTTAGCTGTAGTAGTTCTTGCTTTTTTTAGTACTTAAGGAATTTGGATCATGACTAGAAAACAAATTATATCTTTGGGGGTTGCGCTTTTTGCCATATTTTTCGGCGCAGGTAATGTGGTATTTCCTTTGGATCTTGGAAGAATGATGGGCGATCATGTTACACCCGCCATTGTCGGAATTTTCTTCTCGGCTGTTGTTATGCCCCTTTTAGGCCTTTTTTCCGGGGTATTGTTTGGGGGTGACTATAGGGCATTCTTTCAGCGTCTTGGTAAAAAATCAGGAGAACTTTGGGCCTTTTTGTGTATGATCTTGATCGGCCCCTTCGGGGCTATCCCAAGAACTATTACGCTTTCTCACTCAGCATTCGCTTGGTATTTCCCTTCATTTTCGTTGGCTATGTTTAGTTTTTTGTCGGCTATCATTGTGTGGTTTTTAACGGTTCGTAAAAATGAGGTTATGGATGTGATTGGTCGCTATCTTGGCCCGCTCAAAATTGTCTTGCTTTTGAGTGTAATAGTAAGTGCATTTTTCATAAAAGTAACGCCACCACATACTGATATTTCTAATCTTAACGCTTTGGTTTCGGGATTTTTCGAAGGATTTCTAACGCTTGATCTATTGGGTGCGATCTTCTTTTCTAAACTAGTATTTGATGCGCTTGATAAGGATCTTCTTTCATCTCCACAACGCCTCTTGCATTCATTGTTCAAAGCGGGGGTTATTGGATCACTGCTTCTCGGTGGTGTCTATGTTGGATTTATGGTAGCAGGTGCAATTCACGCGGCTGCTGTAACAACGGTGCCAAGAGAACAGCTCATCTTTGCTTTGTCCGATCATCTTCTTGGACGACTTGGTATGCTTTCAAGTTTTACGGTTGCTGCTGCATGTTTGACAACGGCAGTCGCTTTGACCAGCTTGTTTGCTGATTATTTGAGTATTTATATTTTTAGGAGAAAGATTAGCTATCGAGTTGCAGTAACGTTAACAGTTACTATTACGGCAGCATTTGCTAACCTGGGTTTCAGTGGAATCATGGATGTGATTGTTCCAATTGTTACAGTCTGCTACCCAGCGATGATTGTATTATCGATTCTTAACATTCTGTATAAAACAAATGGTTTTCGCTTCGTCAAGGTGCCTGTTTATGCTACAGTGGTGATAACGTTTTTTGTGCAATATTGGGATCGTATAAGCGCATTATTGTGCGGGTAATGGTGATTTAGAATGAATTACTCAGTTTGTGATATAGAAAAAAAGTGGCAGAAGCGATGGGCCAAAAATCCACCTGTTGCGACCAAATCGGCAGGCTCAGGTAAGAAGTTTTATTGCCTGGATATGTTCCCTTATCCTTCAGGGTCGGGACTTCATGTAGGACACTGGCGAGGGTATGTCTTGTCTGATGTGTATGCTCGCATGAAATGGTTAGAGGGATACAATGTACTACATCCTATGGGTTGGGATGCATTTGGGTTGCCTGCAGAAAATGATGCGATTAAAAAAGGTATCCACCCCAAGTTGGGTACTGAGGCCAACATCAAAAAATTTAAAGAACAACTTAAAGATATTGCTGCCATCTATGATTGGGATAAAGAAGTTAATACAACGGATCCTAATTACTATAAATGGACGCAATGGATCTTTATTCAAATGTTCAAAGCAGGCTTGGCGTATCAATCCAACATGCCAATCAACTGGTGTCCTTCATGCTTGACCGGGTTGGCAAATGAAGAAGTGGTGAACGGCGCATGTGAACGTTGTGGCACCAAGGTAACCCAAAAAAATGTTCCTCAGTGGGTCTTGCGTATTACCGCGTATGCAGAAAAATTGCTTGAAGGTCTCGATCGTCTCGAATGGCCTGAAAAAGTTAAGTTGATGCAGCGGAACTGGATTGGTAAGAGTGAAGGCCTTTTGTTTACTGCGCCCGTTAAGAGTACTGATCTGACGATCAAAACCTATTCAACTCATTTTGAATCATTTGCGGCGGACACATTTGTTGTGATTGCTCCGGACCATCCATTCCTTAATCAGTTGCTTGAGGGTGTGCAGAATAAGGATGAGATTCGGGCATTCTGCGATACTATGATAGCCAAGCGACGTAATGGTGCTTACGAGAATGAAAAAGATGTAGAAGGAATCTTTACGGGGCGATACATCGTTGATCCGGTTGGCAATGGAGATCTTCCTATCTGGGTTGCGTCATTTGCTCTTGCTGATTATGGAACAGGTATCATCAAATGTTCCGCGCATGACCAACGAGATTTTGCATTTGCGAAAAAATACGATATTCACTTAAAGCCGGTTCTCTTTCCTATAGATCCTGAGCTACGCGAGCAGGTTGAAAACTTAGAGATCTGTTATGCCGATATGGTGAATGGTATTCTTGCAGAGCCAGCAGAGTTTGCTGGAAAGCGAGCTGGTGACGTACGACAAGAGATCATTGAGTACTGCGTGAAAAAAGGATACGCAGAACGTTCGGTACAGTACCGTCTTCGTGATTGGATATTTTCGCGACAAAGGTATTGGGGTGAGCCCATTCCTTTGATTCACTGTTATAAATGTGGAGTAGTTCCTGTTCCCGAGGATCAGTTGCCAGTCGAGTTGCCTGAAGTAGAAAAATATCAACCGACAGGAACTGGTGAGTCTCCGTTGGCAGCCATTGAGTCATGGGTCAATGTTGCATGTCCAAAATGTGGTGGTCTGGGTAAGCGTGAAACCAACACCATGCCGCAATGGGCAGGATCATGTTGGTATTTCTTGCGCTATCCAAACCCTCATCTCAAAGACAAGCCATTTGATGATAAAGATATGAACTATTGGCTTCCGGTTGATCTGTATGTTGGAGGAATTGAACACGCAATTTTGCATCTGTTGTACTCGCGGTTTTACATCAAGGTATTACATGACCTTGGGTATCTACCGTTCGATGAACCATTCAAGCAGCTGTTTAATCAGGGCATGATTCTCAAGTACTCAGAAAAGAGTGGACTTGTTGAAAAAATGTCTAAGTCTAAGGGTAATGTGGTGAACCCGGATGAGATGGTTCAGGCATATGGTTCTGATGTCTTGCGTATGTATATTTTGTTCATGGGCCCACCTGAACTTGATTGCGAATGGCAAGACACGGGCCTTGATGGTATTAAGCGATTTTTGAATCGGTTCTGGATCTACATGAGCGATGAAAATCGCCATTGTTCTGACCAACAAGAAGCGGATGAAACAAGT
Organism: Candidatus Babeliales bacterium; assembly: GCA_016929235.1. Classification (NCBI taxonomy): domain Bacteria; class Candidatus Babeliae; order Candidatus Babeliales; species Candidatus Babeliales bacterium. The sequence goes on along the minus strand of JAFGJD010000004.1, from coordinate 30,962 downwards.
CGTAGAGTGCATATATTTTTGAAAGATTTTCAAGAAAGACTTGAATATTTTAAGCCCAACACGGCCATTTCTGCATTCATGGAATTACTCAACGATATCACTGCAAATTCTCTGAAACTTGGAAAAATGAGTCTTGAAAAGATTATTGTTGCGCTTTCAGTACTTGCGCCACATATGGCAAGCGAGTTACTTGAGAAGCTTTTTGGCAAACAGTTGGGTGACTGTCAATGGCCAACGTATGATCCTAAACTCACCGTAGCTACAACGGTGGGTATTGCTGTTCAGGTAAATGGTAAGTTGCGGGGTACCTTGACGGTGAAGGCGGGAGCCTCTGAAGAGGATGTCCAAAAGTCTGCCGGGACCATAGTGGCCAAGTGGCTTGAGGCCAAGACGATCATCAAGGTGATCTTTGTGCCAAATCGCCTTATTAACTTTGTTGTCCGTTAGGTTAGGCATTTTACACGAACAATCGGACTGGGTAAGGTAAAAGTTACTCAGCTTTTTATCGGAGGCATTATGAAACGAATTCTCGCCATGCTTTTTCTGGCTTCGGGGGTTGCTCACAGCTCTGATCTTGATATTGTTCATGAAGTTATAAATAGTGACCCAGAGCGGGTCGGGCTCTTGTTACGTGAGGGCGTAGATCCTAATCTTCGGTTGGGTCCCAACAAAGAAACAGTGTTGATGTTTGCAGTGCGAGATCTGGTTGCTCATGCAGAGAAAGTCTACGATAGCCAATTGATTAGCGGACTGGCGAAAGCAACAGTTGATCTAGGGGTTAGCACGGGCATGTGTTTATCTGGTATGGGGGTATCGACAGTATTCGGGTTATTGAGCTTTTTATCGGCAAGAGCTATCGATGTCAGATGGGCCGCCATTGGCGCTGTTGCTCATGGCTTTAATCCATTTGGACACCCGAGAGGCGTAAGGGCAGGCCTTTGGGAGGCCGGCAGGAACCTTTTGAATTTGGGTGGAACGGCTTTTTCAGCAGCAGCTGCTGCTGACTTTATTCCTGCGGCAGACATGGCTCGTGATCGGTCGCAACAAGATGTGGCTGAAGCTGGTATGACTATGTTGGCTCGACAAGGTCCCGATATGATCAGAAATCTTGTCACTGATCGTGCTACCGTGACTGCAGTAGTATTTGCATGGACAGCAGCAGCGGGCATCTATTTAGTGTGGAGAGGATTGGTGAAAGGATGGAAAGGCGGCAGTGGATTTGTTCAAATTCCCGCAACAAGTTTAGCTAATGCACGAGCACTTGTGGCAGAGCGAGAAATTATTCGAATGCTTCTCTTGCACCATGATTTAGATATCAATGTTGAAAACTCACAGGGGAAGACGGTTCGTGATTTTCTTCACGAAGCGATGCTTATTCATATCGAAAATGAACAAATATATCGCATTTTGCGAGAAATTGATGAATGGATGATTGACGTTGAGAATGTCGCGTATGCTTGCGAATCTAAGGAGTGTGATCATGCGTAAGATGTTTGTGTGGATCATAGTAGGACTTATGTTCGTAAGTACCGTTGTGAACTGTGATATGCTCCGGCCAACTATATTGGGCGAGTTAACGGAGGTTGATTTGTTTCATGCAATTCGTGTAGGTGATCGATCACTAGTGAAGGAGTGTTTGAAATCTCCCAACATTGATAAAAATATCCAGGTAGGGAAAGAACAGCTTACCCCTCTTATGTTTGCGGTTGATATGATTGTGCATGAACTCAAGTTCAGCAGAAGTGTTGCATTATCGCTTACCAAGATGCTTGGTGAAATCGGTGTAGCAGCTGCAATAGGGACTCTGAGTTTTACAGGAGCAAAAAAAGTTATTGCTCATGACAAGGCATTGTTTGGCTTGGTTCCTTTGGCAGGTCATATAGATCCTAACGGGTGGTTTAGTCTCTCTCCAAACATTGGCCCACTTGTTAGGAATGGAAGTCCGTTCTCATGGGCGCGTATGGCACAGCTTCCTAAGCCTATTAGCCAAGAGCTGGTCAAGCACGCAATCTTGGGTGTCTTTGGCATTGCATTATTTGGTATTGCCCTGGAGAGTCTTAAAGTCGCCTGGAGTAATTTAAAAGAATCTATGGAACTTCCAAAGCATTACTGGAATATGGGCGCCCGGCGTTCGATTATCAAAATGCTTCTTCATTCTGGCGATATTAATCTTACCATGACTGATGCGTCTGGTAGAACGGCATTAGAGCGGGTTGAAGAGTATCAACAGCTTTATCCTAATCTTAGTTACTTGGTATCTCTTCTTTCTGATGTATCGCGAGACTTGCACAAGTATACAGAGGCATCGTATAGTGACGGCGAACTAATTGTGATGAGCTGACACTATCCAAAGGAAGAGTATGAAATTATTTCTCGATACCGCCGACGTTGGTGCTCTTCAACGTTGGATACCAACAGGTATCATTGATGGAGTGACGACTAATCCTACACTATTGAGCAAAGCTACCTCGGATCCATTAGAGACCATCCAAGTGATCAGTGGACTGTTGCCTCATGGGGATGTGAGTGTCGAGGTTACAGAGGAAGACATGACGTCTATCTACGAACAGGCTCATCGGATTGCGCGTCTTGCTAACAATATTGTGGTTAAAATTCCCTGTCATATCAAGTATTATCCAATTATGGAGCGGCTAGTTAAAGAAGGTGTGAAGGTTAACGTTACGCTGGTTTTTACCTTGTTTCAGGGTTTGGCTATGACTAAGCTTGGAGTGCGATATATTTCACCATTTATTGGCCGACTTGAGGATGTAGAGACTGATGGGATGGGTCTCATTCGCCAGCTTAGGTCTATGCTAGATATGTATGGAAATGAGACAGAATTGCTTGCTGCATCACTTCGCTCGGTTCAGCATCTGCATGAAGTGATCGAGATTGGTGTAGATGCTGCGACGGTGCCAGTGTCGATTCTAGAAAAAGCAGTCAATCACCCATTGACTGACGAGGGTATGAAGCGATTTATACATGATTGGAAACAGCTTGGAATTAAGCAATTTCCATAATTGAGTGTGATTACAGAACGCGTGCTGCGTGTTATACTCAGGGAATGAAGAAACCGTTATTCAAGCTCCATAATCCATTTCCGCCTGCGGGTAGTCAGCCAGAGGCAATCAAGCGGCTTGCTGCGCATCGACCAGGAAAATCTACCTTAATCGGTGTGACTGGTTCGGGTAAGACATTTACGGTTGCCAATGTGATTGCGCAACAAGACAAATCTGTGCTCGTATTGGCCCCAAACAAAACACTGGCTGCCCAGCTATATGAGGAGTTCTCGCTCTTTTTCCCGGAAAATAAGGTTTGTTATTTTGTGAGCTATTATGACTATTATCAGCCTGAGTCATACCTTCCAGCGCAAGATATTTATATCCCCAAAGAAACAAAGGTCAATGCAGAGATAGAGCGACTTCGTGTCGAAGCGACAGCTTCACTAGTGAATCGACGGGATACGATTGTGATTGCTTCGGTATCGTGTATCTACTCGCTTGGTAATCCCAGTGACTACAAAACCCTGGCTTTTCCCATCAAAGTAGGCGACACAATCAAACGCCACGACCTTATTCATAAGCTAATTTTTATACAGTATCAGCGCAATGAATTTGAGCGAATTTCTGGAACCTTCCAAGTTCTAGGGAATACGATCGAAGTAGTTTTGCCTTATCAAAAAGAGAAACTCCGCATCGAGCTGTTTGGTGAGACTGTTGAATCATTGCAATGGGTGCATCGCGATACTAATGAAGTATGTATGAATCTTCAAGATACAGTGATCTTTCCGGCTAAACATTTTGTAACAACGCAAGCGAAAAAAGATGCTGCGGTTGCAAGTATCAAACAAGAACTCAAAACGGTTTTGCCGACCATAACTAATCCTGTTTATCAAGACCGGCTTAAGCAGCGTGTTTCGCATGATATCGAGATGCTCGAGGAAGTTGGCTATTGCTCTGGCATAGAAAACTATACAGCTCATTTTGAAGGGCGTGCTGCCGGGGAACCTCCGTATTGTTTGCTCGATTTTTTTGGTGAAGATTTTTTACTCGTGGTAGACGAATCTCATATTTCATTACCACAATTGCGCGGTATGTATGCAGGCGATCGTTCACGTAAAAAAGCACTGATTGATTTTGGATTCAGGCTTCCTTCTGCGTATGATAATCGTCCGTTAAAATTTGAAGAGATCGAAACGTATTTTAAAGATGTGATGTTTGTATCTGCAACACCGGGTGATTATGAATTAAGAACGTCGGATACAGTTGTTGAGCAGATCATCCGACCAACAGGGTTGGTTGATCCAAAACTTGAGTTGCACTCGCGTGTGGATCAGATTAAGCATTTGGTTGAACAGATTCGCGAGACAGCAAAAAATGGATATCGGTCGTTGGTAATCGTACTTACCAAAAAGATGGCAGAGCATCTTGCGCGCTATCTTGAGGAAGAGAAATTAAAAGTCTGCTATTTGCACAGTGATCTCAAAACACCAAAACGCACTGAACTTCTTCAGAAGCTACGGCTGGGAATTTTTGATTGTTTGGTTGGCGTGAACCTACTGCGTGAAGGACTTGATCTTCCAGAAGTAGCATTAGTTGCAATCATGGATGCAGACGTAGAAAGTTTCTTGCGCGATAAGCGGTCTCTGATTCAGATCATTGGCCGTGCTGCCAGAAATACGGAATCTCGAGTCTTGATGTATACAGATCGTGTAACGAAATCGATGCGTGAAGCAATCAAAGAAACTGAGCGACGCCGTACGTTACAGCAGGAGCATAACGAAAAACATGGTATTACGCCGGTCAGTGTAAGCCGTTCTGTAACCAAGACAATTACTCCGTTACAGCAGGCTATTGCACAAGCATCGGCTCGTAACAAAAAGAAAAAGATAATTATGTCCCTAGAGGATACACACAAGGAATTGGTTCGACTTGAAGTTACAATGAGGGAGGCTGCAGAGGCGCTGCAGTTTGAAAAAGCTATTGCATTACGCGAACAGTGGTTGGAGCTTCAAAAACAGATACGATCGTGATAGTGTCATCGTTCATTACAAAGGAAAGGGAATGTCGTGAAACGATGGTGGATGGTGGTATGGTTGTTGGGATTTAGCCTTTTATCTTATTGTAAGGATATGAGTGGTATGAAACAGATTACTTCTTTGATGGATGTTGTTGACCTATTTCCAAAGACAGTTATCGAAATACAACAAATTTCTCATACGGCACAAGAGACAGCGCAGAAGGGTATTGCGTCATTGATTGCCCATGATGCTTCCGAACGAACATTTGAAAATACTGCGCTTACCTACGATAGAATAGTAGCCGCCTTTTCATGTTCTGCCCACCGTATTTATATGATTCAAGAGGTTAGCCCTGATGTAGATCTTCGCACTGCGGCGCATCAGGAAATAGAGAAACTCGATCAATGTGGTATCGATTTGTTTAGTACCAATTACGAGCTCTTTTGCGCGTTTAAAGCTTATATTGAAGGTAATGCAATTACTGAACAGCTTTCATCGGAGCAGCGCTACTTCTTACAAGAAATTATGAAGGGATTTCAATCACAGGGTCTCAATCTTCCCCAGCAAGAACGAGCAGAAGTTGTGCGAATTAGCAAAGATCTCAGTGCGATCAGTCTTTTATTCCAGAAAAATATCAATGAGGGAAAACGAGAAGTCAGTGTACAACGTGAAGAATTAGCAGGTATAGATGATGACTTTATTGCATCGCTCAAGAGAGATGAACAGGGAAACTATATTCTTGGCACAGATTATCCCACATATTTTATGATAATGGATCATTGCTCAATCGGTGAAACACGCAGAAAGTTATATCTTGCATTTAATCAAAAGGCATATCCTGAAAATATGTCAGTGCTTCATGATCTTATTGCGCAACGTGATGAAAAAGCGCGTCTGCTTGGATTTGCTAGTTATGCAGACTATGCGTTCGAACATCAAATGGTAAAAACAGTTTCACGTGCAGAAAGATTTATTAGTGAGCTGGTTGAAAAAGTGCGTACGAAGGCTGATCAAGAGCATGAGATGCTTATAAATCATCTTCCCGATGGAGTTGCTCTTACAGACGATGGTAAATTGAAGCCATGGGATTTGAGCTATGTCATGAATCAGTATAAAGAATCAGAGTATGCTCTCGATGATCGTATTGTATCTGAGTACTTCCCTACCGATTATACCTTGAAGGGTATGCTTTCTATTTATGAAACTTTTTTAGGAATACAGTTCAAAGAACATCAGCATGTTGGTGTATGGCATGATGATGTGGTTGTTCTTGAGGCATGCGATGCCGTGAGTGGTATGACGCTTGGTTATATTGTGTTGGATTTATATCCACGAGATAACAAGTATGGGCATGCCGCAATGTTTGATATTGTGGACACGATAACATTGTCCGACGGAACACGATTTCCTTCTGTAAGCGTAGTAGTTGCTAACTTTCCTCGTGCGACGGCAACAAGGCCTTCCTTATTGAAGCATAGCGATGTGACGACGTTTTTCCACGAGTTTGGTCATGCTATTCATCATCTATGTGGTAGTCCACAATTAGCATCGTTTTCTGGCACGAATGTGAAGGATGACTTTGTTGAGCTCCCTTCACAGTTATTTGAGGAATGGATGTGGGACCTGGGAATGCTCAAGAAGGTGAGTCGCCATTATGAAACAGGGGAACCTCTGCCTGATAGGCTTCTGAATACCATGATTGAGCTTAAAAACCTAACACGGGGATACCAAGTCATTCGTCAGATGTTTTTCGCCAAATTATCTCTTGAGTATTTCAAAGCGGGGAATAATAAAGATACTGATCTCATAACGCGGACCTTACATAACATTTTCTTCGCGCATAATTATTTTGAGCCTAATGCTCATTTTCAGGCATCATTTGGTCATTTGAGCTCGGGAAACTATGGCCCTAAATATTATGGCTATATGTGGTCCAAGGTTTTTGCATTGGATATTTTCTCGGTTATTCGTGAACATGGCCTACTTAATCCAGCTATAGGAAAAAAGTATCGTGAAGAGATTCTTCAGCCAGGAGGTAGTGTGGATCCTAATGAGTTGCTTGTAAGGTTCTTAGGTAGAGATCCTAATCAAGAAGCCTTTTTAGCTGACATGGGGCTTCATTCAAATAAAAGAAGTCCCTTAAAACAAGAGACTTCCTTGGCAAGATAAATGTTGTGTACTGGTTCGTTTACAACAGTTTATTAAGATCGACAGTTGCCTCATCAGCTACTGCTTCCTCAGATGTGTCTTCTGTGCCACCAAAGTCGGCTACATCTTCTTCAGTGAAGGCTTCTTCTTCCTCGTCGGGGGCGATGCTTGATGATGGTGACAAATCAGTTGGTGTTGGTGGCGTCATTTCCTGGGTTGGAGTTATTGTATCCATCGTACCAGACATATATTTTTGGAGCGCTTTCCAGATCATCATAAGGCGTTGCTCAATAGCATCAAGTCGGTCCATGAACTGGGATGAAGCATCTGCGATTCGAGGTTCAGGTCTATCCTCTGGTGAGTCTATGATAGGCATTGATGGCATTGGTTCTGTTTCGGCTGGTTTAATTTCCTCCATAGGTGGAGCTTCAGGTATAGCTAATGGTGACATAGGTGATTGAGCCGTTTTAAGATCAGTTGCAGGCATTGTTTTCTGAGGCATAGCGGCTTCTGGCTCTTTGACCATATTGGTTTTTGGGGTGCCAGTGGTCTGCAATGATGTTGTTACCATTTGACCATTTTTATCTGCATAACTTTGTACTGCTATGACAGCAATGACAAGTGCAATGACTGCGATATGATTAACCTTCATGACTACTCTCCCTCTCTGGTGTTTCATATTTCTATTAAATTACCATATGTAATCTTTGGTATGCAATGATATTGCGAGAAAGTATGTTATAATATACGGTGCACAAGTTATTTTTTAGTATTTTGTCTACTTAGCAGTGTGGTGTTGTGAAATCGCAGGGTATTGTGCTCAAAAATTATTATCCGAAGCGATATGTTATCAGAGTGCTTGATCAGGATCGTGGAGTTTTAGAGGTCCTTTTGGAGGATCATAGAGCATTCAGACGTGTTTTTCATGGAGCTTTATTGCAGTATGTTTTTGATGAAAATCGCAGAAATATTAGAATAGGGTCGGTAAACATTATCGATATACCATTTTCGTGGGCTCGGCAGGACATTGCATTTCTGCACCACTTGATAGAGTTGGTCTATTATGGTGTGTTGTGTGGCGTTGTTATGCGGGGGGTTTATGACTTGTTTCTTGCATTGTATCAAGAACAGCATCATCCATTTACTGATTTTTTGAAGAAAAGTATTATCGCAAGATTTTTTATTGTTATTGGTGTTCATCCTGAAGGGATGCTTGAAGCGCAAATTTTTAATTTATTAGAACATGAACCTATTGACGTTTCTGGAAGCACAGGAATAGATTTAAAAGCGATGCATTCTCTGGATAGGTTTCTTGCACAATGTCTTGAAATGCATCCTGAAGCTTCGAAACTTAAGACGACGCGTGCTGTGCGTCATATCTATGGAGACTTTTTGTGAAGATTAAAGCGATCGTAGTCTCACTCATGCTTTTTACACAAGTATATCAATGTGATGCTGGTAATTTAGCCAAGGGAATCCTTGAGTCAGCAGGGTTTTTAAAGGGAAAGTCAGATGGAGATCAGCAAATCTATTTGACATTTGGATCGCTGGAGGGGAAACAGCGTTCTCTTGAAGATTTGAAAAAAGAATACGAAAAAACGAAAGATTCTGTATCAATACTACAAAATGATCTTGATGAAAAAATTAAAGCATTAGATAAGCAGCTTGATGCAGTCGATCAATCGCTTAAAAAAGCGGTAGATGTTGATCCCATATTTTTACAAAAACAACAATCGATTTTGCGTGAACATAAAAAAGTTCTTGTTGATATCAAGACTACTCATAAAGAGGTGCTAGCGCAGTTGGAAGAGCAAATCAAATTGCTCGAAGATTATCTTAAGGATCCAGCTTTTGAATCATTGTCTGTAGGCGTGAAAAGTGTTTATTCATTTGAACATCTACAAAACATCTATGATCAGCTCGTTGATACGGAAGAAACAATTCGCAAGCTAGATGATAGCTCGCATGGCCTTGATCTACAGCTAGAAAGTTTGCGACACAAAAAAGATGAATATCAGGCAGCCCTGACCGATAAGCAGCGTTTGCGTGAAGAGTTGGTCCAACAATCCGGCGAAAAAAGTGATGGTCTTAATATTAAGCAGCAAGGTGAATTAATTGATGCAGGGTTGGCACTTTTGAAGGACCAGCGCGAACTTGTTGATAAGCGCATGCAAGAGGTACAGCGCAAAAAGGTACTTATTGCTATTAAGAGATCTGTTGAACAGGAAAAGCGTAAATTTTTTGACGATGAACGCGCCATGGTGCGTCGTGTATTGCGTGTCGAAGATACTGATGTGCGTGATGTGCGCACTGAGTATGAGGAGACAAGACACAAATACGAAGTCGCCAAAGAAGATTATATGCGAGAGCGGGAATCGCTCGTAGCAGAGCAGGAAAGGGTCAAAGAGATTGTGCGTACACAGGCTGCGGATCTGGGTGTATCTCTCAGTGGTGCAACAGGTATACGGAATCTGGTTATTGATCCTAAAACTATCGAAGAATCGCTTACCCTCTACAAGTTGCTTGGGAATCAGGAGCGCGTGGTACTGCTTGGTAAAAAAATAGAACTGATTGATGCTCATGTGCAGTTTGAAGACATAAAGCGGCAGCGTGCTGAGACTTTGATCGGGGTTGTTGATGCTTGGAACAAGATTACTATGCGGTTGTTTCGATCTGATGAAGAAGTTGACCAGGATCTAAAAGCGTTCCAAAAACTTGATGCGCGCTTTAAGCGTGAACAGGCACAAGTATCCGAAAAGCGTGATGGTGTAACCAATGCACTCAATACACGTAATAAAGATTTGGAGATTCTATCACAGCTTGAAGTGTCGTTAAATACGGCATCCTTATTTAAAAAGTCAAAGAGCGATTATAACAAAGCAAAAGCTTTGATTGATGAAGCACAAGGATTTATACGCGAACATACCGAGGTCAGTGGCAAGTTGCTTGAGGTCTATTCATCGATCTTGGGAACATGTGATATTATTCAAAGACAAATTTCTATTATTGTGAATGAGCTGAAATCGCTTCGCATGAGACCAGCACACGCAATTTCATGGGAAGGTGTGAAAAATATTCTCCCTGATTTAACAGTCTTTAAAAGCAATTTTGTTAGATACACAGGGGTCTTTGCGCAGAGTTTAACGATTACTAATTTTGCAAAACGTATGCGCGCATTCGGGTATTTTCATCTCTTTATTTTACTCATGCGTTTAATGTTGATTGGCCTGATATATGTAGGTTTACGGTGGGGCATTCCGCGACTACGTTCCTATGCGTCATTGGTATCTCGTGGTACAGGATTATGGTTTATTGGCAGTCGCATAGGCATCATGTTGCTTGATTTTTTTGATCGGAATTTTATTGGTATTTTTGTGTGGGGTATAATCTATTTTTTGCTGCGTGCTGATACTATTCAGGACACATTTATTAAGGTACTTTTTTATCTCGGATCTATTCCCTATTTGATGTTCCTTACGTCAAAACTATTGCAGTATTTTACTCAATTTGATCGTGAACAAGAATATCAATTTTTGAGTGAAACTGTGCATCAAAAAGTGCGACAGCTTGCATCCATTGTATTCTATTCGTCCATTGGGATTTTTTTCTTTCGAGAAGCATTCATGCTGCTCACGTACAACAAATCAGAACTTCCTACTATTTTGCTTGCAGTCTACTCAATTATCATTCGCTTGGTCTTAATATCTTTAGTATCCAAAGAGGATATTTTAGAGCTGATTCCAACAACGCATAAAGTCTGGCTATGGCTTAGAAGGCAGGTGGAGGATAATTATTATGCGATCTATGGCATTCTCGTTGCGCTGATTATTTTGAGTGAGCCACATATTGGCTATGGAAGTTATATATCATATGTATTGTGGGGAATCATTGCGACCGCAATTCTTATGCGTTTTTTGCTTTGGTTACATTTTTATGTTCGTGATGTCTCTTCTCGTCTCTTTTTTATCAGGGAAGGTGAGATTCTGCGGGAACGGTTTGCGTATTCAAAATCTGCGTATGGCCTATTCATTATTTTAACGTTTATCGGCTTTGGACTGCTCCTGCTTATGCTTGGTGCTCGTGCATGGGGATATGCCTTTACGTTCCAAGACCTCTATCAGTGGCTGCAAACATCAGTATTTGTTGTGCATGAAGGTACAACGATGCGGCGTGATATTACCATTCTTTCTTTTATGGAAGTCTTGGTATTTATTTTTTCAAGTTTTATTGTCTCATATCTTTTTAACCGTTTTGTTTTAAAGCGAACATTTACGCTCTTAATGGTTGAACCGGGCGTGCAGTACACTCTTTCTACTATTTCACACTATTTTATTGTGTTGTTGGTGATGCTCCTTGGTTTCCAACGTGTTGGACTAGGTAGTATCGTTGCGTATGCGTTTGCAACGTTATTCTTCGGTTTAGCATGGTCTATGAAAGATTATGCTAACGATTTTGTATCATACTTTATTATTCTTGTGCAACGACCATTCAAGATTGGTGATTTTGTAAACTTGAATCCAACAACTCAAGGAATCATTAGGAAGATTACGCCTCGATCGGTGATTCTCCGTAGTAAAAATAGTGTTACAGTGCTTGTTCCTAATTCACAAGTAGTAAAGGGCGAGATTAGGAACTGGAACTACTCTCGTGGGTTTAGTGCATTTGACGACATTCTAATTGCTGTTCCATATGATATTGATCCTGATCACGTCAAAATATTGATCTTCCGTGTACTCGATCTAAATGTTGATATTCTTAAAAATCCTCGTCCAATTGTGCGCCTTGACTCTTTCGGTGCAGACGGGTTTGTCTTTATGATACGAGGTTTCCATAGTACGGATAATGTTTTAAATCGTTATGATATAGCAAGTGATGTTCGCTTTGGAATTACCAGGGCATTCAGAGCAGAAGGTATTCCGCTTATGCCTGTCTTCAATCTTATCAAGAAAATCTACTAAAAATAAAGTTGGGGAGGAACTCCTCCCCAATCCCTTACATAGGTTTGTTTATGATCGACTGATAAGGCGTTGGATTTTTTTGTCATACCCAGCCATGGTGATGCCATACCAGATCATGCCAGCTGCTACTAACACGATAATGATATTGAGTCCCCTTATAAGATCGAGAGCATAAAGCAGGAGTACTGCCCCTGCTGCAATCATCATGTTGCCCTGGTTGGTCGGGCTCATTTTGCTGAAAAAGTTTTGGATCATCTTATTTCTCCTTTGTATTCACGTATACCTTTCCTCTTTATAAAATCTTAGTCTGAGAAAACATCCCGCTAAAGATCAAGAGTCTTTTTATGAAGTCATAGTTTGTTCTTGCAGAAATCCTGATAGAGGCCATGGTTTTGAGAAATCTAGATGATAATCTTTGAGAGGTTGATGATGTACCAAGAGACGGATTGATGTGAAGGTAAAGCCATTTTCTCGAATAGTTTTAAGCAGTGTTTCAATCCATATCCATTTCGTATGTACTGATGCTTGATCATCAAATGGAGAGCGATCTAAAGAGATATATGCTTCCTGCTGAGTATGAGAGATAACCACAGATTGAACTGAGGCCTTTTTCTTCATAAGACCTTCTTCATCCATGAATGTAAACCAGGTATCCAACAAATGTTTTAGTGAGCGCTGGATATTCTCGGGCCAGATAATAGTTGTGGTTTCAGAATGCCACCCATTTTTTTTATAATACCACAGGGAAACTTTATTTTTTTTGATTGCAATTTGTGCATCATTTCGAAAAGTTGCCGTTTTTTGTGGAAGGCGCACAATGATCCATTGTTGCATCAGCCCGTAATATACCATACCAGCTACGCCTGCACACACCATGATGATCATGAGTGTTTTTATTTTCATGCGCTCCCTTTTTGTAGGAGCGGTCCAAGGCTTGCAACGATTGGTTCAAGATAAATGGACCAATCGCGTTTTGATTTCAAACTTGCTTCTAATGCGAGTGCAGGCGCTCGAACTCCAATGAGAGGTTTAAATGGTAAACCAGCTATTTCATGCATTGTGAAGAGCTTCTTATACTTTTGTTGATTCAAATTATTAAAAAGAGTCTGAGCCCATGACTGGGTAGTTTTTATGGAAATAAGGTGAGCCTGGTCATACGGATAAAATGAGAGGCGACGTGTGGTATTCCAACGATCGGTAACTGGATTATAGATAAAATAGTACAAATACATTTGTGGATGTTCTTTGACATCTTCATAAAAGTGAATGCTGAGATAGAGATCAACATTGAGACGATTGGCAAAGTTCGCATTTTGAAGCGGTTCAATAGTTTCTCCTGGTACGCGACTCAGAATAACTCGAATCGATTGATAGGTTGCTTCGAGTTCATGTTTCAATGCTTCGGCAAATTGTAAAGTGATTCCGCGCTCAAACGAGTCGCCAACAATACGTCCTGTATTTTGTGCATCACCCGCAGGGTCAAGCATGATAGAGAATGGTTTGATAGAGCGGGCATTAAGGTGAAAGATGGATAAGACTGTGCAGCAAATGGCGAGAAAATTTTTTAGCGACATTCTACATCTTCACTCAGCATCACCCGTAAAAATGTGATGCGTTTTTGTTGATTTAATTTTTTTACTGCCATGGCAATGGCTTTTGTTTGCCCTACGAGTATACATAGTTTTTTAGCTCGTGTGATTGCAGTATAAATCAAATTTCTCTGGAGTAACGCATAATGTTGAGTAAAGATAGGAATGATAACTGCATCGTATTCCGAGCCCTGGCTTTTATGAATGGTTATTGCGTATGATAGTACCAGTTCATCAAGATCATTACGTTCATAGGTGACCAAGAGCGTATCATAAAATCGTACGATAAGAGATTGATCTTCAGGGTCGATCGATTCGATATAACCCATGTCGCCATTAAATACATGTTTGTCGTAATTATTTTTGATTTGCATAACTCGATCTCCCTCATGGAATGTCGAACCTGCATAAGCAACGGTAGTTCCCCGCGGTGGATTTAAAAGCTCTTGGACATGCATATTAAGTACTTGAGTTCCGACACTACCCCGATTCATAGGAACCAGTACTTGTGTTTGCTCTGGAGTGATATGATGGCGCTTGATCTCAGATCTATATATGCGTTCTATATGATTCATGATATGAGAGGGATCATTTTCTCTAACAAATAAAAAGTCCTTTCTGCTTTCTGGAATACGTGTTGTGGGAAATTCTCCCGCATTCACTCGGTGCGCGTTAACCACAATCATACTATTTTGTGCCTGGCGAAAAATATGTCGTAGCTGGATAGTAGTTATTTTATTACTGGAAATTAAGTCTCTTAGTACATTACCTGCACCTACCGATGGTAACTGGTCAATATCACCAATCAACACTAAATGTGCATTGAGTGGTAGTGCTTTGCTGACTGCATGGGCTAAAAAGATATCGATCATTGAAGCTTCATCAACAATAAGCAATTTCGTTTTCAGAGCATTATGCTCGTTTTGACGAAAGCTCATAGAAGACGGATCAAAATCGAGTAATCTGTGTAGAGTCATAGCATGGCGGCCTGTTCCTTCTTGCATGCGCTTTGCTGCGCGTCCTGTTGGCGCTGCAAGTTGATACGAGATTCCGTTAATATCAGCGACATCAAGTAATTGGCGAATCAGTGTGGTTTTACCTGTTCCTGGGCCGCCAGTGACGATGGTGATTTTATTTTGGAGACAGGCCATGATCCCGCGTTGTTGTTCTTCGTTAAGGGCATGGCTCTTAGATGTATTCTCGCGAAGGTGATTATAGATATCTGTTGGATTACAGAAGATTCCTGAGTCATGCTCCAGGATTGTTCTTAGCCGCATTGCACAGCCATGTTCTGAGTAATAGTACCCAGAGAGTGTTATGTAGTGTTTGGCGTCATAGGAGAGGACTTTGATTTTTTCTTCGTGATGTAGTGCATGTAGCGCGTACTTGATAAGTTTTGCGTGCTCATCAAGGTTCAGGTCAAGAAGCTTACAGGTTGCTTGCTTTAGTTCGTTGACTTCAACATAGAGATGCCCGTCATCAACTGCGCGACTGATGGCGTACAATATGCCTGCTTTTGCCCGCTGTGTTGATGTTGGTTCAAATCCCATGTTGTTTGCAATTTTATCAGCAAGCTTGAACCCGATTCCCCAGATATCGTAGGCAAGTCGATACGGATTTTCATTTAATAGGGCGATGGATTCATTTCCGTATTTTTTAAATATCTTGGTGGCATATGTTGCCGATATTCCTTTGTCCTGTAGGAAAACCATAATGGCAGAGATTGCCTTATGTTCGAGCCATGCTTCTTTAATCGATTGAATGCGTGCAGGACCAATGCCTGGGAGATCTCTAAGTCGTTCAGGATCAGCATCAATGATTTTAAGAATCTCAGTGCCAAAATGATCAACAAGCTTTTCTGCAAAATGTTTACCTATACCACGTATTAGTCCTGAGCCGAGATACTTTTTTAAGCCAAGAGCTGATGAAGGGAGATCAATAGAGCATGAATCGATAGTGAATTGCTTGCCGAATTTTGGATGTATCGTCCAAATACCGTGAAGCTTTACTTTTTGTCCAACTGCGATTGCGGGAACCATGCCTGTTGCAGTAGCGATCAACGACGAGGTAACACGCAGTGTAAATACCGCGTATCCAGTTTCACTGTTGGAGAACAGAATTTTTTCTATAGTTCCATGAAGTTGTTCACAGGTGCTCATATTCCTTCGTTACGACTTGTTTGCTGCCTTAGTATATTCGGCTTTATGTTCTAAAAATTCTTGAAATGCTTTGGGACAACTTGATGCCATATCGGTAAGAAACTGTCGTAGGTCACCAAGAAACTCATTGAGGATAGTGTTGCTTGTAGCCATTTCTCTGAAAGCTTCAATTTCTTTATCGGCTACTTTGGCCCACTCAAGTAATAATGTATCGTCTCGATGCCGGCGGGATGCCCATTCTTCGATCAGTTCCACAATGAATCGTTTTGTAAGACGAATCTGTTGGACAAAGCCTCCAGCTTTCCTAATGAAGTCCTCTTTTACTTCTGCAAGCGGATGTCTGAGCTCATTGATTTCTGCTAGAACTGAGTCATGGTCTTTCCATGGATCCCTTAGATCTTCTTGAAGCCGACTCTCATGTTCTGCTAACTCTCTGAGTGTGCATGGGATACCACGATGTCGATATCGTTTTACTACAGCTGAAGTTTTTCTATTTTGCATGCCGTCTTGCATGATGCGAATCTCGTTGATGAGCCACAGATAATCATGCATATCTTTTCCGCAGATCCCTGCATTTGCACTTCCAATACGCATACCATCAAGTAGTCGAATAATGTCATTGTCAAAAAAGGGCTTTGTCGTTGTCGTAGTGTAAAGTCCTAGAAGGATTGTAAATGTTATAAGGGATTTTTGTACCATCCCATTCTCCTCAGGATTAAGAGATTACCAAGTCACGACTAAACCGCCTGCTACGGTGAAATCCTTCCCAATTCCAGAACTGAATGCAGTTGTTTCAGCATTAAGAAACAAGCGAGTCGTTGCATTACCAACTGTGGTATCGTAAGCAAAACCACCTAAAAATTTCAACTGTTTTGCTGATGGCCGACGTCCGCGTTCAATTTCATAATTTGCAATGCCCGTGCTATTCATGTCAATGAAGCGGAAACTTTCTCGTCCCTGAAGCCAATAATCAGTGCCGAGCTTAAACTTCCAGTTGCCATGGACATGATCAACTATACTGGTGATTTTCAACTGAGCACCTGGTGTTACGCGTACAAGAAAATCGTTAGGGAATACCATATCCAACAATCTTTGATTCAAAAAACTCATGTTGTCATCAGCAATTGTTTCATCATCACTTGCAAAGTCTCGCCCGTCAAATTCTGAAATATCAACCTTTTTTAGAAAATAACGACGGTGAGTTCCTGGTAATAGAGCTTCAAAGGCTAAACGATTATACCAGTGCGTATCTTTATTAAAGTGGACTGTTGGCTCTATGAAAATACCAAGACCAAAGTGGCCGCCATTTCCGAGCCCGGTATTTAGGAGCATGTCATCAAGGCGCTCAATGGCGGATGTTCCAATATCTTTGAGCTCGCGAACAAGGGCTACCTCTGGATTTGCATCGGCTCGTTGAAAAAATTCTGATAGATCGAATGTAGGACGCTTCGGGGGAATTTTACGGGCAGTGCTCCACACATTATGTTGTAAGGTAATGGCGGTTGGAAAGGTGAACTCAGGTCCGAGCGCAAATTGATATTTCTCGGTGTCGGCAACCTTATACCCAATACTAAGTCTGCTATCTCCAAATCCTATTTTATCACGGATTGCATATTCACGGACAAATGGATTTTTAATAACCTCCATCAAAGAAGCATCCGGAGTTTCGGTTGTCTGTGGGAAAAACTCACTGATATCATCTTTGAGCCTCGTTATGTCTTTTGACGATGCAGTGACATTTCGTTCCCGGTATAAGAATGGAATTTTTAGATTGAAGATGAGTTGGGTGACGTAGTTAAGATTGTTGAATGGTGCAAGTAGCTCAAACATGACACCTACGCGTCGATCTTCAACGCGGATATTTTTTAATAATGCGAATTTTTGTTGAATATCTGTTTCAAAATATTCTTCTTCAATGCCGATAGTATTCGTGAAAAAGTCACGGCACGTTTCTATTTCCAATGTTCTGTTAAAGGAGTTTTGGAGAGCTTGTGTAAAAGTACTGTGGTTGATTGCAAGGTAAGAACCAATACCGTTATTTTGTTCAGTAAAATAGTTTTTTCGTGTGTGGTTATAAAAAAAATGGCCCTTAAGGGTCATACTTTTTTTATCAGAGAGTGGTGTGTAAAAAATAGGGTTATCAAGTATATTGCGTTCATTCAGGGGATAGGTATGGCAGAATAGGCTATGCTTGAAAATCTCAACCATGCCACATTCGTTCATGACTGGTATGAGGATATAGGCTGGGTTTGGATTGCTACGTAATGGACCTACACCAAGATCCTCTTCATCGAGATTACCTAGATAGTCTGCAAAAGGGTCTTCTAGCTCAAAGGGGTCACCCTCAATCTCACGGTTCGGTCCAAAAAAATCATCCTCAAATGCAGCATTAGAATCTGGAAGCATTGGCTGAGTGCTGGTGAGTAAACAGAGACTAAACCAAGCAAAAAACAGCCTTTTTTTGGTTAAGAACATGCAGCCACTTCCATTTTTTGTATAAACTTTTTTTATCTCTTAGGGTCAGGTTTCAAATAGCAACCATGTTCGTTGCCAAACCTGAGATGGATTTCTAGCTTCAGGTCCTTCACTATACCGGATTTTGTTTCTAATGACAAAAGCCCGGCATTCAGAAATAGCCCCCCAGGTAAAGAAAAATTCGATTTTTAAAGCTTAAGGGAGTATGCTACCTCCCTGACAGATTCTGGGAAGTATCAAGAGCCGACATAAGGGAGATGTATGGACTCAAATAAAGCTAAAACGCTCATTTTAGAAGGAAACGTAGGGGCAGGGAAGTCAACCTTTTTGGGAATCATTGGCAAGTATCTTGATGTGCAGCTTGTCTATGAGCCACATGAGAAGTGGCAGAATCTTGGGACAGGGGATAATTTGCTTGATAAGTTCTATAATGATACCAAGCGTTGGGCTTATACCTTTCAGACTTATGCATTTGTGACGAGAGTTCTTGAGCAAGAAGAGCAGGCCTTGAAGCGACCCGGAGGCGTCCAAGTTTTAGAGCGATCTGTTTTTTCGGATCGCTATTGTTTTGCCCGGAACTGTTACGAAATGGGTGTTATGTCTCCTCTTGAGTGGCGTTTGTATCAAGAATGGTTTTCGTGGCTTGTTGATCGCTATGTTACTAAGCCAGTTGGTTTTATTTACTTAAAGACGTCTCCTGAGGTATGTTACCAACGAATGTGTAAGCGTAATCGTTCAGAAGAGTCGAGTGTTTCGCTTAATTATTTGAAGATGCTGCATGCAAAACATGAAGAGTGGCTTGTTACCAAAAAAGGCATTGCAAACTATTTACGTGATATACCCGTGCTTGTTTTGGAATGCAATAAAGAATTTGAGCAAGATGAGCAAGAGCAAGAACGACATATGAATTGTATCATTGATTTTTTTGATCTTGTTCCAGGAATAACGCTTGAGCGACATCCTGAAAAAGAAATTGTATTTTGATGCTTCTGTATGAAAGGATGAATAATGGATAATCTAATGACGATACAATACGCAAAAATGGCAGCCTATTTTGGTGCTGCGTTTGCTATTGCTATTGGAACCATAGGTCCATCTGTTTCGCAGGGACTTATTGGCGTTAAAGGTCTTGAAACAATAAGCAAGTTCCCAGAAAGTGCAGGACAGATTAGAACGTCTATGCTACTTGCACTAGGTATTGTTGAAACTGCGAGTGTGTTCTCTCTGGTGATTGCGATTATGCTTATTTTTTATAGTCGATAAAACAGTTATCGTGTTGGCATGACGATTAATTTTACTTTATTTATACAGATGTTCCATTTCTGGATGGGGTATCTCATTGTCCGTTTTTTAATTGTTAAGCCTATTATTCCGTTGATTCTCAAAGAAGAAGAAGAGGTTGCTGTTCTGAAGCATGACATTGATGCGCACAGCAAAGATGTTGAGCTAAAAGAACAACGAAAAAAGTATGATTGGGACGTGTTTGAGCTGTCATTTAAAGAGCTGTATCCCACAGTTGAAGTAGAGCCTCGTTCATTCCGCAGCGTCCCCCTTCCTGATGAGCATGTTACAGAAGACAAAAAAATAAAGACAAGAGAGGTTTTGGTTGCTGCCTTGACCGAAAGGTTGCGTCATGTTGAGTAATGAATCTCTTATGACTTTTCTTTTTAAGATTGCCAACCTTGCCATCTTAGTGGGAACACTCGTCTACCTTGTCAAAAACTATC
Organism: Candidatus Babeliales bacterium; assembly: GCA_016929235.1. Taxonomy (NCBI): domain Bacteria; class Candidatus Babeliae; order Candidatus Babeliales; species Candidatus Babeliales bacterium. Next base: position 10,886 of record JAFGJD010000004.1, on the reverse strand, counting down.
TTCTAGACACAATGAGAGAGGGGATCAAATCGCATAAGAAACAGGTCAGGTTGCTTGAAGTAGAGCAGTTACGTCTTATCGAGCAAAGCGCTCACATTGAACATGACATTACACAGCAGCAGGCATATGGAAGTTCCCTGATCGAGAATATAGAAAAATGGAGTAATGCGGAAAAAATAAAAAGAAAACTGTTGATTCAGGCTCATACAGAACATGAGAAACGTCTTCTTGACAAGCGCAAGGTTCAGTCGGAATATCGCGTTCAAGAGGGTGCAGAGCAAGAGGTAATTACTGCAGCACTACACGATGCTGAACAGCTTCTTAAACAATATTTTATGCATCGAAATCCTAATGCAGCATTTGTGGGAGAAATTGTTGAAAAGCTAAAAACTCGCTCAGGGAAACAGTGATGGATATAGGTGATACAATTCTGGCAAAGAGATATGCCTGTGCATTTGTCAATGTTGCGGGTGATGCTCTGGGTAAGGATGATATTCAGGTTCTCGCGGGAATAAGTGCTATGTTGAATAAACAGCGTGGTATTTTATTTTTTCTTACCTTACCATTGATGAATGCTCAAGTGGTTGAAAGAGCTTTGTGTGCATTATTCGATCACTGTTCTGTGGGTGAATTATTAAAAAAAATTACGCTCTTACTTATACAACATAAGCGGGTGATTTTACTTCCTGATGTGTTGCGATACATTGAGCTTTTGTGTAAAGATAAAGCGTGTTGTAAGACATTTACTATTACTAGTTCTGATGAATTATCTGATCAACAACTGCGTGATATAGTAGTATACCTAGAGCGTGAGACAGCACACAAGGTGTTGTATACACATTCGGTGGATAAGGGGTTAATTGCAGGGCTTCGATTACAAAGTGATACTCTCTTGTGGGAATATTCGGTAAAAAAGAATATTGAAACTATCCGACGGTCGATGATTGATACAGGAGACTAATGGATTTAAAAAGTACGGACCTCATCTCATTGTTTGAAAAATCACTCACAGGTCTCTCCAAGGAACGACTGGAAGAGGTCGGGATTGTGATCCAGGTTGGTGATAATATTTGTCGTCTTTATGGCTTAACCAATGTTGTGTTTGGTGAGCTTATTGCATTTGAGGGTGGCAATAAAGGTATAGTAATGAGCCTAGAAGAAGAATATGTTTCTGTATTCTTGCTTTATAACACTATACCTGTTGCCGAATCAGAACTTGCCAAGCGTACTGGTGGTGTTTTTCAGACGCAGGTTGGAAATCAACTTTTAGGACGCGTTATTAATGCTCTTGGAAAACCTCTCGATGGATTAGGAGAATTAAAAACAAAAGAGTTGCGCGCTGTTGAAGCACACATTCCGGGTGTAATTGAACGAAGTCCCGTGAATGAATCGCTGGAAACAGGAATTCTTGCCATTGATGCATTGGTTCCTATTGGCAAGGGGCAACGTGAATTGATTATTGGAAATCGTAGCACTGGTAAGACATCGATTGCCCTTAATACGATTATTCATCAAAAAGGTAAGAATGTTATTTGTATCTACGTTTCCATCGGGCAACGAAAAGCAAATCTTGCGCGATTGGTTAATTCGCTTGAGGAGCATGACGCATTAAAATATACCGTTGTGATTAATGCTGATGCAAGCGAGGCTGTATTAAATCAATATATGGTACCGTACGTCGGATGCACGGTTTCTGAATATTTTCGTGATCAAGGTGAAGATGTCCTAGTTATTTATGATGATTTGAGTAATCATGCAATTGCATATCGAGAAATGTCACTACTCTTGCGACGTTCACCAGGCCGTGAAGCATATCCAGGTGATATTTTTTATCTTCACTCGCGCCTACTTGAGCGTGCTGGGAAATTAGCAGCTGGCGGATCTATTACAGCATTGCCGATTGTGACGATTCAAAGTGATGATATTACTGCATACATTCCAACCAACTTAATTTCGATTACTGATGGGCAGCTTTTCTTGGATACCCAGCTCTTTAACCAAGGCATTCGACCAGCTGTTAACGCAGAGCTTTCGGTGTCTCGTGTTGGTGGTGCAGCGCAGACAAATGCGATCAAAAAAGTGACACAGGCTTTGCGACTCGAACTTGCGCAATATCATGAGCTGTTAGACTTTTCGCAGTTTGGCACAGAGCTTGATCCTGTTTCCCAGCGTCGGCTTCGTCGGGGTGCGTTGGTCATTGAATTGCTCAAGCAACCTGAATTTGTAGGCTATACGTTTGTTGAGCAGACACTGATGTTATTCCTCTTACAGGCAGATTTCTTGGATGATGTTGATTTTTCTGATGTGCATGAGTTTGCTATTCAATTTGTGAGCTATACAAGCGCAGTTTATCCAAAGACCGTGTCTGAAATTGAGGAAACTGCAGACTTGACCCAAGAAACCCGTAATAGACTTCAAACAATTGCGAAAGAGTTCAGTAAGCTCTTTGTCCGTAAATCTCCTGGCAAGCGGCGGCGTCAATAGGATTTTGAGGCAAAGTTGGTTATACTCCAAAAATATCCCTTAGGTGCCCGTAGCTCAGTTGGATAGAGCGACGGACTTCTAATCCGTAGGCCGCAGGTTCGAATCCTGCCGGGCACACCAGGAACAGATCGAGGCTTTCAGCCAAGTATAAAATACGTGCACAAATCAGTAGGTTGGAATATTAACAATGTCCAAACTCAACCAATCAAAGTATTGAAAATAACGACGATCAATAAACATAGGTTCACAATCTGCTCAACCGTTCATGTGTGATGTGTGAGTAGATTGGTAATCTAGTGCGCAAGGTTACTCGCGATTATCTAACGAGAGATATCCGAATCGTCACTGGCGGCGCTGCCACTTGCGCTGCGGTTGCGACCTTCGTCGGCACCCTGCTCTTGCATGCGACGAATTCTCTCTTGATCAATTCTCCGTTGTATTTCTTCCCAGTACACCAAATGATGAGATATCTTTCCCTCAAAGGGCCAGGAGAGAGGCCTTTCTTCGGTGTAGAGTGGCTGTAGGTACTCAGGTTGCCAGTCTTCACGGAGCTCTCCGGACGGTTTAATACCATAGCGCAAAGACGCTAGCAGATAGCCGCTCTGCAAGCTTAATGAATCAGCTGTAACGTGCATACATGATTGATAGTCACGATCAAACCTATTTCTTAACTGTAACTTGTTGATTTGACGAGCCAGCCATCCTTCTGACCCTTGATATTTACCCCAAGTAAAAACATTAACCCTTTCGCTGAGGGACCATACCTGTAGCTTAAGGCGATAAGCCAGGCTCGATGTTTTGTAGGAATCTGTCTGGCGAAATTGGTTTAATAACGCGTTTGCTGGGCGGTAGGGGTAGTAACGATCATTATTGAGTCCACCCGCTAATTTTATGGCATGTTGCAGTAATCTAATCCTGTGGTGAAGCCGTGTTATTTCATCAGGATTTCCTATTGCATCTCTGAAAAGAACCCGCAGCTCTTCGAGCTCTTCTTCCGCTGGGAAGAGAAACGCTTTGTAGTTCTCTACAACCTCCTCTTCTGTGGCTGGCTTTGGATGTGGAGGATCCCACACCACTGGTTGAGCGCTTACCTGTAAACTTGCTGCGGCTACTAAAGATGCCACGCATAATGATGTGATTTTCATGATTGTCTCCTGACGGTTTATCTTTCTCTGCGTCACTCAGTATACTTCGGCCTGGGTGAAAGGGTAAATGGGTACTCTTGTCTTGTCCTCTCTGCATATAGTAGGTTTGCCTTAGTCCTAGTAAAGATGGTAAGGAGAAGTGTGTATGAGTAAGAAGTTTCCTGTGATATTGATGATTACCTTGGGGTGTGGTCAGGCTGTAGCTTTAGAGTGGCTGTGGCCATGGAGGTCAACTGAGCCACAGCCCGTTACCATTATCAATAGAGATGATGCTACACAGTCATTTCAAGTCGATCCTATTTGGTCCGATGCATATCCAAGATTATTCGCAGCTGAAGGGGGCAAGGTTGAGTTATCGGGAACGGTTTATGAGTTATTTTATAGAGCCAGAGGGCAGGGGCAGGCGTATCGACAAATCGAGGAATTGATACGTAATTCTCAGATTGACATTCAGGTTGCATCTGCAGGAGATCTGTTGGCAGAAGCAGTTCGTTGGGGCCTCAAGTGGCCTACAAATTTACTGGCTGGAAGTGAAGCATATTTTTCCTACATCTCAACAAAAGAAGCATTAGATACTCAAGATATCAGTTCGCTTCTGAAAGTGTGGCCAACTGTGAGAATCGAACTTTTCTCGCACCTCGAGCCTAGATTGCAGCAGGCATTTTGGTTGAGCGAACAATATATGGAACATGTTTATCAAGCGGTCCACGGAGAAATTGCTGATATGACAGGTGATAGGTATGGCTTGTTGCAGCCGTTACCACAAGAGGTGCAAGATGAGCTGCTGAATATGCCGTGGGAATTGCAAGCCCAGTTTTTTGATGTTTACCAAGAGTATTCGCGGAATCGTGTTCAGACTGATGCTGAATGGTATGACTATGAAAGGCCGCAGGATGGGGAGCGCCTCGATGAACTGATCAATGTTACCGTTGAACAAGCAGCAAGTGGTAGCCGCAAAAGCATTTCTCTTGCATCGCTCAGAGACATTTATACCTTTTTTGATAAGACCGAAGATTTTGTATCTCGCACCATGGTTGTTCAGGAAGATGGTACGGTCGTGTACCGGATAGATGCTCGTGGAGGAGTTGGGGATATTGTGTTTGACAATTTGGCGGCGCTTGCCAGCATGGCTACGACTCGTATGAGCAGTCTTTCTGGTGACGATCCTAACTTTTCAGATCTACTTGAAGTCTCCTTCAGACTGGGAATTGAAGATTTCCAGATTCGGCGCAATCTATTCAGCAGACAAGATGTTCGAGATGTTATGTTTGCTGAAGATGCAATATGGGCACAAGAATATATTATTGCATTTCTAAACGATTCGCTGGATCAAGTAACAGGAGTTGAGAACGAAGCGACTCAGAAAGACTTGTTTCAAGATGAGACGTTTCTTGAGTGCTTCAGGCAGTATCACAACGTTATGCTTGCACGAGCTGAAGATACTCATATGTCACCAGACGACAGGAATGAGGTCCTGGATAAGTTATTGGGGGGAGATGTTGCCGAGTCGGCGCGTGAAACCCTTAAGCAATCCATGCGAGAACGCTATCGTACGTTTTTGGATTTTCAGCCACGTGACATAGTGGTTCAGTTTGATGGTGCTGGAGTGAAACTATCTGAGTATAGGGCACAAGGATCACAGCGTATTTTGAATGCTCATGAAGAACAACCGGGAAAAACAGTTCAGGTTGATGTGGCGGAGGACTTGGGCATGATGATTCTCGGGCTCGCAATGCATGCCAATGAGGATGCGCAGTATAAGCGTTTTATTGTCCAAGAACTCGGCGATTTTCCTGCGCCAGACGACCAGACATGGCAGGATTGGTTTAGACAGAAGATTAGAGATCTTGTACAAAAAGCTCGTGTCACTGTCATTGAGTACATGCCTATTGCCATAGAGGCTGTGGGTGGTGTTGCGGCACTACGAGATCTCTTTCAGATGCAGCCGGTTGAAGCTGCAAAAAAAGCTGGTGTTGCATGGATAGGTGCAAACGTGTTTTCGTGGGTGCAACGAAGATTCTTCCCACAAGATTATACCCCAGAGGTTGCACGTGCTTGGATCCTGGGCATTAGTAATATGGAACCAGAGTGGTTCATTAACGTTTTTGGCGGTCGCGTCTTTGTTTCAAAACTTGGCAACTCACTTGAGTTATGGAGTAACAGTGATGACAGTCTTCAAATAAGCCATGAATTCAATGGTCTTTCTCTCGCTGTGCAGCGTGAGATTGCGCGCGAATATTATAAATGGCAACGAAGCCGAGGAAAGACGCATCAGGAAAGTTTGTTTAATTATGCCATTGATTACGGGTTAAGCGTCAATGATCTTGTAGACCGTCGCTTACCTGCAGCGGAAGCCGATGCGCCAGATACTATAGGACGGCTATACGCTGAGGCTGCCGATGGCACAAAAACATTGGATCTATCAGGACAATTACTTTCGAGTACAGAGGGTTTTATGAGATTGGCAACTGATGGCAAAATTCCGCTTCAACGTATCACCGTAGTAAATTGCTCAGACAACATGTTGCGAAATCTCAGAGAGATTCCTGTGGATCAAATGACCTCAGTGCGAACGTTGAATCTTAACAATAATGGTATAGAGACTTTCGATACAAATTTTGTTGATTCATTACCGCCATCACTTGTTCGGCTTGATCTTTCAGAAAATCAATTACGCTATGTAAGTGAAGAGGCGTTTGGCAGATTGCTAACAAGATGTCCGCAATTAAGTAACATTGTATTAGATGGAAATAATCTTACTCAAAGTGTCTTTGATACGATGAACGGCGTTGTACGGCTACAAGAGGGACAACGAGTTCTCGAGATCATAGGGGCAAGGACACAGCGAGAGCTGGGATTAGTGGATAGATTCTTGCGTGCGCTCAAGAACTTTGCCAATGCGATTTCAGATGCATTTCCAAGTCGTACGACACAAGTACGGATTGCTGAAGACCAAACGCGTACGAGTGTGCGTCAACGTTATCCTTCTGGAGATATTGCTTTAGATGCTCCGGAGCGAGAACCGCTTTTAGGTGCTACTGAAACGATGGAAGATGGCGTAGACGCTGTTGAGGCAGGCGTACCGGGGCTTGCAGTAGATGCAGCCGTGGCAACGCAGGAAGATTTGCGTGCAGCAGGTATCGATGCTGCTCAAGTTGCAGACATGATTTCCTTTGAAGATGACGTGTATCGTAATCGTATCGTAGAAGAGACGTCTGAAGTTTTTGATCAACGGCTTGCGCAAGAAGAGGCGGAGCTGGTTCAGCAAAAAGTACAAAGGTTTCAGGAGATTGAGCAAGCGGTTACAGAGGGAAAAATCAGCAGAGAAAGGGCAGATCAAGAACATGAACGAGTTGATGAAGAAGCTCGGCGTCGTGAAGATGAAATGCGCGCACGTCATGATCGTGAGCGGGAAATGCGTTCTGAAGAAAGGGTGTTGTAGCTTAGATATTAATTCGCTGTGTTGGACATAAATGGGATTGATTTTGTCTCATTAGTGAGAATCGATATACTGTGGTCTTGATACTACAACATGTAGGGGATATCGACCATGAGATTTCACTTTATTTTCTATGTTTTCTTTTCAGTCGTTGGATTAATTTTTTGTGATGAGCAATCTGAGCAAGAACAGAGGAAAGAAGATGAGGCGAATGAACAGGATAAACCATTTGAATTTAACAAGGAAGAATGGTGGCAGAGGTTTCAGGAAGAATGGAAGAGAATTCCGGATCGGTATGAAGTAGTCATAGATGAAGAGACGGTTCGTCGCCTGTGCAAACGAGATACCATGCATGACCGGTGGCGATCCTATGGGTGTGACGAGCTTCATCATGATAATGCTTCTTATAGAGAGCCTGATAGGTGGCCATTGAGAAGTTTTGTTCCAAGAAATGCTGGCGTAGAGTGGGCATCGCCTGGAGATGCGCTTATCGCGCTGTATACGATTGATGAAATTTGCAATCTCTCATTTCCACGAGTTCTTGAAGGAGAGTTTGATGTTACGTTTGAGATTGATGGGCATCGTCTGGGTATCATCGATCTTGTCTATGCGATCATTATGGTTTTTGATGGAGCCGCAAAAAACCAAGAGTATGACGCTCGCGATATAGTGCAAGAAGCATTCGATGAGAGCGACATGCAACGTTCGGCAAATCGGTATCGAGTTATTCTGGATTATCTTCTTGAACGAGGATACAAGCTATCGCCTTTACATGGTCTCAGTTATGGAGAGGTTTTTGAGGCTATGTTTGTGATGGATGCAATACGCAGTTACAACGGTTCAGTGTTTATATCGCTCTGTACCCTTGCACAAAGAGGTATTCACAAGAAACATACTATTGTTGTTCGATACGGCGGCGCAGAAATAACGCCACTTGGATTTGCGCAATTTAAAATGTATGAAGCAGCCGATTTGATTTTAGGATTTGTCCGACATGTGCTTAAGGCGTGGATTTGCAGGAGTTGGGTAGATCCATTTGTGTCAGGACAACTTATCAGGAAGCACCGGCAGGCGAGCGACGTTGTTCGCATACTATCTGGTGAACATCCATATTGGACGCTTTAGCTTAACTTTGCCGTAGCCAATGATGCACAGATAAATCCAGCAATATGAGCCGCATTATTTGGCTTAATACGCATTTGTAGGCAGTAGTTATCTTGCCACTCAATAAACTTTCTCCATGGTACTAGCAATAGAAGGAGTTGCAGTCCTGTCAGTTGGTATGAGTTATTTTTTTCAACCCCCTGAATTTTAAGATACAGCTTTTTCGCGAGGCCATAGCAACCTGCTCCAATGAGGTATCGCCAGAATGCCTGCCATGTTTGCTCAACAAAGTTGATAGGTCGTGCAACAACTGGGGGTTGTTTATAAAAGGATGTAACGAGATTGTCGACTAGGGTTTCAGATCGCATGACTTCATTGGGATCAATATGCTTAAGATGGCTATAAGACACTAGCTCATCTTCGCGATCAAAGTCAGATGCGGTTGCTGTATGTACATAGACTGCAGTAACGACAAAAAGTAGCGGAAGCGATTTCATGGGTTCTCCTCAGTTGTTCTTAATAGTCCATAAGGTACTGTGTGTCGATAAGACGTCAAGGGGAAGGGTTGCGACCTTCGAGTCTGATTTCATCACCATCCTTGATGATGATCTCTTGTGGTTGCTCTGAGAGCAGGCGATCCCATGTTTCCAAAATACGAATAAACTGAACGGTGGGGAGAATAATTGCCTTGTCAGGAGTGTCGAGTTTTTGATATTTTGGATCGTAACCCCAGTATCTAGGTGCAACAGCTTCCATGTCTGATGCAGCTTCGAATATTTTTTCGGTGACTTGTACGGGAGCTCTTTCTGCAGCTTCTATGAGGGGAGCAATTTTGGGGTATGCCTCATTTTTTCTGATATTTGTAAATTAGTCTCTTCCTTCGAGGGTTATTTTATCTCCGTCTTGAGTAATCACAATTTCTCTGTGATTTTCCTGTAGTAGCTGCTCCCATTTCTCGAGAATAGCAATAAAAGCTTCCGCACTGCTTGTGAATACCTCTTTGTCCCATTTGCAATCTAAATCGGTCTTAATTCGTATGGTTGTCTTGTTTTTTTCAAAGCTTAGGTCTCCTGGCCCTTGTCCTTGACTTGTGTTTTCATCTGAGAGAGCAATCTTGTAGTAGCTGTCGATATTGTCTGTTTGAGTAACCGATGTCAAAAAATAAGCGAGAGTTGCAAGATGGTTGAAAGCAGAATCTATGGTTAATGATTTCGTGCAAATGATTGCTTGATAAATCATGTTATCCTTTATTGAAACGCGGATATGCTGTGAAAAGTGTTTCACCATTATGTGCGACTTCGATTTCGATTCCATAGGAGGTCATGACTCTGTCTGTAGGAAATTTTTTGACACGAGATGCAAGTTTGCTTTGCACGTTCTGTATTGCCTCTAGACATTGCTCACGAGTCCAAGATTCAGGGAAGAATGTCTTCCCATGAGATAAAGTTCCAGTCCTGACTTCCAAAATATCTGCCATGATGACGCCCTGTTTATCAACCATTTTATTTGTCAGTTTTATGATGCCTAAGTCCTCTAACACTAGAGCAGATTGATAAAAGTGGCCACCATTATATCTGCCTCCCATGCGAATTTCGGGTTCAAGGATGTGGCGTATAACTCTTTCTCCAAGAGGTCGTCCCATTTTGCCTGATAAATTATTCAAGGCGGCTACTTCCGCATTGGGCATGGCCATTAGTTCTAGTGTGTTTTGAATTTTGCGAAATAACTTTAGAGATTTATATGTGAACGGTGTTGGCTTTTGATATTTTGGATCGTAACCCCAATATCCAGGTGCAACGGTTTCCATTTCTGACGCAACTTCGAATATTTTTTGTGCGAGCTGCTCTTCTTCTACAGCTTCTATGATGGGAGCAATGTGTCTGAAAAAAGATTGTCGTATATGAGTTCCTGTTGTTTTCATAAAGCGCCCCCCTGAACTATAGAGTTTCATGTCACATCCAAGTGACGTAAGGAACCGGAACCATTGTTTTGAGTTCATCTGTGAGAGGTGTACGAGTGTCTTATGGAGCGGCTCCAACTCTTGTCTGTAAAACGCTGCAATTGATTCGATGTCTGGTACGACTCCAGGGACCCAGGTGTCTTCTATTTCGGCCTGTATAGCTAATACCCTCATGGTGCGCGCGATGATATTACCAGTAGCTTCCAAGACTTCTTGTGGGTGTGTTATGGCATAGGCAAGTCGCTCTACAGAGTCGAAAGGCCCGTGTGCTCCCTGTCCTAGAAAGTCTATGCCTTCTACAACGGCGTGCTCCCATTGTTCAACAAATGCAGTATCAGCAATGATGCCGTGTTGTTGAGCAATCTCTGCAAGTTGTCTTACTGAATAACGACCCACTTCTTTCATGGCGATAATATGCCAATCGAGGGCTTTGTGTGCATACGAACATATTTCTAGGAGAATATTGGTTTTGTTGAGATCACCGTGTTCATTATGGAGTCGAGCTCGATCTGCGGTGGTGAGAATATGGGCCGTTGTATCTTGGATCATGGCATTGCCATTATGTTGGTAGCGCATATCTGCAACGGCGTGTACAAGCGCCATGAGCTCTTTATGATTGAGTTGTTGTAGTTCGTTGCCAGCACATACACGGTATGCCTCTGGGTCAAATCCCATTTCATTGAGCGCGTATAAGACATTTCGTGGGAGTTGATGATAGACCACCGTTCCTTCACAAAAATTACCGTTCATTGAT